>JBPOHC010000228.1:0-11657 GCA_052035985.1 Myxococcota bacterium | reverse complement strand
TCGCCGCTCTCGCTCGATCGCGACAACGTCGGCGTCGTCTCGTCTCCCCTCGCCCGCGCGCTCCAGACACATCTCTGTCGCCACGCACTGGGCGCCTCGCTCCCGCAGCTCGACAACCTCCGCGACTTCGCGTGGTTCCCCGAGCGAGGAAACACCGTTCCCCTCGCGCGACACCTCGCGCGCGTCGCCTGCGACCACCTCGAACTCCGCGGACGACGCGTCGGGCTCCGTCACGAAACCGACGGCAACTACGGCGAGCTCGTCGAGCGCTGGCGGTGGATCTCCCTCGCGCTCCCGCCCGATCTCCTCGTCGCCGCGCTCGCGGCGACGCGCAACGTCTCGCCCCCCTCGGAGCACGTCGAGCTCGTCACCACGCACCTCGCACGCACGCTCCAGGCGCCGTGCGCGGAGACGCACCTGCACGTCGGCGCGGCGATTCCCTTCGGCGTGCTGTGGATGGGCGTCGTGCGCAGCCTCGCAGACAAGGGCAACCATCGCGAGCTCGTCGCGTGGCTCCGAAGCAGCTTCGCGGGCGTGATCCCCTTCGGAGACGCGGATCGCTTTCTCCATCTGCTCCGTGACGCGTCGCTCGCGCGCGTCGCGATGGCCGCGTTCCTTCGCGCGCACGACAACGGAGCGCCCGCGAACTTCGACAAGTACGTCACGATCTGGATGCGCGGCGTCGCTTCGAAGGTCCCCTGGGAGTGGGGTCCTCGCGACGTTCGCGCGGGCCTCTCTGCAATGCTCGGTCTCGTCATCGCGCCGAGGTCGAAGATCACGCTCTCCCATGAACGCGCACGCGCGCTCCTTCGCGCAGTGATCGGAAAGGCACCTGCGGCCGTCGACGATCCGCATCGCGCGGCCGTCGATGCAGACCCGCTCTCGGCGTGGCTCACGCAGCGCGATCACCCCGCGTTGCCCGAGACGCGCTTCGCGGCGCGCGCGATCGCGTACCTGCTCGGGCCCGGCGTCGCCGACAATGGGTTCGCGCGAATGTTCTGGCAGTACCAGCGACTCCGCGGCGCAACCTACCGCACGCTCGCGCAGGAACCCGGGATCGCCGGACTCCACTGGTTCACGCGCTTCTACAACCGCATCAGCTTCTTTCGAAAGCTGCTCCCGCTGCACCGCGGCTACGAGGCGAGCTGGTCGCACGCGCTCCGCACCGAGTCGCGCGACCTCAACCTCGGCGCCCTCGAAACGCGCACCAGCCCCGACGCCACCATCGACGGGAATCGCAACCTCCTCCGCGCCGTCACGCGTCAGGCTCGCGCGTTCACGCCCGACGACGGAGGCGCGCGTCCCGAGATCGGGCTCGTGCTGCACTTCATCAAGGAGGACTCGTTCAAGCAGAACGGCAAGCAGCACCTCCACGCAGACCCCGCGAACCTCGCGTTCGGCGCGCGTCACGCCGTGTGGTTCAGCAGGCAGCGACGCAGCGCCGTGGCCGTCGCGTCGGCGTTGCGCGATCACCCCGAGCAGCTCCTCGTGCTGCGCGGAATCGACGTCGCGAACCTCGAACAGGCGCAGCCCGCGTGGGTGCTGCGTCCGCTCTTCGACATCGTGCGTGATGCATCCGAGAGAGCCTCGCGACGTCTCGCGCACGCGGTCCCTGGGTGGCGGGTTCCGCCAGTGCGGGCGACGCTTCACGCGGGAGAGGACTACCTTCGCATCACCGAGGGCCTGCGTCGCATGCACGAGGCCATCGAGTTCGGATTGCTCCGTCAGGGCGATCGCTTCGGGCACGGCCTCGCCGTCGGCGCCAACCCCGAGACCGAGCGCGGAACCACCGTCGCGCAGCCCCGAGAAGAGCGGCTCGACGACCTCCTCTGGGAGCTCGATCGCTACGCGCACGGTGACTTCAACGGCAGCGCCGCGCGCATCGAGAAGGTGCGCCACGACGCGACCGCGCTCGCGCGAGAACTCCTTCCTTCAGGGCACCGCGCGACGCTGGAGCAGATGCTCGAAGCGCGCAGGCTCCGCCACGACCCTCGCGTGCTCAAACGGCTGCGCTATCCCTCCGTCGACACGTCGCGAGGTCCCGCGGAGCACGTCGCGTGGAAGCTGCTCATCGAGCACCTCACCGACCGCGACACCTTCAACCGCGGGCGCGCGCCCGTCGCTGTCGAGAGCACCGCGGAGGAGCGCGCGATGCTCGTCGCGGCGCAGCGATGGATGCAGTCCGAGCTCGCGCGGCGAGAGATCACCGTCGAGTCGAACCCGTCGAGCAACCTGCTCATCGGCGACCTGCACCAGATGGGCGAGCATCCCGCGTTGAGGCTGCAACCGCCGGTCTCCGAGGGAGCGCACGGTCACCCCGTTCACCTCTCGGTCAACACCGACAACCCGGTCACCTTCGGGAGCTGCCTCGGCGATGAGTTCGCCTTCGTCTACGCGGCGCTGCTCCGTCAGGGAGTCTCCGCGCGCGAGGCCCTCTCGTGGATCGACGATCGACGCGAAGACGGCTGGCGCTCACGCTTCACGCTCGAAGCGAGCGCGAGCGTCGAGAACCTCTCGCGACTCCTCCAGCGAGAGCCTCAGCGAAGCCCAGAGGCACGGAGCGCGGCGAGGCGCTCCGCCGTCGTGTCGGGCAGGTAGCGACGGAGCGACACCCCTCACCGCCCTGCGTCGCCTACCCTGCCGGTCATCCCGTACGCGTGCGCCGAGACCTGATTCTCTCCGTGCAACACCTCGTGCGCGATGCGGTCGCCCACCAGCGGCGCGAGGTCGCGCTCCAGCTCGCCCTCGTACATCACCAGCGCGCGCATCATCCGCTCGTACGGGACCATGTCCGCGCGCGGCGCCTGCCACGGCAGAACGCCGCCGCGCTCCTGCGAGAGCTGCCACGTCACGTGGCCGAGAACATCATCGGGCGTCTTGTCGTGGATCTCGTTGCGGAGCGCCTCCATCGAGAGCGTCCCGGGGTCGCTCCCCGCGGCCTCGCGGTAGAGCGCGCGGAGCGTGCCCATGAGCCGCTCCTGCGCGCGGCTGAACACGCGGTTCACCTCGGCCCTGTCAGCCTCGGGAAACCCGAGCCTCCGCGCGCGCTCCTCGTCGACCGGATCGCGCTCCGCGCGTCCTCCGGGGATGCGGTATCGGAGCTCTCCGCGCTGCGCGAGCGTGCGCCACTCGTCGGGCGTCAGGTCCGTCTCTCCGTTGTCGTCGATGCCTCTGCGCGCGTTGGGCGCGAGCGCGCCCGTCTCGGGTGAGATCCCGTGCTGCGAGAGGATCGCGCGGAGCCTCGTCACCTCGGCCTCGCTCGTCGCGCGCACACCTCCGTTCGCCGTGTTCACAGCGGTCTCATTCGCGCCCGCGGCATTGCCCGTCGTGCCCGAGGAGGCGCTCGAATCACCCGCGGGGTTTGCTCCGTTTTCGCCGCGCGCGCTTGATCCCGGCGTCGCGGAGTCTTCGCGTCGCAGCGCGCCGTGGGCGTCGATGACCGCAGACTGTCCCGGGGCCACGGCGACGGAGCGTCCGTTGGCGCTCGCGACCCTCACGCCGCCTTCGTAGACCGCGACCACCATCGCCATCGAGAGGGCGCCCGCGCCGAACCATCGTGCTCGCATCGTGTCGTCTCCGTGTGTCTGTCGTGCGTCGCGCGCCGTCGTGGCGACGCGAAAACATGTTCCAGTGACCCGCGCCTCGCCGTGCGGACCGCGCACCACGAAGCCTCCGCCGCGGTCGACGCGGAAGAAGCCCGCGCCCTCGTCGATCACCACCTCGTCGCCGCCGCCGAACCATCCCGCGGTGCGCCAGCGCGCGCGCGTTCCCGCTTCGAAGACGGCCGTTGCGCGACCGCCGATGGCGACCGTGCGTGGACCCGCGTCGTCGACGAGCACCGCGCCCTCGCGCGCTCTCCCCGTGGCGCCCCAGGTGATCGCGAGCGCCACCGATGCCGCGAGCGCGAGAACACTCGCGACGCGAGGCGTACGGCGAGACGGACGCTGCTTCGAAGCGTCCCACCGCGCCATCACGTCGTCGGCGAAGCGCTCGGGAGGAGGGATTGTGGGCCCCTGCGCTTCGAGGGAGCGGGCGTAGAGCTCGTCGTCATCCATGGTCGTGCTCCCGTGAGGGGCGTTCTCCGAGGGCCGCGAGGAGCGCCTGCTTCGCGCGTGCGAGGCGTGACTTGACCGTGCCCACCTCGATCTTCAGGGCGCGTGCGATCTCGTCGAGGCCGAGGTCGTGCTCGACGCGGAGCACCATCACCGCGCGCTGATCGGGGCCGATGCCCTCCATCGCCTTCGCGAGACGGGCTCTCTCTTGCGCGTCTCCGAGGGCCGCGTCGGGCTCGCTCTGTTGCGCGGCGCGAACGTCTCTCAGCGCGTCGAGCGGAACCACCACCCGCCTCGCCCGCAGCGCGTCGATGGCCGTGCGCGCGGTGATGGTGGCGATCCACGTCGAGAGCTTCGCGCTCCCCTTCGGGTCGAAGCCGGGGAGCGCGTCGAGGCACTTGAGCATGGCGTCCTGCGCGACGTCTTCGAGCTCGGGCGCGGCCCTCCCGAGCACGCGCGATGCGGTGTGAAAGACGAGGCCCTGATAGCGCACCACGAACGCGCGACAGGCGTCGCGGTCGCCGCGGCGGGCGCGTTCGAGGGTCAGGTCATCGAGCTCGGAGGGCGTCATCGGGCGCGTTCGAGGCGTTCCACGATCGACGCGGAAGATGGTTCCCGCGAGGGAGACGATTTCGTCAGAAGGGCAGTGTACGAAGGGCTGCGCGACGACGAGGTCAGACGCAGCCGGTGCGACCGCAGCGGAGGCCGACGTTGCAGGTTCCGCCCGTGCAGCAGGGCTGACCGCTGGCGCCGCACGCGCGGCAGGTCATGGCGCCGCCCGTCATCGCCGCGCCGCAGAGGAGCCCGACGTTGCAGGTGTTGCCCGCGCAGCAGGGCGATCCGCTCGTTCCGCAGGCCGTGCAGGTGTTGCTGACGCAGGCCGCGGTGGCCGACGCGCAGCGACCCGCGCAGCAGGGCTGTCCGGTCATTCCGCACGCGACGCAGGAGCCGCCCACGCACGCGTTGGTGGCGCTGTCGCAGCGCGTTCCGCCGCAGCACGGGAGGCCCGTCGCGCCGCAGGTGACCATCTGACACGTCCCCGTGCGACACGAGAGGCCCGTCGAGCACATCGTCCCGCCGCAGCAGCTCTGTCCCGCGCCGCCACACGGCGAGCACACGCCACCGCCGCACGCGAGGCCCGCTCCACAGGCCGCCATTCCAGGGCAGCAGGGCTGTCCTGCGCCGCCACACGCGGTGCAGACGAGGCGCGCGGTGCAGGTCGCGCCGGCGCCGCAGGTTCCGCCGGGGCAGCAAGGGCGACCGGGCGTTCCGCAGGTGTCGCAGGTGCCCGCGTTGCAGTAGTTGCCCGTCGCGCACGTCGGCGTCGCGCGGGTGCAGCACGCCTGCGTGGTCATTCCGCAGGGCTGACACGTCAGCGTTCGCAGGTTGCACTCGCCGCCGCCGGGACAGTTGAACAGCGGGCGGCAGCACGCCTGACCGGGCGATCCGCACGTCGACGCGTCCGCGCCCGTGTCACGCGGAACGTCCATCGGAGGAACATCGCGCGGCGGCGTCACGACGTCCGCGGGAGGCGTCACGACGTCCATCGGCGGCGTCACGATGTCGGCGGGCGGCGTGACCACGTCGGCGGGCGGCGGCGTGATGACGTCCGCGGGCGGCGTGACCACGTCGGCGGGCGGAGGCGTGATCACGTCGTCGGGCGGAGGTGTGATGACGTCCACGGGCGGAGAGATCACGTCGTCGGGCGGAGGCGTGATCGTGTCGTCGGTGGGCGCCGTGTCGACGACGGGTGTCGTGTCGTCGGCGGGCGTGACGTCTTCGGCGGGCGTCGTGTCTTCGACGGGCGCCGTGTCGTCGGGCGCGTCGACGATCGGAACGTCGGGGGTGATGACCTGATCGGACACGTCGTCGCCACAGCCCGCAGCGAGGACGCACCACAAGAAGACGCTCGATCCGAAGCGACGTGCAGTACCCATGTGGGGGAGGTTACCGCAACGCGCGGGGCGAACGAAGCGCTTCTCCCGCTTCGCCCTCCCCGTTGCGTGCTGGGGTGAGGTGCATCCAGCGACACCCGCGGTGTGACGCCATCGACGCCGTCAGACTCGATCGCAACGCGGCGCACCGAACCCCAGCACGAAGCGGGGCCGGAGAGAGAGAGCGGTCAGCGGATGGCTTCGAAGAGCCCCGCCGCGCCCATGCCGCCACCGATGCACATGGTGACGATGCCGTAGCGTCCGCCGCGGCGGCGGAGCTCGTGGAGGAGCGTCGCGGTGAGCTTCGCGCCGGTGCATCCGAGGGGATGTCCGAGCGCGATGGCGCCGCCGTTGACGTTGAGCTTCTCGTCGGCGATGCCGAGCTCGCGCTGGCAGTACACGGCCTGCGCAGCGAAGGCTTCGTTCATCTCGATGAGGTCGATGTCGGCGAGCGTGAGGCCCGTCTTCTTGAGCAGCTTGCGCACCGCGGGGACCGGTCCGATGCCCATGATGTCAGGCGCCACGCCCGCCACCTGGAAGCCGCGGAAGTACCCGAGGGGCTTGATCCCGAGCGCGTCGGCCTTCGCCTTCGACATGACGAGCGACGCGGCGGCGCCGTCGCTGAGGGGCGAGCTGTTGCCCGCGGTGACGGTTCCCTTGGCGGAGAACACGGGCTTGAGCGCGCCGAGCTTCTCGGCCGTGGTGTCGCCGCGCACGAACTCGTCGCGGTTGAAGGCCACGTCGTCGCGCACGGGCTTGCCGTCACGCGTCGCGTAGCGGACCGCGCGCACGGTGGCGATCTCGTCGTTGAAGCGCCCTTCGGCCTGGGCCTTCGCGGCCTTCTGGTGGCTGCGCGCGCCGAACTCGTCCTGCGCGGCGCGCGACACGTCGAAGCGCGTCGCGACGTTCTCGGCGGTGATCCCCATGGGCGTGTACGCGTTGGGGAAGCGGTCCATGACCTCGGCGCTCACGGTGAGCTTGTTGCCCGTCATGGGCACCGCGGTCATCGACTCGACGCCGCCGCCGATGGCGACGTCGATGCTGCCGAACGCGACGCGCTCGGCGGCCTGCGCGATGGCCTGGAGGCCGCTCGAGCAGAAGCGGTTGACGGTGAGCGCCGACGACTCTTCGGAGAGACCTCCGAGGAGCCCCACGACGCGGGCGATGTTGAGTCCCTGCTCGCCCTCGGGCATTGCGCACCCGAGCACGAGGTCGTCGACCTCCTTGGGGTCGAGCTGAGGAACGCGAGCGAGGAGCTCACGCACCACCATGCCCGCGAGGTCGTCGGGGCGGGTGAGGGCGAGCGCTCCCTTGTGGGCGCGGCCCACGGCGCTACGAACGGCGGCTGCGATGACGACGTCGGTCATTGGCGTCACTCCCTTAGTTGCGCAGGGGCTTGTTGTTCATGAGGAAGTACTGCATGCGCTCCTGCGTCTTCTGCTCTCCGCAGAGAGTCAGGAATGCCTCGGCCTCGAGCTCGAGGAGCTTCTCTTCGGTCACGGGCGCAGCCGCGCCGTCGATGCCGCCGCAGAGCACGTTGGCGAGCTGAATCGCCACGGTCCCGTCGTGCGGCGTGGCCTGACCGCCCGCGACGAGCGATCCGACCATCATCTTGAGCGTCGCGATGCCGCTCTCACCAGGCAGCTTGTAGGCCTTCGGCGCGGGCGGGTGATAGCCCGAGTTCGCCATCCCGATGACCCTGGCGCGCGCGTCGTGGAGGAGCCTCGCGCGATCGAACGTGATCCCGTCGGAGCGACGGAGGAATCCGAGCTCCTTCGCCTCGTCGGCGCTCGTGGCGACCTTGGCGAGGGCGATGTTCTTGAACACCTGCGTCATGAGCGCGTACGAGTCGACCGCCGCTCCCTCGGGCACGCCTTCGAACGCGCGCCAGAGGAGGTTGAGCGTCCCGCCGCCGCCGGGGATGAGCCCCATTCCGACCTCGACGAGGCCCGAGTAGGTCTCGGCCGCGGCCTGCACCGCGGAGGCTCCGAGGCACATCTCGAGTCCGCCGCCGAGCGCCATGCCGAAGGCCGCCGCCACGACGGGGACGTGCGCGTACTTCATCCGCTGATTGGCCTTCTGAAAGGCCCTGGCGAGCTTGCCGATGCTGTCGAAGTCTCCCGACGCAGCGGCCATCGCGACGAGCGCGAGGTTCGCACCGACGGAGAAGTTCTCGCCCTCGTTGAAGAGCACGAGGCCCTGGTACTTCGACTCGGCGATGTCGACGGCGCGGTCGATGGCCTCGATCACGTCGGGGTCGACCGAGTTCATCTTCGAGCGCAGCGTGAGGGCGACGACGCCTTCGCCGATCTCCCAGAGCTCGGCGCCCGCGTTCTCGTACACGACGGGGCGGCCCGTCGAAGCGCGCGCGGCCTTGAGCGAGATGGCCTTCGGATCCGTCGCGCGGGGCACGTACTCGCCCGTGGCGAGGTTGTAGACCGAGCCGTCCTTGTAGAAGCTCGCGACGTTCTTCGCGCGCATCTTGAGCACAGACTCGGGCAGCGCGATGCGATCGGCGACCATGCGGTCGATGGTGGCGGCGACGCCGAGCGCGTCCCAGGTCTCGAAGGGACCGAGCTCCCAGTTGTAGCCCCAGCGCATGGCGTCATCGATGGCGGCCACGTCGTCGGTGATCTCGCCCACGCGGCGAGCCGAGTACGCGAGGCCCTTCGAGAGCACCTTCCACGCGAAGTCGCCCGCGGGGCCCTTGTCGGCCACGAGCTTGCGGAGCCGCTCGCCCACGTCGTCGACGTCGCGCAGCGACTTGATGAACTTCGAGATGGCGGGGTTCGACTGCTTCTCGCGGTACGCGCCCGTCGCCGGGTCGAGCGTGAGCAGACCCGCGTCGCTCTTCTTGTAGAAGCCGCCCTTCGTCTTGTCGCCGAGGAGCTTCTTCTCGACCATCGTGCGGATGTAGTTCGGCACGATGAACGTGTCGCGGTCTTCGTCTGCCGTGAGCGACGCGTAGCAGTTGTCGGCCACGTGGGCGAAGGTGTCGATGCCCACCATGTCGGCCGTGCGGAAGGCGGCGCTCTTCGGGCGTCCCATGGGCGTCCCGACGATGGCGTCGACGTCTTCGGGCGAGAGCCCGTCGGTGAGCATCTGGTGGATGGCGGCCATCATCGCGTAGGCGCCGATGCGGTTGCCGATGAAGTTGGTGGTGTCCTTGGCGACGACGACGCCCTTGCCGAGCGCGTCGGCGGAGAAGCGCTTCACGCGTTCGAACGCGGCGGGCGACGTCTCTGCGCCGGGCACGAGCTCGAGGAGCTTCATGTACCGCGGCGGGTTGAAGAAGTGGATCACCATGAAGCGCTGACGGAACGACGCGGAGCGTCCCTCGACCATGGCGGCGATGCGCAGGCCGGAGGTGTTCGATGCGATGAGCGTGCGGTCGGTGGTGAGCGCGTCGAGCTTCGCGAAGAGGTTCTGCTTGATGGTGATGTTCTCGACGACGGCCTCGATGATGAGGTCACAGCTCGCGACCTTCGCGAGGTCATCGTCGAAGTTGCCCGTCGAGACGAGCTGCGCGCGCGACGGGTGAAAGAACGCCGCGGGGCGCGCCTTGAGGGCCTTCTCGAGCCCTCCGGCGGAGAAGCGGTTGCGCGCGGCGGGGTCTGCCTTCTCGGCATCGGTGAGGTTCGGCGGCACGATGTCGAGGAGCAGCACCTCGACGCCTGCGTTGGCCAGGTGCGCCGCGATGCCGGCGCCCATGACGCCGGCGCCGAGGACGGCGACCTTTCGGATGGGTTGGTTCATGTGCAGCGCTCTCCTCCACAACGCGATCGTGGCGCTGTCCTGCGCCGCATCGCGAGGGGCCGCGGGTATACACCCCACGCTAGCGAGAAGCCACGGCGTCAATTCTGCGCGTAGGGGTGCGGCGGGAGGTGCGGCGACGGCGCGTTGACGCAACGGACGAGCGCCTCGACGGCGGGGGATCAGGTGCGGGTCATCGCGCGAGGCGGGCGCGAACCTTCGCCTGCACGTCGTCGGGGAGCGTGGCGAGGTAGTCCGCGGGCAGCAGGCGCAGCAGGGAATCGGGCAGCGAGAGCACCTGCTCGGCCTCGGGGCGGGCGGCGAGTGATTCAGCAATCTGCTCGGGCTTGAGCGCGCTGGCGATCTGCTCGGGCGCGAGCCCCTCGAGCCGCTGCTCGGGCGTGTAGTTGCGGAGCGACCTCCTGACGAGTTCGTCGTAGCCGTAGAGGTCTGGCGTGGCGTGTGTGCTCATGGTGTCGCCTCGGTTGCCCCTGGTGCTCACTCAACCATTGCTTCGTCTCGATGTCACGCAGCGGGAGCCCCGCGAAGATGCGCAAGAGATCGTCGTCTTCGCGCTCGGCCACGGCCGTGAGGTCGACCACGACGAGCGTGAGGGGCGCGCCCTCGACCGCGAGGTAGCCGCTCGGCGACTCGGGGAGCGCGATGCCCAGCTCAGAGAGCTCGTCGCGCAGCGCCATGTTGATCGAGGGCACCGCGAGGAGCAGCGTGAGCTCGTGAACGGCGAGGCGCTCGGTGCGATCGCCATCGTGCGAGCGCTCGCGTCGCTGATGCTCCGAGAGCCAGAGCATTCCGTACGCGATGAGGCGAAAGAGGTCGCCCCGTTGGAAGGGCCACACGACGCTCTTGAACTCCAGCAACGCCACCACGACGACGAAGCGCCACAGACCGCGAAGGGTCGAGCCCGTGTCTCGGGGGTCGTGCTCGGCGTTGGCCCACACCTCGATCACGTCGTCGACGCGTAGGGGCTCCGTCGTGAGCTGAACCTCCCCTCGCACGCGGGCCCAGCGGGGCGCTCGCTCTTGGAGCAATCCGGTGAACGGCGGGTGCCACGCGGTCTTCTTCGCGCTCATTGAACGCGGCGTTTGCGCTCAGCGTGCCGCGCTTGAATTTCCGTGGATCGATGAGTGCGGGGGTGGCGGATCGGGTGGCGGATCGGGTGGCGAGGAGGTGGCGGGCCGCCACCCGCGGAGACGGCTGCGCGCTCAGAGACGCGTCGAGCGGCCTGGAGAGGGGACCAGGGGGTGCGCCACGGGAACGCGCGCCGTCAACGCGCAGCGCGGTGCCCCGTCCGCGTGGGCGCTCCCGCCGATCTACCCGTAGCGGCCTCCAACCGAAGCCTTCGATCGCACCCCACGACACGCGCGGCCCCCCACCGAAGCCTTCGATCGCACCCTGCAACTCGCGCGGGTCGCAACCGAAGCCTTCGATCGCACCCCGCAACTCGCGCGGCCCTCAATCGAAGCCTTCGATCGCGCCCCGTTACACGCGTGGACCCCGTTCGAAGGCGTCGTCCGAAGCCCGCACACCCGTGTTTGGCTCGAACGGGCTTTTCGCTTCTCCGGGCGACGCGGCGCGCGAGAGCATGAGCGTCACGGAGGGCAATTCACATGACGATTCGCAGAGCCGCATCACACACGGGACGGGCCGAGGTCGGAGACGCGGTGCTCGCCGCCGCCGAGACCACCGATACGAAGACGATCGCGAAGAAGCTCAACGAGTTCCGCAAGGCGCACACGACCCTCTGCACGGCCAACGGCGCGCTCAACGCGGCCGAGGAGAAGGTGACCGCCGCCGAGCAGGCCGTCGCGGAGGCCGACAACGAGCAGGACGACTCCATCGATCCCCTCGCCGACGCGCTCGTGGGAATCGGCCAGGCCCGCACGCAGCCCTTCAAGGG
>JBPOHC010000720.1:0-2087 GCA_052035985.1 Myxococcota bacterium | reverse complement strand
CTCGCGGATCGCGCTCGCGGGGTAGCCGCACTCGAGCGACACCGCCGTGATGAGCAGGTGGGCCAGCGAGTGGAGGAGCACGTACCGCGGTCGCGCGAACTCGTCGCGGGCGTCTTTGCGGTCGGTGCGTTGCTTCTTCCAGCGATTGAAGCCGGTCTGAAACTGACGTGCGCGTGCCTCGGCGCGAGAGGTCTCCCACGGCACGAGCTCGGACTCTTTGAGCGAGAAGAAGACCCCTTCGCCCTGGTTCTCGATCGCCGGGAGCCACGAGAGCGGATCGTCGATGCGCGACGTGCCCACGCCCAGGTCGAGCTCTCCGTCGACGTCGGTCATCTTCGGCTCGAAGCGCGTGAAGCCTGCGAGCGCACGCACCTCCGTGAGCCGGTGCACCAGCACCACCTTCGCGACCTTCTCGATGGGCGCGTGGGCGCGCTTCGCCACGACCTTCGCCGTGCGCGCGTAGAAGCGACCGTGGGCGACGTCCATCGCGAGCTCCGGCGGGCAATCGAGGAGCACCTCGACCTCGGCGTCCTTGAGCTTCTTGGTGGGCACCTGCGCGCCGTTGCGACGGCGCTCGATCTCGGCGAAGACCTCGGCGTCGGGGACGCCCGCGAAGGCCTCGGCGACGTCGTCCTGCTCGTCGCGGTAGAGCGCGACGCTCGAGACCTTCTTGGCGCCCTTGAGCTTGTCCCAGAGGCGTCCGACGGCGTCGCGCACCAGCGCCGACTTCTCGGGCACGTGGATCACGCTCGCCACCTGCGGGAAGTACGCGTGGCTCGCGGACCGAAGCAGCAGCTTCATCGGCTCGCCGGGCTCGCATCCCTCCTCGGGCACGTCGCCCAGCCACGGACGCCGCCCGTAGCACCACCCGAGGGGAGGCTCTTCAAACGATCGCTCGGCCGCGACCGACATGCGCAGGCTCTTGCCGCAGTCGCAGCTCACACGCACGTCTGCGAGGTCGCCCGAGGTGCCCGCCTCGTCGATCCAGTACATGGGGCGCGCCTTGGTGCACTTCTCCTTGCCGTGGACGAGCGTCTTCCAGTCGAGGTCGTCGAGGTGGCCGAAGCGGCACGCGCGCACGAAGCGAATGGGCTGCACGGGCGACGGTCGCGTCTTCCCTTTGCCCGCGCAGCGGTGGCCGCCCGCGTCGAGGTCGCTCGCGTGAAGGAGTCGTCGCGGGCGGCTGTCACGACGGGGCTCGCGCCCGAAGTCCACCCAGCAGCTCTCGTTCTGACAGGTGAACCACTCGGGGAACTCGAAGGCCTTGATCCATCGACGGTTGGGGTCTTCGCGATCCTGCGATGCCGCGGGCGGCGCGTGGAGGCTCACGTTGCCGAAGCCCTCCTGACGCGCGAGCATCGAGACGAGGCGCTCCTCATGGATGGGCTCGCCCTTCGCCCACCAGGAGAGGCCCGCGACGACCACCGCGTGATCGACGAGGTCGACCAGCGCACCGGGGCCGAACATCCCCACGAGCTGGCTCTGCCGAATCGCACCGTCGGCCCGTCGCCCGAAGGGGACGCCCGCCTTCCAACGCTCTCCGCGGCTCACTGCGCCTCCTCCTCGTTCGCGACCACGGCCCCGGCGCCCTTGCGCGTCATCACCATGAGGTCCGTCGAGGCCTCGACGTCGCGCATCGAACGCGAGGCGATGAACTTTCGCTCGAACTTGTTGGCCTCCCCGAGGTCCTCGTCGAGGGGCATGTGAAGCAGCGGCCGCGCGCCGCTGCCCCTGTCTTCGTAGCGCTGGTACGACAGACCCTTGGAGCCCGGGTCGTCGTCGATCACGTGCGACCACGCGTCGAAGAGCACCGCGACGCGGGCGCGGAGCTTCTGCGCAAGCTCCTCGAAGGACTCGTCGGCGGGCGGTCGTGCGCAGTGCGCCTCGGCCCGACGCACCATCGTCTCGGCGACGTACTCGGTCACGCGCGCTCGCACCGAGGCGAGGTCGGCGGCCCCATCGGGCGACGTGAGCGCAGGCTCGGAGAGTCGCGCCAGCGCGACGGTCACGGCAGGGAGCCCGCGGTCGATGGCGCGAGCCGAGAAGGGCGTCACGCTGGTGGCCTCGACGGCGCGATAGAACGACTG
>JBPOHC010001038.1:0-20974 GCA_052035985.1 Myxococcota bacterium | reverse complement strand
TCGCTCGCCGTGGGCACGCTCATCGCGCTCTTTCTCGCGTTCACCATCTCGCGCCCGCTGCGTCGGCTCACCGTGGCCGCGGGGCGCATCGCTGCTGGCGAGCGCGGCGTGGCGCTCAACATCAAAGGCCGCGACGAGATCGGCGAGCTCGCGCGCGACTTCGACGCGATGGCCCGCGCCCTCGACGCGCGACTCGGCTACATCTCGGAGCTCGCGGCCAACGTCTCGCACGAGTTCAAGACCCCCATCGCGTCGATGCGCGGCGCGGCGGAGCTCCTCCGTGACGGCGCGGCCGATGAGCCCGAAGCGCGGCAGCGATTTCTCGGCAACATCCTCGACGACGCGGAGCGGCTCTCGCGGCTGGTGACGCGGCTCCTTGAGCTCTCGCGCATCGAGGCGCGGCCCGAGCCTCGCGTGCCCATGGACTACCGCGCGCTCGTCGAAGGCGTCGTGAGCCGCTACCGCGACGCGGGACGAGACGTGAGCCTCGCGTGGAGCGCGGGCTTCGATCACCTGCGCGCCGCGCCCGAGCAGGTCGAGACTGTTCTCACCAACCTCGTCGACAATGCCCTGCGCTTCTCGCCCGAAGGAGCCCCCGTCACGGTGCGCGTCGAGGGCGACGCCCACGGCTTTCACACGACCGTGCTCGATCAGGGAGCGGGGGTCTCGGAGGCGAACCTCCCGCGCGTGTGGGACCGCTTCTTCACCACCGACCGTGACCGCGGTGGAACGGGCCTCGGGCTCTCGATCGTGCGCGCCATCGTCGAGGTGCACGGCGGCGACGTCGGCGTCGAGGCCCGCGAAGGTCGGGGGAGCGCGTTCTGGTTCACGCTCCCTCGGCGTTTGTAACGCGTCGCGTTGGTGGTAGCGTACGCGCCCCCCGCGATGCGGTGGGTGATTGAAGGAGAACACACTCGTGGCCAGGTTCATCGACGAGCTGAAGCGCACGCACACCTGTGGTGGGCTGCGCGCGGGCGATATCGGCAAGGAGGTCGTGCTGTTCGGTTGGGTGCAGTACTACCGAGACTTCGGCGGGCTGCGCTTCATCGACATGCGCGACCGCGAGGGCATCACGCAGGTGGTGTTCGACCCCGACTTCGCCGACGCGCACGCGCTCGCCGATCAGATGCGGACCGAGTACTCCGTGGGCATCCGCGGCGTGGTGCGCGACCGGGGAATGCAGAAGTCGAAGAAGACGGGCGAGATGGTCTCGGCGCACAACCCCAACCTCGCGACGGGCGAGGTCGAGGTGCTCGTGCACGAGGCCGTGATCTTCAACCGCTCCGAGACGCCGCCCTTCGAGATCGAAGACGAGACCGCGACGGGCGAGGAGAAGCGCCTCCAGTACCGCTACCTCGACCTGCGGAGGCCCAAGCTCCAGAAGGTGCTGATCACGCGCTCGAAGATCAATCAGGCCGTGCGGAGCTACCTCACGGACAACCGCTTCCTCGAGCTCGAGACGCCGGTGCTCGTGAAGTACACGCCGGGCGGCGCGAGGAACTTTCTCGTCCCCTCGCGTCTCAGCGCCGGGAAGTTCTACGCGCTCGCCGAGAGCCCGCAGCTCTTCAAGCAGCTCTACATGGTGGCGGGCTTCGATCGGTACTTTCAGATCACGAAGTGCTTCCGCGACGAGGACCTGCGCCTCGACCGCCAGCCCGAGTTCACGCAGATCGACGTCGAGATGTCGTACATCAACCAGGAAGACATCTTCAGGCTCATCGAGGGCCTCGTCTTCAAGGTGTGGAAGGAAGCGCTGGGGATGGACCTCCACACGGTCTACCCCGACGGACGCTTTCCGCGGATGCGCTTCGACGACTCGATGCGGCAGTACGGCAACGACAAGCCCGACCTGCGCTTCGGCCTCGCGCACACCGACCTCACCGAGCTCACGATCGAGCACAAGGGCGGCGGAATCCCCTTCCTGGCCGAGATCGCCGAGGCATACATCCGCGGCGAAGACCGCCGTGAGGTGCCGCGCAAGATCGTCAAGGCGATGGTCATCCCGGCGGCGCAGCAGCTCTCGCGCACCGAGACCGACAAGCTCGAAGAGTACGTGAAGGGCATGGGCGCCAAGGGGCTCGCGCGCGCTCGCGTCGCCGAAGACGGCACGTGGACGCAGTCGCCCTTCGCCAAGAGCATCACTCCCGAGTTCCGCGTGGCGATCAACAAGGCCCTCGGCGCGAAGGCCGGAGACCTGCTGATCTTTCAGTTCGGCTCGACCGCGATGGTGCACACCGTCATGGCGAACCTGCGGCTCCACCTCGGGCGCAGGCTCGGGCTCATCCCCGAGTTCGGGACGCGCGGCGAGTACAACTTCCTCTGGGTGGTCGATCCGCCGCTGTTCGAGCACGACGAGAAGGAGAACCGCTGGGTCGCGGCGCACCACGCCTTCACGCGCCCCCACGACGACTCGGTGGCGTTCCTCGAGAGCGACCCCGGCCGCGTGCTCTGCTACCGCTACGACCTCGTGCTCAACGGCTTCGAGATCGGCGGCGGCAGCGTGCGGCTCCACGACCCCGAGGTGCAGGCGAAGGTCTTCCGCGCCCTGGGAATCTCGGACGAAGACGCGAAGGCCAAGTTCGGCTTCCTCCTCGAAGCCCTTCGCTACGGCGCGCCGCCGCACGGTGGAATCGCGCTCGGCATGGACCGCCTCGTGATGCTCCTCACGGGCAGCGAGAGCATCCGTGACGTGGTGGCCTTCCCGAAGACGCAGAAGGGCACCGACCTGATGACCGACGCGCCCAACGCGGTCTCGCCCGAGCAGCTCGCCGAGCTCCGCGTCCGCGTGATCGAGAGCGGTTGATCCCGCGCGCCTCCTCCCGCACTGTCTCCGCCCGATGACCGCCGAGAGAAGCTTTCTCCCCGTGTGGCTCGGGCGGAGACCGTACGAGCCCGTCCACGCGCTCCAGAAGTCACTGCAAGAGCGCCGCATCGCGGGAGAGATTCCCGACACGCTGCTCCTCGTCGAGCACGACCCCGTGGTCACCCTCGGCCGTGGGGCGCACGAAGAGAACGTCGTCGCGCCCAAGGAGTTCCTCGCGTCGCGCGGCATCGCGGTGGTCGAGACCGAGCGCGGCGGAGACGTGACCTATCACGGCCCCGGACAGCTCGTAGCCTATCCCATCTTCTCGCTCGAACCCGACCGCTGCGACGTGCGCCGCTACGTCAAAGACCTCATCCGCGTGATGGCCCTCCTCTGCGCGGATCACGGCATCGGCGCGGGCGGACGCGACAAGTTCATCGGCGCGTGGGTCGACCTCGATCACCCCGACGCGTGGCCCGGTGAAGAGCTCGCCACGAGGCCCGCGAAGGTGGGAGCCATCGGCGTGAAGATCTCGCGCTGGGTGACGCTCCACGGCCTCGCGCTCAACGCCACCACGAAGCTCTCGGACTTCGACCTCATCGTCCCGTGTGGCATCAAGGAGTACCCCGTCACCTCGCTCGAATCCCTTGGCGTACAGGGTGTTCCGAGCGTCGAGGCGCTCGCGCGACGCGCCGTCACGCACTTCGAAACCGTCTTCAGCGCCACGGCCATGCCCCTCGTCACGGAGGCTCCGTGAAGCGCCTCTCGCTCGCCCTCGCGCTCGTCGCGCTCTCGTGTCGACGCGACGCGCCGAGGCCACTCCCGCGACACGAAGCTCCGCGGCCGATTGCGCCGCCGCTCGAAGAACCCGTGCCCGTCGCGCCCTCGCTCGCAGCGATCCCCGGTCACGCGATGGGCGACGCGGGGATCGCGCCCGCGCCCGATCCCTCGGCGGGGCCGCTCATCGGGTGGGACCTCGTTCCGCTCGATGACGGCTTCGGACGCGATGACGTCGCGTGGCTCGTGCTCACGGAGCGCGTTCCCGGTGCAGCGCCGCGTGACCTCGTGAACGTGGGCGCGCGCGGCGGTTGCCGTGAGTTCGCGCCGCCGATGCTCCACGACCTGCGTGACGGAGGCGCGAGGCTCGTGGGCGGCGCTCGCGCGGTGCGCTGCGAGCTCCCGGAGCCCGTAGTTTTCAGCGTCGCGCGTGAGGGAGACGCGTGGGTGGTGCTCCGCTCGGGCTGCGCGCAGCCGTCGCGCGCGTGCCCCCATCCGACCGCGCCCGACGCCGTCGTGGGGAGCGTCGCCGTGGCCTCCGACGTGCGCGCGCGCGCCGCGGGACCGCTCACACATCGCGAGCAGCCGATGCCCATTGCCCCGCCGTCAACGCCGCTCGGTCCGCGTGAGGCGCGGCTGCGGTGGGAGCTCGGCGCTGCGGTGAACGACGGGACCTCACTGCCCACGCGCACGCTCGCGCTCGTGATCGAGGGTGCTGTGTCGCGACGCATCGATTTCGGGGCGGGTACGGCGATCCACGCGCCCACGGAGGCCGAGCGGAGAGGGGCTGAGTTCGTGCGTGGGGCCGTGAGCGCGGTGGTGCTCGACACGGCCGACGAGGGCGCGCGCGGCGTCTCGGTCACGCGGCAGGACGACGTTCTGCGCGTCCATGTGTCGAGCTTCGACCGCGCGCAGGGCGAGCGGCCGGTGATCATCTCTCAGCGCGTGGCGCTCCCTGCGGGGACGATTCTTCGACAGGACGCCCCGTTGGGTGATTGAGTCGCGGGCGTGACGCCGAACACGCCTCTCCCCGACGGCCTCCCCTCGCTGCGCGTGCTCACGATCGACGGCGGACCTGCGGCGCTCGTGCAGGTCCACCTCCTGCGTCGCATGCAGGAGGAGGTGCCGGGCTTCCTCGAACAGACGGAGATGTTCGCGGGCACCTCGGATGGTGCGTTCCTCTCGCTCTTTCTCGCGTCGCGCCTCGCGCGGGGCGTGTCGGGGATGCGCGCGCTCGAAGAGGCGAAGCACTTCATGCGACGGGTGCTCGAGGCGCTCCACGCGACGCCCTGCGGGATGCTCTCGCTCCTGAGCGGCCTCGGGCCCCTCGACCACGCGCACAGGCTCCGCGCGATGCTCTCGTCTCCCGAGGGATACGGCGACATGAAGCTCCGCGACCTCGACCGCCGCATGCTCATCGTAAGCCTCGGCGCCGACACCTGGGCCCCGAGGCTCTTTCGCAACTTTCCGACCGCCTCGCCCGCGCCCGACGCTGGCGACGGGGACCTCACGCTCGTCGACGTGGCCCTCGCGAGCAGCGCGTTTCCGCTCTACCTCCCCATCCACGGAGGCCGCGGGGGCGCGATCGGCGACGCCGGGCACTTCGTCGACGGCGGCCTCGTCGCCAACAACCCCGCGATGTGCGCCCTCGCGAACGCCCTTCAGTACCAGATGGCGACGCACAAGCACGTCAACGTGCACCACCTCCGCGACTGGCTCCCGAGCGTTCGCATGCTCTCGCTGGGCGCGTTCGAGTGCGGCAAGGAGCGCAGCCTCATCGAGCGCTCGTGGCTCGGGGGTCTCTTGAAGCTCGCCTGCGAGGCGTCGCCGCTGCGCGCCTGGCCGCTCAAGCGCAGAGACGTCAACTGGGGCTGGCTCCAGTGGCTCGTGCTGCGCCCGCTCTTTCTCGTCGATCTCATGGCGCAGGGCTCCGTCGCCGTGGTCTCACACCAGTGCCGCGACCTGCTCGACGAGGACTTCTTTCGCTTCGCCCCCGCCATCGAAGAGATCAACACCGCGCTCCGCGCCACGCTGGCGCCGCCGGGGGTGGTCTGCGCGCAGCTCGAGGCGCGCGCCGCCGAGATCGCCAGCGGCGACTACTTCAAGAGCGTCGTGTCGTGGGCGAAGAACCGCTGGATGTTCATTCACGACGAGGCGTCGGGCTGACGGTCTCGTCACCCTCGCGCAGGCTCAGGAGCGCGTGGCGCATCTGATCGACGAGCTCTCGCAGGCCGAGCGGCTTGCGCACGTAGCCGTCGAAGCCCGCACCAAGCAGGGCCCGCTCCTCGTCCTTTGAGGCGCACGCGGTGACGGCGATCACGGGCGTGTGCGCGGCCGTCGCCCGCTCGCGCTCGCGCAGCTCGGCGAGGGCTGCGTTGCCGTCCATCACGGGCATCTGGATGTCCATGAGCACGAGGTCGAAGCGCGCGTCGGCGAGCGCGTCGAGGGCCGCGCGGCCGTGCTCCACGGCGGTCACCTCGTGGCGCATCTTCGTGAGCAGCACGAACCCGAGGCGGCGGCTCACGGGGTTGTCCTCGACGAGGAGGATCTTGCGAGGCCCGTCGGTCCACAGGGCCTCGATGGGCTGCGGCGGCGGCGGCGTGCTCGCGGTCTCCGTCGGCAGCGCCGTCAGCGGGAGGGTCACGCGGAAGGTGCTCCCCACGCACTCGACGCTCTCGACCTCGAGGCTCCCGCCCATGCGCTCGGTGAGGCGCGCGCAGATCGCGAGGCCGAGGCCCGTGCCGCCGTAGCGCCGCGTGATCGAGCTGTCGGCCTGCACGAAGGGCTTGAAGATGTCGGCCAGGAGGGCGGGTGCGATGCCGATGCCCGTGTCGGCCACGCTGACCTCGACGCGCACGGCGTCGCCCACGCGCTCGCGCACCGCGACGGAGACGGTGACCGCGCCCGCGTGCGTGAACTTCACCGCGTTGCCCACGAGGTTCAGGAGGATCTGCCGGATGCGCAGCTCGTCGCCGAGGAGCGCCCCGGGGATCTCGTCGGGCACGATGGCGGTGAGCGTGAGGCCCTTCTCGCCGGCCCGCGCGCGCTGCATCGCCACCGCGCCGTCGACGCACGCGCGGAGGCTGAAGGGCGAAGCATCAAGCACGAGCTTGTCGGCCTCGATCTTCGAGAGGTCGAGGATGTCGTTGATGAGCGAGAGGAGGTTGCGCCCCGAGGTGGTGACCGCGGAGACGTACTCCCGCTGCTCGGCGTCGAGCGCGGTCATCTCGAGGAGCTGGATGTTGCCGAGGACGCCGTTGAGCGGCGTTCGGATCTCGTGGCTCATGTTGGCGAGGAACTCGCTCTTGGCCCTGTTCGCAGCCTCGGCCGCGACGCGCGCGGCCACGTGGGCGACCTCCGTCGCCTTGCGCGCGGTGATGTTCGTCGACGACCCGACGGCGGCCACCGGAGCGCCCCCGGCGTCGTGGCGCACGACGCGTCCGCGGCTGTGGATCCACTGCACCCCGCCGCGCGCGTCGCGCATGCGGTACTCGAGGTCGAAGACCGGATGGCCGGGGCGCAGCGCGAGTTCGAACGCGTGTTGCAGCGCGGGGAGGTCGTCGGGGTGCACGGCGCCGAACCAGCCTTCGAGGCTGTCGGCGAACACCAGGTCGCCGAGCCCGAGGGCCTCGAACATCGAGCGGTCATACGTGAAGTGCCCGGTGACGAGGTCGAGCTCCCAGAGGAGCACGCGCGTGACCTCGACGGCCAGGCCGAGGCGCAGCTCGACGCGCCTGCGCTCGGTGATGTCTTCGTAGATCCCGAGGACGCCGAGCGCCTCGCCGCCAGAGCCGCGCAGGGGGACCTTCGACTTGCGGAGCCAGCGCTCGCCGACGACGTTGCGCTGGATCTCGTCGTACGAGAGCCGCGGCGCGCCCGTGGCGATGACCTCGCGGTCGACGGCGCGGTTCGCGTCGGCGCAGTCCTTCCACGGGAGGTCGAAGTCGTTGAGGCCGATGAGGTCGTCGGGCGAGGCGAAGCCCGCGTCGGCGGCGAAGGCGGGGTTGCAGCCGAGGTAGCGCAGGTCGCGGTCCTTCCAGAAGACCCGCACGGGCGCCGTGTCGATGATGCTCTGGAGGAGGTTCCTCGACGCGCGCAGGGCCGACTCGGCCTCGTCGCGGGCGGTCACGTCGCGGAACGACCACACGCGGCCCAGGTTCGCGCCGTCGAGCAGCAGCGGCGCGGTGAAGCGTTCGAAGAGCCGCCCGTCGGCGAAGCGCACCGTGTCGGTGAGCTCCTCGTCGGACTGGTAGAGCGACTCGACCTTGCGGAGGAACGCCTCGGGGTCCGCGAGCTGATCGACCACGAAGCGCAAGAGCGCCTCATCGTCGCGGCGTTCGAGGATCGACGGCGGGATGCGCCACAGCTCCGCGAAGCGGCGGTTGGTGCGCACGACCTTGCCCCCGCGGTCGACCGCGAGGATCCCGTCGACCGTCGACCCCAGGATCGAGCGGAGCTGCACCTCGCTCTCTCGCAGCGCCTCCTCGGCGCGCTTGCGCTCGGTGATGTCGCGCGAGAGCGCGATGAAGCGCGGGGCCTCACCGGGCGCCACGGCCTTGCGCGACACCGAGAGTTCGAACCACGCCCGCCCGTGCTCGAGCGCCAGTTCGAACTGCTTGCCGAGCGAGTCGCCCCGGTCGTGCGCCTCGCGCAGCGCGCTCATGCACACCTCAGCGGCCGCGGGCGAGAGCACCTCGGGGATCGTGCGGCCGAGGAGGTCGCCCTGGGGCGCGGCCAGCAGCGCGCTCCTCGGCGCGTGACAGGCGAGGTAGCGGCCGTCGAGGTCGACTTCGAAGAGCAGGTCGGGGATCGCGGCGAGCGTCGCGGCGAGCTGGTTGCGCGCGGCGGTCACCTCGGCCTCGTAGCCCGACGCGCGCGCGCGCATCGTGATCGGAACGCGGACCTCAGCGCCGAGCGCCACCCAGGCGGCCGTGAGCGTCACCCCGAGGGAGGCCCCCGCGCCCGTGCGCAGTTGCGCTTCGAAGGTGAGCGCCCCGTGACGTCGCAGCGCAGCGACGCGCTCTGCCCACGAGGCAGGTCGGAGCGTCGCGTCGAGGTCGGCGAGGCCCATGCGCGTGAGCGCGTCGCTCGAGTATCCGAGGGCGCTGCACGCGGCCTCGTTCGCGCTCACGACCCTCGCGTCGAGGTCGACGACGAGGAGCGCCTCGGGCGACGGCGCATCGCGCGGATCGACGCCCCCTCGCGAAGCGCGCGCTGCCGTGGAGTCTGGGTCGTCAGGTCGCATCGCTCGCTCCGTCGGTCTCTACGCGCCGCCGATGCGGCGACCGTATTCCACGCGACGCCTCGGAGACCAGCGCGATCGAGACCGCACAACGCGGCCGCGCATCCCCGTGCGAGGCGCCGACACTCCGTCGCAGACGCGCGCCCGGCTGGCACCGGGGCTGCACTCACGCCGTGCATGAGCAGGCCCTCAGAACATCATGTTTCCCAGTGTTTTCGTGGACTCCGAGGCGCGGTGTTCGCCGCGCTCACGAGCCTCGCGGCGTGCGGCGGTGTCCAGACGCCCGCACCTGCCGTGGCACCCGCCACCACAGCCCCCTCACCCGTGACCGCGGTGCTCGATGCGCCCGCCGCGATGACGACTGCCACGGAGGAGACGCGTGCCACGGCTGTGACCGCTGCGACGAGCGCAGCGGCCGCGCCGCTCTGCACCGACGATCGCGCGCGCTGCCTCGAGGCGTCTCGCCCGTTGCTGGAGCGCGTGCTCCCGACGGTGGCGCGGTCGCCGCGTGATGCGTTCGAAGCGTTGCGCACTTCGAACGCTCCCGCGGCGCGCGCGTGGGCCGCGTACCTCGCGCACCACGAGGGAGACGACGCGACGGCCGAGGCGATGCTCTCGGAGCTCGACCGCGCGGGGGTGACCTCGGCGCTCACGCCGTCGGAGGTTCACGCCCCGGGCGCGCGGGCGCTGTACCTCGCGCGAGAGCTCACGGAGGCGACGGGCAGCGCTTCGAATGACCTCGTGGCGAGCCTCCCCTGCGTGGTCTTCGAATGGGACGGTGAGGCCGCGCGACGCGCCTTCGGTCCGGCCTACGGCTCGACGCGCGACCGGCTCATGGCGCCCTTCAAGGCGCGCTGCGCGGCCGAGGCGCTCGAAGGCGCGCTGCCCCCCGCGGCGAGGCGCGGCGTGCTCGCGGCGAGCGAGGCGATGAGCCGGGCGCTGTTCCGAGAGTTCCCGCGGCCCGACGACGCGACGACGTGGGTCGCCGTCGAGATCGACGCGCGCGAGGCCCTCACCGAGTCGCTCCTCGGCTTCACGAGCGACGCCCGCGAGCGCGACGTCGCGATGCGTGACGTGGTGGCCCGCCTCGCCGCGCGAGACCCGCGCTCGCTCCCGCGCGTGGGCAACTACCGCCGCAGCGCCGAGGCCCACATGACCGCGCTCGCCAACGGGATCTGCGCCGTCGCGCGGGCCCGCGGCCAGGCCGTGACCAGCGGTCAGTGCCAGCGTCAGGCGTACAACGCGCAGCTCACCGCGTTCACGACCTGGGTCGGCGCGATGCACAGCGAGTGACCCGTCGACGCGCGAGCCGTCCTCAACGGGCCGCGCCCGGCCTCGCGCGAGTCGCGCCCCTCGAAGCAGCGTCGCGGGGTGTCGCCGCGTCGCGCGCGTCGGTCGAGGCGTCTCGCGCGTCGACGCGGTCGGCGTCGAGCGTCGGCGCGTCCGCAGGTGCGTCGGCGTCGAGCGCGGACGCGTCCGCAGACGCCACGGCGTCGAGCGTCAGCGCGTCCGCAGGCGCGGCGTCGGGTGGCGGCGCGCTGACGGGGGGCGGCGGCGCCGCGACGTGCTCCGTGACCGCGGGACCGACGTGCGCTCTGGACTGCCAGACCGAGACGCCCACGGCGAGCGCGCTGATGAGCGCCGAGACCGAGGCGATGGCGACGATGCTGACGCCGCGTCGGGGCGGCGCTTCGACGTCGACGGTGACGGCCTTCGCCGAGAGGTTGAGCGTGCCGCCCGTCGCGGCCGGCGCGGGGTCTTGCGACGGCCTCGGCTGCGTGTCGACGACCGTGGGCGTGAGGGCGCCGAACTCCTCTGCGAAGTCGAGGCGCACGCGCTCGCTGGCGTGCGGGAGGAGCGCCGCGCCGAGCTCGCGCGCGTCTTCGATGCGGCGGTCGAGGTCGCGCTCGAGCATGCGCCGCAGGAGCGCGTCGAGCTCCTCGGGCACGGCGGGGTTGAGGTCGCGAACGCTCGGGATGGGGGCGCGCGTGACCGACTCGATGAGCGCCAGGATGCTCGTCCCGGTGAAGGGTCTCCGGCCCGCGAGGCACTCGAAGAGGATCACGCCCAGCGACCAGATGTCGCAGCGCGCGTCGACGTGCTTCGACTCGCGCATCTGCTCGGGCGACATGTAGAGCGGCGTCCCGAGCACCGAGGCCGTGCGCGTGAGCTCGACGGTCGCCTCGCGCACCTTCGCGATGCCGAAATCGAGGAGCTTCGGCGTCTCGCCGCGCGCGCTGTGAGCGATGAAGATGTTCCCGGGCTTGAGGTCGCGGTGGATGATCCCCCGCGCGTGCACCGCGGCGACGGCCGACACGATGGGCACGAGCGTGTCGACGGCCTCGCGCGTGGTCAGGCGCTTCAGGCGCTTGAGCCTGTGATCGAGCGCCTCGCCGTCGAGGCACTCCATCGCCATGAAGGGTGTGCCCTCGTGCTCGCCGCAGTCGAACACCTCGACGATGTTCGGGTGCTGGATCTGCGCCGCCGCCTCGGCCTCACGAAAGAACCGCGCGATCGTCTCGGGGTGGAGCGTCACCGAGGGCTTCAAGAGCTTCAGCGCGACGCGCTTGCGCAGCGGCAGCCGCAGCGCCTCGTAGACCACGCCGAAGGACCCCTCGCCGATCTTCCGGACGATCTCGTAGGCGCCGAAGATCGCGCCGGGGTCAAACTGCAGCTCGTTTTGCGGCTCCGACACGCGTAGAGATTGACCACGTCTCGTGCCACGCGAACAGGGGGGATCGAGTGCGCTGTTCTCGCGCCGCGCGCGCCGGGCCTTCGCAACGCGTGCACCGCAGCGCATTTCGGGTGGTCGGCTGCGCGCACGCTCCGAGGTCGCCGCGGCTCTCCGTAGCGACGTCGGCGCCTCGATGCGTTACCGTCGCCGACGCCATGAAGCGTCCCCACGTCGCTGTCTTCATCGCAACGAGCGTCGACCAGTTCATCGCCCGAGACGACGGCTCGATCGACTGGCTCGCGCGCGTCCAACGGGACCCCGCGGAGGACTTCGGCTACGCCGCGTTCATGGCCTCCGTCGACGCGCTCGTTGTTGGGAGGGCCACCTACGACACGGTGCTCGGCTTCGACGCGTGGCCCTACGAGGGCAAGCGCGTCGTCGTGCTCACGCACCGCCCCGTCACCGCGACGCACGGCGAGGAGACGCACCACGGCGCCCTCGCGCCGCTCTTCGAAAAGCTCGGCGCCGAAGGGGTGAAGCGCGTGTACATCGACGGCGGAGAGACCATCCGTGAGGGCCTCGCCGAGGGGCTCATCGACGAGCTCACGCTCTCGCTCGTGCCCGTGCTCCTCGGCTCGGGGAGGCCGCTCTTCGTGCGAGGTCTGCCCGAGACCGACCTCCGGCTCATCGACGCGAAGAGCTTTCCGTCGGGCCTCGTGCAGCTCCGTTACGCGCGGTAGCCGACGCGATTTTCGCGCTCCCTGACGACGCCGCGCGGGAGCATCATCGACGCCATGCGCCGCTTCACACCGCTCCCGCTGCTCACGCTCTCGCTGCTCTCGCTCGCGCGCTGCGCCTCGCCAGCGAGCGACGTCGCCGACGCCACACCCGACGTTGAGACCGACGCGTCCTCCGATGTTGCGCGCGACACGCCCTCCGATGTCGTCGTCGACGCGCTCGCAGACGTTTCCGTCGACACGCTCGCGGACGTCGCCGATGTCACCGTCGCCGACGTGGCGCGCGATGTCACCGTCACCGACGTGGCGCGCGATGTCTCCGCCGACGCCGCGAGTGACGCACCCCCGACCGACACGGGGCCTGTCTCGTGGGTGACGCCCGGCGATCCCGGCGCGGCCGACGTGCGCATGGTCGTGCGCGGCGACCTCCCGCGGCACCCCATCTCTCGCTACATCTACGGCTGGAACTCGCCCGACTGGACGCGCGCTCGCGGCGTCACCTTCGTCCGCTCCGGCGGCAACCGCATGACCGCGTGGAACTGGGAGACCAACGCCTCCAACGCGGGCAACGACTACCTGTTTCAGAACGACAACTACCTCTGCTCGAACGCGGGCTGCGACCGCCCCGGCGAGGTCGCGCGCCGCGCAGTCGACAGCGCCGCCGCCCACGACGCGTCGATCATCCTCACGCTCCCCATGGCGGGCTACGTCGCGGCCGACACGCGCGGCGGCGGCGACGTGCGCGGCAGCGGCGCGAGCTACCTCACCGCGCGCTTTCGACGCAGCGTCGCGCGCAAGGGAGCGCCCTTCGCCCTCACGCCCTCGCTCACCGACGACGCGGTCTATCAAGACGAGTTCGTGCACTGGGTCGACGCGACGTACCCCGCGGCGTCGCGCGGCGCGCGCGAGGTCTTCTACGCGCTCGACAACGAGCCCGACCTCTGGTCGTCGACGCACGCCGAGATCCACCCCGCGCGCCTCACCTACGCCGAGCTCCTCACGCGCACGACGGAGCTCGCCGCCGCCGTGAAGGACGCCTCGCCCGCCGCGCTCGTCTTCGGTCCCGTGAGCTACGGGTGGCAGGGCTTCGTGAACCTGCAAGACGCGCCCGACGCGATGGGACGCGACTTTCTCGACACCTACCTCGACGGCGTGCGCGCGGCCTCGGAGCGCGCGGGGCGACGCCTCGTCGACGTGCTCGACCTGCACTGGTACCCCGAGGCGCAGGGCGGCGGCGTGCGTGTCACCGACGACGGCGCCTCGACGGCGCTCGCCGACGCGCGCGTGCAGGCCCCGCGCTCGCTCTGGGACAGCCGCTACACCGAGACGAGCTGGATCTCGATGTGGAGCACCAGCGGCCCCATCGCGCTGCTCCCTCGGATGCGCGCGAAGATCGACGCGCACTGGCCGGGCACGCGCCTCGCGCTCACCGAGTACTACTACGGCGGCGGCGCGGACATCTCGGGCGGCGTCGCCGAGGCCGACGCGCTCGGCGTCTTCGGCCGCGAGGGGATCTTCGCGGCGGCCGTGTGGCACACGGGGATGACCGACGACCGCTTCGTCTACGCGGCGATGGCGATGTACCGCGATTTCGACGGCGCGGGCGGCGCGTTCGGCGACACGTCGCTCGCGGCCACCGTCGACGCCGACGCGCGCGCGGCCGTGTACGCGAGCGTCGACGCGAGCGGATCGAGCCGCATGGTGCTCGTGCTCGTGAACCGCGATCGCAGCGCCACCACGGCCTCGCTCGCGGTCACCGACGCGCGTCGCTACACGCGCGGCGAGACGTGGACGCTCACCGCCGACGCCGCCTCACCGCGCCGCGGCGCAGACCTCACGGCCGCGGCCACCAACGCGTTCCGCGTGACCATGCCCGCGCGCAGCGTGACGACGGTGGTGCTGCGTCCCTGAGGGTCGCGGCGTTCTTCAGGTCCGCGTAGCCCATGCGCGCACGCTCGCACACGGGTGCCGGGGCCCTCAGGGCGCTACCGGCTAGCCAGCACGAGCGCGAGGAAGAGCACGGCCCCGAGGCCCCCCACGAGCCCGAGGACCGCGAGCGCGAGAGCCCCGGCGGCCAACCTAGGGGAGCGCGTCCGGAGCGCCTTGGAAGCCATCGAGAAGACCGCGTAGCCGATGCCCCCGACGAGGAGCCACAACCCGACGAGCGGCACCAGCGCTCCCGTGAACCCCGCGCTGCTGTCTGGCGGGCACGACGCCTGACCGGCGGGAGGGATGGAGCACGTGGGGATGTTCATCATCGCCACGGAGAGGAAGATCGCCAGGAGGCCGACCCCGATCACCACGATGTAGGCGAAGACCGCGAGCGTGGTCGCCAACATCGACCCGGGGGTGGGCGGCGCTGGCGTCACCACCGGCGCTTCATCCCGCGGCGGCGGCTCCGGGAACAACGGCGCGGGCTCGCGAAAAGGACTCTGCGGCGGTGGCGTGACGGGCGGCGCGTCGGTCGTGGCGCGCGTCGTCGATCGCTTCGCGAGCACGGCGACGACCGTGACCGCGAGCAGCCCCAGAACGGCCAGATCGAGGGCGTTCATGGCGGCGAGTGTATCGCAAGAGAGGACCGTTCAGCTCTGCTCCCCCTCGCGAATCGCGTGAAGGTGCTGCGCCCCTCGCGCCTACCATTCCGTGATGCGCGCCCCTCTCCTCGCCCTCTTCGCCCTCGTCACCGCTTGCTTGGGGTCCACCTCGGTCCCTGCGCAGCACTGCGCCGACGCGGGGTATCTGGAGCTTCCCTCGGTGACCGACGCGGGCGCGCTCGCGCCCTTCAGCTTCTTCGTCACGAGCCAGCGCGCGCTCCTCGCGCTGTCGGGGTGCACGCAGGGCTTCGGTGGCGATCTGCGCTACGGCGAGACGGGCGTCGGCGCGGGATTGCGCGGCGCAGACAAGCTCTGCGGGCTCATCGCGGAGCGCTCCATGCCCGGGGCGAGCGCGAAGCGGTGGCGCGCGTTTCTCAGCGTGAGCAATGGTGGCAGCGGGCTCCCCGTGAACGCGATCGATCGCATCGGTGATGGTCCCTGGTACGACCGCCTCGGACGCGTCGTCGCCATGACGCGCGCCGACCTCCTCAACGCGCGCCCCGCGAACGCGAACCCCGCGATCGTCAACGACCTGCCCAACGAGGACGGCGTGCCCAACCACACGCCCGATCCCTCGGCGGGCGAGGTCGACAATCATCACATCCTCACGGGCTCCGACACGCTCGGTCGCCTCGCGGGGAGCGCATCGACCTGCCTCGACTGGACGAGCGCGCGCGGTGACACCTCGACGGAGGGAGCGCCCCGCGTCGGGCTCTCGTGGCCGCGCGCGTCGGGCGGCCGCGGAGGCTCGAACGGTACGCACTGGCTCTCTGCGATGGACGAAGCGGGCTGCGCGCCCGGCGTTCAGATCGTCGAGAACGGAGGGCCCGACCCCAGCGTTCCGACGGTGGGATCGGGCGGCGGATACGGCGCGTTCTACTGCTTCGCGCTCACGCCCTGAGCGATCACGCGCGAGACATTCCCGCGAGGCGCGCGCGGATGATCTCGTCGGCCTGACCCATGATGCGGTCGACGAGCTCCTTCACGGTGGGCACGTCGTGGATGAGCCCCGCGACCATGCCGCAGCTCCACGCGCCGGCCTGCATGTCGCCCTCGGTCATCACCTTGGGGTACACGCCCGCGACCTTCTCGTAGATGTCTCCGATGGTGAGCGCGGCGCCCTTCTCGCGCTCGATCTCGATCACCTGACGCACGCCCTCGTTCATCATCACGCGCTCGGTGTTGCGCAGCGAGCGCATGATGAGCCGCGTGTCGAGCTCGCTCGCGGCCACGATGGCCTGCTTGACGTTCTCGTGCACGGGGGCCTCCTTCGTGGCGATGAAGCGCGTCCCCATGTTGATGCCCTCGGCGCCGAGGGCGAGCGCGGCGACGAGGCTGCGGCCGTCGGCCATTCCGCCCGAGGCCACGAAGGGGATCGTGAGCTCCTCGGCGGCGCGCGGGAGCAGGATGAAGTTGGGGACATCATCTTCGCCGGGGTGACCGCCGCACTCGAAGCCGTCGACGCTGACGGCGTCGCAGCCGATGTCCTGCGCCTTGCGGGCGTGACGGACCGAGGTGCACTTGTGGATGACCTTCATCCCCGAAGCTTTGATCGCGCCCATGAAGGGCTCGGGGTTGCGCCCCGCGGTCTCGATGATCTTCACGCCGCCCTCGACGATGGCCGCGAAGTACTCGGGGTACGGCGGCGTCGCGAAGGTCGGGAGGAAGGTGACGTTCACGCCGAAGGGCTTGTCGGTCATCTCGCGGCAGCGGGCGATCTCGCGCGCGAGAAGCTCCGGGGTCTTGAGCGTGAGCGCGGTGATGATGCCGAGCCCTCCGGCGTTGGAGACGGCCGACGCGAGCGGCGCGAGTCCGACGTAGTGCATTCCGCCCTGGATGATGGGGTGCTCGATGCCAAACAGCTCGGTGATGCGGGTCTTCATGACAGCTCCATTCGAGAGGCGAGGCTGAGATTCAGCGCGTGCAGGCGATGCGGGTGTTTTCGGTGGACCCGCAGTTGTGCGAACCGAGAGGCAAGTGGGAGCAGGCGAAGAGGTTGGCCTCGGCGCCCGTGCACGACACGTCGTCGAGGATGAAGTCGCTGCGGCCCGTGGCGCAGCACATCGCGGTGCCGCCGGAGTAACCGAGCTGACGGCAGACCACCGTGGCGACGCCCGTGAGGCTGTCGTCGCAGACGGGGCGCCACGAGCCCGAGTAGTACACCTCGAGGACGCCGTTGTCGGGGCCCGTTCCGCCGACGAGGTGCGCGTCGCCGTCGCGGACGGGCGGCGTTCCGCCTTCGAAGCAGCGACCGCCGACGCAGCGGTTTCCGACGCCGCAGAGGTTGCCGCAGGCGCCGCAGTTCCGCGCGTCGATCGCGAGGTCGACGCAGGCCGCGGCGCAGACCGAGCGAGCGCCGCAGAGGCCGCCCTCGGGCGCAGCGGACACGACGCGCCAGTCCGCGGCGCTGTCGGTGTCGACGGTGTACACGTCGCGAAGGAGCACCTCGTCGACCGTGTCGCTCGGGTTCGTCGCGCCCGCGCCGCTCCACGCCGTGCCCGACGGAGGGACCGTGGGCGACGTGGACGTGCGCACGAAGTCGACGCCCGTGGTTCCGTTCGTGAGGCTCACGGCGATGAAGGTCGTCCACGCGACGGTGCGGCCCGTGTAGAGCCGCGTCGCGGTGGAGGTGCCCGTTCCCTCGATGAGCACGAGGTAGCCGTTGGGGGCGAGCATGGTGCCCGCGGGGATGGTGTACGCGTCGCTTCCGCCGTCGCCGACCCACGTCACGACCCAACCGCCCACGTTGACCGCCGACGCGGTGCCGTTGTGCAGTTCGAACTGCTCGGCGCCGTTGTTACGGAGCTTCGCGATGAGCACGCGATCGGAGCTGCGGCAGGTGCCGCGGATGCACGTCTGGTTGGCGGTGCACGCGCGTCCGCAGGCGCCGCAGTTCGTGGGGTCGACGTTGGTGTCGGCGCAGCGCGCGCCGCAGAGGGCGAGGCCCGGCTGACACGCGAAGCCGAGCGTCGCGGGAGAGGCTCCGACGGTCCAGTCGGCGGCGGAGTCGGTGTCGAAGGCCGCGAGGTTGCGTCGCGCGGAGACGTTCGCGTCGGCGTCGGGGTCGGCCACGGTGGCGCCGAACCAGCTCGTCCCCGTGGGCGCCGTCGAGGGCGCGCTCGCGAAGGGAACGAAGTCGAGCGCCGTCGTGCCCGCGTCGTAGAGCGCGATCGACGAGCTCGCGGCGAAGCTCCCTGTGGAAGAGCCCGTGTAGATCGTGGTCGCGTCTTCGACGCCGGTGCCGTCGTAGACGCCGAGGTACGCGCCCGGCGCGAGCGTGCGGTCGGGGAGAAAGAGGTTGAGCGTCGTGCGTCCGCCCGAGCGAACCTCGATGCGGTAGTTGCGAATGCTGATGGGCGTCGCGGTGGGGTTGTGGATCTCGACGCCAGCGCGCGGAGAGCGGCGATACTCGCTGATCCAGAGGCTCCCCGCGCTCATGGCGCAGGCGCCGCCGCGGCAGATCTCGGTCGCGCGGCACGTCACGCCGCACGCGCCGCAGTTGGTTCGGTCGTTGTCCTGGTCGACGCATCCGGCGCCGCAGAGTCCGCGACGGGCGCAGTAGTCACCGGGCGACGAGAGCGTCTGGAGCGACCAGTCGGCGGCCGTGTCGGTGTCGCGCGTGTACACGTTGCGCACGAGCGACTGGTTGAGGTCGCGCGCGGGGTTGGGCGCGTTGACGCCGACCCACGCGGTGCCCGCGGGCGCGGTGACCGTCGACATGCCGGTGCGCACGAAGTCCTGCCCGACGCCGCTCGGCGTGAGGAGTCGCACGGCGATCTGCGTCGTCCAGAGCGGGATCGACGAGACGAAGAGGGTGTTGGCGGGAGCCGTTCCCGAGCCCGTGGTGAGCACCACGAAGGCGCCCGCGGGGAGCGAGTACGTGGGCAGCATGACGGAGCCCGTGGCGCTCGTATCCGCGGCCCACTGGAGCTGATAGTTGAGCAGGTCGACCGCGGTGTTGCCGCCGTTGTAGAGCTCGATGTACGCGGCCGACTGCGCGCGCAGCTCCGAGAGCACGACGCTCGACACGCGGTTCTGACACGACCCCGCGGCGCACACCTGCGTGGCCGAGCAGGCCGTCGCGCAGGTGCCGCAGTGACGCGCGTCGCTGCGCGTATCGACGCAGAGTCCGCCGCACGAGGTGAGCCCCGTGGTGCACGTCGACACGGGCACGTCGGGCGTGACGGGCACGTCGGGCGTGACGGGGACATCGGGCGTCACGGGCACGTCGGGCGTCACGGGGACGTCCATCACGGGCACGTCGGGCGTGACGGGAACATCGGGCGTGACGGGGACATCGGGCGTGACAGGGACATCGGGCGTGACAGGGACGTCCATCACGGGGACATCGGGCGTGACGGGGACATCGGGCGTGACGGGGACATCGGGCGTGACGGGGACATCGGGCGTCACGGGGACATCGGGCGTCACGGGGACGTCGGTGGCGGTCTCATCGGCGGTGTCGCTCGGGGGCGTCGCGTCGGTGCTGTCGGCGGGCGCGTCAGCAGCGGCGTCTTCGGCTGGGACGTAGTCGGCTTGCGGCGTGGCGCAGGCCGCGAACGCAGCGGCGCAAAGGAGGAGCAGCGGGCTTCTGGTCATCGTGCGAGATCCTGAAGGGGGTGTGGCGGTACGACCCGGCGGGTCGAGCGGCGGCGGAGGGTACGTCAAGCCCGCGAGGCAGTCGACGAAGGGGCAGATCCGCGTCGAGGCTGGCGGTGACGCTCGGTAACGCGCCCAGGGTTCACCCCACGAGAGAGGCACGCGAGGAAGCGCGCCCAGCACAGGGAGAAGCGGCCTCCGCCGCGCGTCGCGCGAGGAGATCTTCCACCGTCGATTTCGAGACGGAAGCCGACGCGGATCGTCAATCGTCGGGCATGAGCATCGACGTGACAGGGGCAGCCCTGACGCTCCACGCGCAGCCGCCCCCCGAGGGCGCGGCGCGAGCGGAGCGCGCGGCCCTCGACTTCGACGACTTCTACGAGGCCCACGTCGACTTCGCCTGGCGCGTCGCGCGGAGGATGGGCGTCCCCGCGTGGCTCCTCGACGACGTCGTGCAAGACGCCTTCGTCGTCGTCCACCGTCGCCTCGCGGACCTCGACGCGAGCGTTCCCCCGCGCGCGTGGCTCTTTCGCGTCGTGCAGAACGTCTCCCGCGAGCACGCGCGGCGCGAGCGGAGGAGCGGCCACGACCTCCTCGGCGACGAGGTGGCCGACGGCCGCAACGACCCCGAGCGCTCGCTCTCGCACGCCGAAGAGATCGCCCTCGTCGACCGCATCGTGCGCTCGCTCCCCGAGGAGCGCCGCGCGGTGTTCATCCTCGCCGAGTGCGAGCAGATGACCGCGCCCGAGATCGCCGCCGCGCTCGACGTCAACCTCAACACCGTCTACACGCGCATCCGGCTCGCGCGCGCCGACTTCGAAGCCGCCCTCGCCCGCACCCGGAGGACGCCGCGATGACCGACCTCTCCCCCGACGCGCGACGCCTGCTCGACAGCGCGCGCGCCCACGACCACCTCGACCGCGCAGACCGCCGACGGCTCCGCGCGAACATCGCCGCCCAGATCGCGGTCGCCACGGGCACCGCCGCGGGCGTGGGCGTCGGCGCAGCGAAAGCGTCCGAAGCCGCCACGACGACGCTCACCGTCGTGAAGGCCGAGACCGCCACGAAGCTCTCGTGGTCGCTCGCCTCCCTCGCGACAAGCAAAGGCATCGCCGTGTGCGCCGCCGTCGCCGCGCTCTCGACCACAGCGGCCATCACCGCGAGGTCTCGCCGCGAGGCTCCTTCGCCGCGACACGCCACAACCCCGCGACGCCACGACGTCGTCTCCGCGCCGCGCGTCACCGTCTCGCAGCCTCCGCGCGCCGTCGCCGTGATCGCGCCCGCTGCGCCGGGCGAGCCCGCATCGATCGCCACGCCGGGCGCGACCGAAGCTCGCCGTACGCCGCCCATCGCGCGTCCCGCCCTCGCGCGTCGCGTCGACACGGCGTCGCCCGTCGCGCCCGTCACGCCGTCACGCGAGGTGGAGTCCACCGCCATCACCGCGGCGCCCGTGCTCGAAGCGCCTCGCGCAGCGGAGCCTGTCGAAGCGCCTCTCGTCGCGGCGGGTCCTGACGCGATCGAGTGTCTGCGCGAGACCGACCGCGCGCT
>JBPOHC010000115.1:0-7507 GCA_052035985.1 Myxococcota bacterium | reverse complement strand
CGGTGATCTTTACCTCGACCCGTTCGAGGAGCTTGCGGGCCTGCTTCTCCTGGCCGACGTAGAAGTCGGTCTTCGACTGGGTCCACTTCCCATCGGTGCCCTTGAAGCGGATCCACAGCGTGGTGCGCCGCGCGTACACGCATCCCATGATGTCTGTCCTCCTGTGACTATCTGCGCGCGACCTTGGCGCGCGTACTTCGGACGATGTCCTCGGCGAGATGCTCGAGGTCACGCTCCCTGCCCCCGTCCAGCTCGAGCCGATTCTTGAAGCGCTCGAACTCTGGGCGTGCGATGCGCATCGCTCGCTTCGCGCCCGCACCACCAAGGCGCGTGGCGCGCAGCACCCCGCCGTGGATCCATTCCCGCACCGTGGGCTCGGTGATCTGGAGCTCGCGAGCCACGTCGCGCACGGTCAGGTACTCGCGGAGGGAGGAGACCTGCGTCGACCTCGCGCTCTGCGCCGAGCATTCCGCGAGCACGCCTGCGAGGCACTCCCGCACGGCCGCGCGGACCTCTTCGTGGATGATCTCACGCAGCATCGTCCGCATCGCCTCCTCGAACGGAGAGTGCACCGCCCCCGCGCTCATCGGCACGCTCCGACGGGGCACTCGGGCGGCACACGGATCCGAACGATTGTGGAGGCCTTCCGAGGGCGGCCTGGCTCATCATCTGTACTGCCGCTCACTCCTTGAGCGCTCGACGAGGCCCTCCTTCGCCGCGGCGTGCGCGCGCGCCCCGCCGCAGTTTTCACGGCCTTCTTGTGCGGGCGGGAAGCCTTCCTTATCGCCGTCCTCAAGTACTTCTTCGCGCCTCCCTCCGGCGCATCGTTCTTCGCGAGCGGTTTGAGCGTCCGTGGCCCCGTCCACTCCGAGTCTGCGCCCGAGGTGTCAGACCTTCGCCCCGGTGGCGTGTACGGCATGACGACGGCGACACCCACCACGCGGACCAACGACGTATCGAAGAAGCCACTCGCCCGAAGTAGTTCGCGCTGTTCACGGGCGACTCGCTCTGCCTCGGCACGCGCGCGTTCTCGGGCCTCATGCCCGACGAGCAGAACCTCGCGTACGACGGTGGCCGCCGTGACACGAACCCCGGTCGCCCTGCTCACTCGCGCGACGAGAGATCGCAGACGCACGACGAGAGTCCGGGGCACCCTGGTCGGTGGGACCATCTGAAATTCCTCGGGGTCTGTCGTCGGAGTCGCGGTCGTTCCCCTCGTTCGCTTGGGCGCTCCTCGCGCGGGATTGGGAGCGCGGAGTGCGGTGAGACTCCGCGCTGCGAGTGCCTCCTCGAGCGCCGAGCACCCCCAGATGATGAGCTCACGCAGCGCCCAGGATCTCGAGACATGCGGCACGGCAGGGTTCTGGCGCTCCATGTCGCGCGCCGTCGCCTCGGCCGCCTCGATCTGCGTGCGGTGCAACCCTATCGGGGCGAGGAGGATCGTAGGCTCTCGAGGAGTCATCTAACGAATATATTTAGAATATTGATTTACAGATGGCAAGTCTTGTTCGACTTGTCAGGGTCAAACAGTCGGAGCAGACAAGCCGAAAACCGCATCACGCGCGGGCGACGGCAGTCCAGCTCAAGAACCGCCCGCGGACCGGCCGATCAGGACCCAATGCTGTTGAGGAACTCCGACACAGTCCCAGAGCTGGACCGGCGTGCCGTTGTTGGTGCTCGGACCGCGCACGTCGAGGCACTTTCCACCCAGGCCGCGCAGCTCTCCGGCGGGCGTCAGCGTCCACCGCTGCTGAGGAACGCTCACACAGTCCCAGAGCTGGACCGGCGTGCCGTTGTCGGTACTCGGCCCGCGTACGTCGAGGCATTTGCCACCCAGCCCCCGAACCTCGCCGCGAGACGTGAGCGTCCACCGCTGCTGCGGCACACCCACGCAGTCCCAGAGCTGGACTGGCGTGCCGTTGCTCGTGCTCGGGCCTCGCACGTCCAGACACTTGCGACCCAGCCCGCGGAGCTCGCCCGAGAAGTTCGCGACCGGCTGCGCGAACGGTCGCGAGATCCTCAGACTCGTCACGGTGATCAGCGCCACCGCAGCGAGGATGATCAGCGAGAGGGAACGCGCGCGGCGAGAGATCGTGATCTGCATGTGGAGGTTCATTCGTCGTCCTTCCAGGTGGTGGGCGAGGCCCGCGGCGACCTCAGTCCGAGACCGTCGCGTCGGCGTCGTGACCGTCTCCGGTCGTTGGCAATGCAGCTCGTTCGTGAGGCTGCGTGACGCATCGGAAGCCGACCCAGTTGGCAGCTCCCGCAGGGTCGAGGCACCCGCGGCGAGTGAGCTCTCCCGCGACGGTCGTGTAGAAGTTGCCGCCGCGATTGATGTGACCGTCGGCCCCCTCGTCGCGAACGAATCGGAGGTCGCCAGGCTCGAGCAGTCGGCATCTGTCGGCGACCCACTCCGAGAGGTTGCCAGCGAGATCGAACACGTCTTCGGGCGTGTGATCGAGCACGGCGAGCGTGCCGACCATCGGGCCCGTGCGCGTGGTCACGCCCGACCAGGCGACATCATCGCTCGGGCTCCCGTTGCCCCACGGGTAGGTGCGCCCATCGCGCCGCGCGGCGAGCTCCCACTCGGCCTCGATGGGCAAGCGGGTTCCCGACCAGGAGCAGTAGTTCGCCGCGCTCTGCCACGAGACACATCGGGTCGGCGGATCGAACCCGGAGTGTTGGCCCGAACCACAAGCGCGCCCTCGCTCCGGAGCGGCGCATCCGCCCGCGTTCACGCACTGCTGGAAGGCCCCGACGGACACCTCGATCATCGTGATGCAGAACGGCGGCACGTCCACGACACCGACGGCGGCGTCCTCGCTTCCGTCGGGCAGTACGACGCGCCCTCCAGGCACCAGCACCATGCCCTCGGGGCAATACACGGCGACCGACGGCCCGGAGTCTCGTGTCGACGTGATCGCCGAGGCGACGTCGGCGGTCGAGGCCACCGAAGCGTCCCGGCGTGCTCGCTCGACGGTCGCGTGCAAGACGTTTCGCTCGGCAGTGGAAGCCGTACGATGCACCGCGCCCCACACGCCGAGGACGCCCACAATCACGCTCGCCGCGACAGCGACAGACAGCAGCAGTCTCCGCGGACTCGACGCGGCGTGCGGCGAGGAGAGCACCTGAGGAGCGATCGTGTCGAACGGCGCGATGGTCTTCGCGACGAATGACGACGCGGGCGGCTCGACCGAGGACGGCGCCCCGAGAGGCATCGGAGGCGCCTCGTCCAACGCGAGGGTTGGGGCGTACGCGGGCGCACCGCTCGGCATCGGAACAGCGGATGACGTCGAGTCCGAGGTGAGCCCTCGGAGGTGTTCGAGCATCTCGCCGACGCTCTGCCAACGCTGCTCTCGATCGCGCGCGACGCAGCGCGCGAACCACGCGTCGAAGCCGCGCGGAAGAAGCGCCTCGACCCCCTGCTCCCTGGCCCGTGCAGAAGCAGGCTCGAGGGGCTGGGTCATGAGCTCCAGGATCCACGCCGTGGGGGCGAACTCTGCGGCGGTCTTGTTTGCCTCGCGCCAGTAGTGGCGGCCCGTCACGCACCGGTAGGCGATCAGCCCGAGCGCCCACAGATCCGTCGAGGCGGACACGCGTTGCTTGAGGGCCTGCTCGGGGGACATCCACAACGGCGAACCGACGGCGGTCGTGGCCGTGACGGACGTGCGTTGCTCCTCGAGCACGCGACCGATGCCGAAGTCGAGCACCTTCATCGTGAAAGGAACCCCCGATGACTCGGGTTCCGCGACGAAGAGGTTCTCGGGCTTGAGGTCGAGGTGCAGCACGCCAGCGGCGTGTGCCGCGGCGAGGCCGTGGCCGACCTGCTCGAACAGAAGCCGCGTCTCGGCCCACGAGAAACGCTCCCTGCGTTCGAGCGCAGCGTCGAGGTCCTCACCGCGGAGCAGCTCCATCGCGAGCCATGGCGTGTTCGCGCTCTCGTCGAGCCCCGACGCGACGACCTTCACGACGTGCGCGCTGCGCAGGCCGCTGCTGCGGCGCGCCTCCTCGAGGAAGCGCTCACGGTACCGTCTCAGGCGCTCCGCGTCCTCGAGCCCGGGGATCGCGCCCTTCATGATCTTGAGGGCGCGCATCTCGCGGAGGCTCAGCTGCTCCGCGACATAGACCACGCCCATGCCGCCCTCCTTGAGCAGGCGGACGATGCGGAAGTCACGCCCGATGATCGTTCCCGCGGTCAGCACGAGCGACGCTCCTCGGTCACGCGCGCGGTCGGGGGAGCGTGGGCTCCGCGATCTCGAACTTGTCGCCTCATCCAAATAACAGTAACTTATCAATCACTATTCGTAAACGCCCCCGGGACGGACCTTCCGCCGCGTGGAGCCCGAAGATCCCCGGCAGTTGCTGCGCGACGTCGGGCGGCGCGTGGCAGAACTGCGAAGCGAACTCGGACTGACGCAGGAGGGGCTGGCCGAGCGGCTCGGCGTGTCGAGCATCTATGCGCGCCGGGTCGAGCTCGGGCGCGAGAACCTCACGCTCAGGTCGCTCGCCAGAATCGCGGCGATCCTGTCGGTGCGCACAGCCGATCTGTTCGTGCCGCCGCGATCACGCGAGGTTCGTGTCGGGCGCCCGCCGCGTCGTAGGGCAACCCCGCCCGCCGATTCGCTCACGCCGGACGAGGGAGGGCCTCCTTCGTCCACCGAGGCACCGCCCGATCCTCCTGCGACGTCCGCGTCTCGCAGAGGTGGTTCGACCTCCGCATCGTGAGGCGCAACACGCCTCAACCCCACGACGGGCTGACCGTTCGCGCCCCCCCCCAACAACGCGGCGCCTACTTCCCAAGATAACGGCAACGCGCTGCCGGTTTTGGGGGCGATATATTTATCCGGCGAAAGAGGCTTAAAAATGCCGGTATAGCTGCCGCGAAGGGGCCCTGATGCATTTATCCCCAGCCGGAAACACATGCATCAGGGGCTCACTGCCAGTCGGCGAGAGACCTTTGAATCCCCTGATAAAATAGGCAGATTCATCAATTTCCGGTGGGTCTGCGGCCGCGCTTCCACGACTCGTTCGAGGCGCATTCGGTGGGCTCAGACAGATGCACCAGTGGAAAATGCATCGGCCCGCCGCGGAGCAGTGAGGCCACGAGCGCCCTACGCGCGGGGTGGGAAGCGGTCACGGAGCGCGATGACACGGATCGATGTCGCACGGCGTGGTTCGCCTCGTCCGCGATGGGAGACCTCGGAGACAGGCCCTATGCTCGTCCCGGCCATGGCCCACGCGAGCGCTCCACGAGGGTGCGGGTCTGCGCGCTCTGCGGGCGTCCTGCTCGCGGCGCTCGCGACGAGCTGCGTGTCGTCTCCTCGCCCCATCACGGGGACTGCGGCGCCTCCACAGGCACGCGTCGACCTCGTCGACACCTCGCAGCCGCTGCGAATCGTGGAGCGCTCCCCCGACGGGACGATCTGCGTGCTGTGGGGCGGCCTGCGCGCCGTGCTCTCGCGTGACGCCGTGACGCTCGCGGAGGAGTCCTTCCGCGACCCCGTCGAGCACGCCGTCCACGCCGAGCGAGGCTGGGTGTTCGCCTCCCGCGACGGCGCTGCCGCGGCGAGCGACACCTTCGCAGGGCCCCTGCGCGTCCTCCCGCCGCTCGACGCGCCCGACTCGCTCGCGGGCAGGGGCGTCGCCGTCACCGTCGACGCGGGCGGCGCGGTGCTCGTCAGTGACGGCCGCGGCCTGTTCGGACGCACACCCACGCAGCCTCCCTTCGCCGCCGCGCGTGCGGTGTTCGAGGGCCCGCTGCGCGGCGCCGCGGTGCTCGTCTCGGGCGAGCTCTACGCCACCGCGGACGGGGGAGAGACCTGGCGCTACGCGGGCGCCTCGATCGACGCCGCGGCGTTGCAGGTCGACGAGTTCGGCATCTACGAGAGGGCTCCCGGTCAGGCGAATCCGCGCGCGTTACGCCCCGACGGAACGCTCGCACCGCCAGCCCCGAGGCTCGCGCTCGGATTGATCTCGAACGCGCCCTCGGCGTCCGAGCTCGTGGCCTTGCAGGATCGACTGCGCGCGGCCCTCCGACGGCGCAACCCCGCGTTCGTACTGCCGAGCGCGGTCACGCGCGTGCCCGACGGCACCGTGCTCATCACGGAGGGGTCCGTCGTCGTCGAGGTGACGCCGACCGGGGAGCGACGGCGGCGCGAGGCCCCGACGACCATCGCCACGCTCGCGCGAGAGCGCCACGGCGCCGACCTCGCGGGCTTCGAGGTCTACCGCGCCGACCTGGCCGCCGCCGTGTCGCTGCCCATCACAGCGCGCGATGAGCCGCCGCTCCTGCGTGTCGGAACGGTCTCGTCTCCCACGCGAGACCTCGTCCTCTCGAGGCCGCTCTCCGCCATCGCCGCGGTCGACGCGTCGTACGCGTGGGGGTGGGCCACGGGCGACGCGGGTCCCCGCTCGATCGCCGTGCGCGTCGACCTCGCGACGGGGAGCGTCGACGCACTGTGGACCTCGCCGCTCGACGGCCCTTGCCGCCCTGGCGTGTGCGAGTTCGTCGCGGACGGGACCCTGTTCATCGTCGCGGGCGAGACCCTCGTGCGCGTGGGGCCGCGGTCGCGCGAGGAACTCGCCCTACCCCGCGGTGCGGTGCGCATCGCCTTCTCCGACGCGCTGCGCGGCATGGCCTACGGCGAGCGCAACGACGCCGTGTGGATCACGTGCGACGGCGGTCACACCTGGTTGACGGTTGACCTCGGCGGCCCCGCGACTGGATCGGCGCTGGTCGGTCGCGACGCCCTCTGCCACGCGCTCGGGTGCTTCGTGGCGGGCGTCGCGATCGAGGGCTACGACGTGGCGCGTCTGCGCTCGCGCATCGTGGCGAACGCGAGGCGCGGCTCCCCTCCCGAAGCGCCGTGGATGCCTGCGTGGTACGCGCGAATGCCGGTCGCGCGGTGCAGCGAGGACGGCGCTTGGGACCTGCCCCCGTGGTCGAGGGCAGGCGACGTGCGAGGCGTCGCGGCGGTACCCACGGGCGAGGCGCGCGTCATCGAGCGCCCGGCGACGCTCCCCGACAGCCGGATGGACCTTGCGGGCTGCTCGGAGTCGATCGAGTGGCGCGGCGTCGACGAGGCGGGGCCCTTCTACGCGGCCTCCCCGTGGCATATGGGGCGTCACCGATGCACGGATCCACTGTTCGCGTGGGCTTGGGGGTGGAGGTGGACCTCGGTGCGCGCCCTCTCGCGCGAGCGCGTCACCCTCTTCTTCTCGGGCGCGCAGGAGTGCCAGGGAAACGGGACCCTGCGCGTCGCGTCCGCGGCCGAGAGCTCGTCCGGCGTCGGCTCGCTCGCGGACCAGGGGAGCTCGCGCTCGTGGTTCACGCCACGAAACGGGGTGTATCTCGGCGGGTGCCTCGCCCCTTACGTCACGGCCTACGGCGCCGACGGCTTCTCGAGGTCGCGGCTGGTCCCCGAGGGCGCAATCGTATCGCTCGCCGAGCGCGGCGCCACGCCGGGTGCGGTCTACTGGCTGTCGCGGGAGCCCGGGCGCGCGCGCT
>JBPOHC010000476.1:0-4998 GCA_052035985.1 Myxococcota bacterium | reverse complement strand
TCTCCCGCTTGAACATCTTCATCGCGAGCTCGCAGGCGTAGAGCTCGGCGCCCGACTCGTCGAGGATCTGGAGCATCTCGCGGACGGTCGGGAGCTCGAGCTCCTCCATCTGCTTCTTCATCATCTTCGCCGCGAGGCTCTCCATCCCCGGCAGCCCCGCGAGCACCGTCGGCATCGGCGCCGAGGGGTTGCCCGCCATGTTGACGTGCAGGTGATCGACCTTCGACTCCGTGATGATGTCGAGGCCCCAGAAGGTGAAGAAGATGAAGGCGTCGATGCCCGACTGGCGCGCCGCGTTGGCGAGGATCAGCGCCGGGTACGCCTCGTCGAGGCCGCCGTGCGACGCGATGATCGCGACCTTGCGCTGGGTGCTGGGGGTGCTCATGGGGTGGTCCGTTTCCTCTGCGTGGTCGATCGGTCAGAGGCAGCCCGCGGGCTTCGGCAGGCCGGCGATCTTCGCCAGCGTGCGCCCGGGGGCCTTCGGAAAGAGCGCGTAGATGTCCTTCGTGGCGACGCCCGCGATCTGCGTGAGGCGACGGATGTTGGGCGACACCTTCGTGGCTTCGAAGTCACGCCTCGCCGCGTCGACGAGGCTCCAGTGCGCGTCGGTCATGGTGATGCCCTGGAGCGCCGCGAGCTTCCCTCCGAGCTCGCGCGTCCACGTCGAGGCGTCGGCGAGGTGACCGTCGGCGCCGAAGCCCACGCCGTCGAGCGTGGTCGCCACGGGCGCGGGGCCCTTCGTGGGGACGGCGCACCCCGTCACGGGCGGCGTCGCAGACGTGATGGGCGCGGGGGCGACGGGCACCGGGGGCGCGACCTTTCGCTCGACGCCGAGCACGCGCGGGCGCTTCGCGCCGAGGATGCCGTCGAGCTTCGCGCGCTTCTGCGCGATGGGCGAGGCGTCGCGCTTCTCCTTCACGATGGCAGCGGCGCGACCGACGTGGCGCATGAGCTCGAGCATCACGGCCATGCCGCGCTGCACGTCGCGGTCGTTCGTGGCGCGCACCATCCCGAGGATGCCCACAGGCTCGGCCTGCTCGGCGTTCTGGAGCACTGCGGTGGCGTCGGAGACCACGCGGAGCACCTCGGGCTGCGTGAGGGCGCGCACGGTCTCGAGGATGCTCACCACGGCGCCGCCGAGCTGCTTGACGTCGTCGGGCGAGAAGCCCTCGACGATGCGCTCTCCCACACCCACGATCTCGCGGCCGAAGGCGAAGTAGCCCTTCTTCTCGAGCCCGTCGAGGCGCGTCGCGGCGCTCGTGACGGCGGCCTTCAAGATGGGCGACATCTCGTCGAGGAACTCCTCGGTCTTGCGCTGACGCTCGACGAGGAGGTTCATCTGCGCGGTGAGGGCGTCGAAGCGCGCGTGGAGCGCGGCGAGGTCGTCGGTACGGACGGGGGTCTCCATGATCAGCTCCACTTGCCCGCCATCAGCATGCGATGGTCGAGGGGGATGTCCTTGCCCGCGAGGAGGACGTTCCAATAGATCCACTTGAAGGCGAGCTTGCCCCAGTGGTTCGCCTCGCTCTCTTCGAGCAGCGAGAAGGGCCCGATGCCCGGCAGCGGGAAGCGCCCCGGCAGCGGCTCCGTCGTGTAGTTGAAGTCGATGAGCATCGCCTTGCCGAAGCCCGTCTCGATGAAGCAGTTCGCGTGGCCGTCGAACGCGGGCGCGAGGGGCTTGTGCTCGAGGTGCCGCAGCACGTTGTCGATGAGCACCTCGCTCTGAAAGTGCGCGACGGCGCCCGCCTTCGAAGAGGGCAGGTTCGTGGCGTCGCCGATCGCGAACACGTTCGAGAACTCCGTGCTCTGGAGCGTGTGCTTGTCGGTGGGGAGCCAACCGCCCGCGTCGCCCATGCCGCTCTTGCGGATCACCTCGGCGCCGCCGTGCAGCGGGATCGAGACGAGGAGGTCGTAGTCGGCCTCGCGCCCGTCGTAGCTCTTGAGGAGCCGCTTCGCGCCGTCGACCTCGCTCGTGGCGAAGTCGCCCATGACCTTGATGTTCCTGCGGCCGAGCATGTCGCCGAGGGCGGCGGAGGCGCGGGGCTTGGTGAACGCGCCTTCGAGCGGCGTCGCGTAGACGATCTCGACCTTGTCGCGGATGCCCTGCTCGGTGAAGAACGCGTCAGCGAGGAAGAGGAACTCCAGCGGCGCCACGGGGCACTTGATGGGCATCTCGACGACGTTGAGCACGAGCCGTCCGCCCTTCCACCCTTCGAGCTTGCGGCGCAGGGCCATGGCGCCGTCGAGGGTGTAGAAGTCGAAGGCCGACTCGCGCCAGCCCGCGCCCGTGAGCCCCGGCGTCTCCTCGGGAAGCACCCGCGAGCCCGTCGCGACGATGAGCACCTCGTAGGTGATCTTCTCGCCGCCGAGGAGCGCGACGGTCTTCTCGTCGGGCGCGACGCGATCGATCTCGGCGAGCCTGAGCTCGACGCGGGGATCGAGGAGCGTGCGACGCGGTCGCGTGGTCTCCTCGCGGCGGTAGGTGCCGAAGGGCAGAAAGAGCAGCCCCGGCTGGTAGACGTGCACGTCGTCACGGTCGATGACGGTGACCTTCCAGTCGTCGCCGAGGGCGCGCACGAGCCGATTCGCCATCATCGTGCCGCCCGTGCCGGCACCCAGAATCACGATCCGTTTCATCTCCGTCGCCTCGCAGTGAGCACCCCTGGTGTGACGGAGCGGAACTCACCTCGTGAGCTCGACGCGCGCCACTGGATACCGCGCGGGGGCATTGCACTCCGCGCGCCGCGGCCGCATTCGCGGAGGAGACGCCTCATCGCGACGTCGAGCGCGCAGGACGGTGCGTCTCGTTTGCGCGCGGGCATCGCGTGCGCGAACGATCAGTCAGCAATGTCGTGGGGAGTGTCGAGGCGAGGAGCGAGGAGAGAGGGAGGAGGCCGACGCGTGGGCTACGGGTTCGGGCCGTTGTGGCAGTTGTAGCAGGTCACCATCTGCCGCGCGGCGAACCGCACGGTGCGGCCCTCGACGGAGAAGCTGCGCGCCGCCGCGGTGCGCGAGAGCACGGTGCCGCGCGCGTCGGTGCCGTGACACGGGCGACACGACGCCGGGTTCGACTCCGCGTACGACTCGTGCGCCGAGACCCACGCGGCGCCGATGGTGTGCATCCCGTGGGGTCCGCCCGTCGCGGTCGTCGGCACCCTCGTGTGACACGCGCTGCACTCGGAGATGACGCCGCCGTGGCCCTGCACCTGCGTCGGGGTGAGGTTGTCGTTGGTCTCGCTCGACGGCCACTCCGCGTGCGTGCTGTTGTGGCAGCCCTCGCAGAGCACGCCGCCGTGCCCGCGCGAGTTGCGGTAGAGCGAGGCGTTCTCGGCGTAGCGGCTGCCCGGCGCGAGGCGCGGCGTCGCCGACGGGTCGTTCGAAGCGTAGGCCACGAGCGTGCGGATGTTGTCCGTCGCCATCTGGCCCGTCACGGTCTGGTGGTTGACCGCGTCGCCCGTGTGGCACGACTGGCACCGCGTCTCGCTGAGCCACGGCGTGCGGCGCGTGCCCGAGGGCGAGAGGTACGCGCCCGCGACCGCGAGCATCGTGCCGTGACAGCTCTGGCACTGCATCCCGGCGTTGCCCATCGCGCCGCTAAGGCACCGCGTCGTCGAGCCGGGGTGACAGCTGTAACAGGCCGCGCGGTCGGAGCCCGAGATGATGGGCGCGCCCGTCGTGGCGTTGTTCGCGTCGCGGCCGTGACGACCGTGCATCGCGAACGAGAGGTACGAGCGGCCGACCTGGTTGCCCGTGGGCCCCGTCCCCGCGAGGTCGAGCGCGGGCGAGTAGTGGCACGAGGCGCAGAGCACGGGGCGCGTGTTCCAGAGGTTCGTCGCGTGGCGGAGGTCGTGAACCTTCAGCACGTTCTCGCGGTACTGGAGGTCGAGGTTGGTGTTGGCGCTCCACGCGACGCCCGCCGCGCGCGCCGCGGTGCCGCCGGTGTTGTGGCACGTCGAGCAGTTCATCTCGTCAGAGACGGGCGCCACGGCGTCGGTGTATCCGAGCACGCTGCCGGTCGTCTTCGACACGGCCTGCACGCGGAACATCGGGTAGTACGACGTCGCGCCCGCGTTGGTGCGCGAGGTCACGGGGATGCCCGCCGCCGTGAAGACCCGCGTCGTCGAGTCGTAGCGCGCGAAGAGCTGCGCGGCGTTGCTGGCGCCGGGCATCTTCTGGCCCGCGAGGCCCATGTCGGCCGCGAGGTTCACGCCGAAGAGGGCGGGCGCGTGGGTCCAGAAGTTCGTCTTGCCGACGCTCGTGGTGTTGATGCGACCCGCGGGGTCGGCCACGCCCACGTAGCGGAGGTTCACGTCGGCGCTCGTGAGCAGGCGCCGGTTCACCGTGTCGACCACCTGCCCCTGGAGCGTGTTGAAGGGCGGCAGGAGCGAGAAGATCGAGTAGTCCGAGTCGTAGCAGTGCATCCCGAGGTCATTGGCGACCAGCACGCGGTACCGCGGCGTCGTCGCTTCATCGACGGTCATCGCGGGGGAGTCGTCGAGGCTGGCGCTGCAGGCGACTAGCGTCGCAGGGAGAGTGAGCAGCGCCGCGAGGCGGAGGTGCCGCGTGCTGAATCGATGCCCTCGAGTTTCCATGTCTGATCGCTCCTGATCGGGTGGTGATGCAGCCGATGCGTGGGGGCGCACGTGAGGACTCCCAACCGTGCATCGGCGTGTGTGAAAACCGCTCGAAACCGCTGGGGTTTCGTTGAGCAGCACCCGAAGTGAGTGCAGCGCACGTACCAGACTGTTGCGCAATTGATGTCGAGCGCGGGTGGCAGAAGCGACGCAGGGCTACGCCGCATCGACGTCAGGGTACGACCGCGCGCAGTCACCGCTCGTACGGCCGCTCGGTCCGTTGACCTGGTTCTGCCCCTGCTGCGCGACGTCGTTGGCCGGGACCTGCATCACGGGCGTCGCCGCGCGCTGGACCTTCGGGGTCTTCGCGCGCGGCGCCGTCTTGCGCCGCTGCGCGGCCGCTTCGAGGAGCGGCGTGAGCAGC
>JBPOHC010000433.1:0-35640 GCA_052035985.1 Myxococcota bacterium | reverse complement strand
GTCGACGCCCTCTCGGCCGCGGAGCTGTGCCTCCAGGAGGTGGGCCTCGACACGCAGACCACGGCCGAGAACCGCGAGGCCATCCGACTGCGCTGTGAGGCGCTCCGCGACGAGGCTCGGGGCCGCGTCGGACGCGTGCGCATCGAGGTGCCGCCGGGCTCCGAGGGCGTCGAGGTGCGCGTGGGTGATGAGCTCCTTCGGCCCGCGGCGTGGGGCCTGCCGAGGCCCGTCAACGCGGGCGAGGTCGTGGTGCGCGTCTCCGTCGCCAACGCGCCTCCGTGGGAGCGCAGGGTGACCGTCTCCGTCGGGAGCGAAGAGGTCGTGCGCGTCGAGGTTCCGCGAGCGCCGCGGGTGCCTCCTCCGACGCAACCGCCGTTGGTCGCGCCGACGAGACCGCAGCGCGCCAGCCCGTGGCGAGCCGTGGGCCTCGTCGCGGGCGGGGTGGGCGTCGCGCTCGTCGCGGGCGGCGCCATCGCCGGGGCGCTCTTCGTCAGCAACGAGAGCGACTACCAGTCTCGGCGCTGCGTCGCGGTCGCCCCCAACGCAGACTGCCAGTCGACCTTCGACAGCTTCGCGACCCTCAACGCGCTGCAATGGACGGGCTACCTCGCAGGCGGAGCGCTCGTCGCGACGGGGGTGGTGCTCTTCCTGACCGCGCCGCGGTCGACGCCCGAGCGCACGGCCTTCTCGTGCGGCGTCACCCTCGGCGTCGCGGGCGCCTCGTGCGGAGGGAGGTTCTGATGAACCGCATGGGCGGCCTCCTCCTGAGCCTCGGCGCGCTGGTCGGATGCGCCGTGCCGCTCCCTCCCGGGGCGCAGTACGACGCGAGCGACGCCGAGGAGCTCGCCGACATCACCGACACGCCCGATGTCAGCGACATCCCCGACGCGTCCGATGCGCGAGACGTCACCGACGTGCCCGACGTCCTCGATGTGCCCGATGTGCCCGATGTGCCCGACGTGCCTGATGTGCCCGACGTGCCTGACGTGCCTGACGTGCCCGACGTGCCCGACGTGCCCGACGTCACGGACGTGATCGACGTGGTCGACGCGGGCCCGTGTGGCGGCGGATGCTCGGGGGGACGCACCTGCTGCTCGGGCGTGTGCGTCGACACGCAGTCGAGCCTCGTTCACTGCGGCGCGTGCGGAAACGCGTGCAGCACCAGCCACGCGACGCCCACGTGCGACACGGGACGGTGCTTCGCGGCCTGCGATCCGGGCTGGGGCAACTGCGACAGCAACGCGAGCAACGGCTGCGAGACCAACCTCAACACCGCGCCCGCGCACTGCGGAGCGTGCGGAAACGCCTGCGCGACGCCTCCGCACGCGACGAGCGCGGTCTGCGCGACGGGCGCGTGCGGCGTGGGCCCCTGCGACACGAGCTGGGGCAACTGCGACGGCAACGCCGCCAACGGGTGCGAGTCAGACCTGGGCGTCACCGACGCGCACTGCGGACGCTGCGGCAACGACTGCGGCGCGGGGCGTTATTGCAGCGCGGGGGCGTGCATCGAGCAGCGGAGCTGCCGGGTCTCGGGGACGCCTGGCTGCGGGCTCGTCGAGGTCGCCGCGGGGACCTTCACCATGGGCGCCACCGCCCCTTGCGGGAGCCTCCCTCCACCCGGGTGCGCCATCGGCGCGACGCCGACGCACAGCACCAGGGTCGACTCCTTCGCCATCGACGCGTACGAGGTCTCCGTCGCGCGCTTCAGGGTCTTCTGGGCGGCGCGGCCCGCAGACCTCGCGCGAATCCGCTCGGCGCCCGTGGTCTACCGCGGAGGCCACACGCTCGCGTGGACCGTCACCGCGCAGCCGCCGTCGGAGACCGCCACGAGCACGCGCCGCGACTGCAACTGGAGCGTCACGATGGCGGGGCGCGAGGCGCACCCGATGAACTGCCTCGACTGGTGGCTCGCGCAGGAGTTCTGCGTGTGGGACGGAGGACGCCTCCCCACCGAGGCCGAGTGGGAGTACGCCGCGAGAGGGCGCGCCGTCGCAGGTCTCACCGCGGGGAGGCTCTATCCCTGGGGCGACGAGGATCCCGTGCGCTCCCCCTGCGACAGAGCGCAGTACGGCTGCACCGGAGAGGACACAGCCGTGACCAGGCGCGTCGGATCGTTCGCGGCTTCGGGAGGCATCTACGACCAGGCGGGCAACGTCTGGGAGTGGACCGCCGACCGGCACGCTGACTACGGGACCAGCGCGTGCTGGTCGGACACGCTCTACATGAATCCCCTCTGTGAGCTGAACGCGACCGTGCGCACGATCCGCGGAGGCGGGTGGTACTACGAGGCTCGCCCGGGCCTGCTCCGCTCCGCGTCGAGAGACCGCCGCGAAGAGAACCTGCTCGATCCGGTGGTGGGCTTCCGCTGCGCGAGGACGCGCTGAGCCGCATCGCGCGCGACACACCACGCCGAATCGCCCGAACGCCACGTCGGGTCCGTGCGCCGTCGTTGCCGTTGTATCCGGCTGCGACTTCGGTCTAGTCTCCCGACGCCTGCGAGAGTGTCCGCGGACGTGACACCGGGTACGGCGCACGCGTCGGCCATCGTAGCGGGATCGGGTGAGAGGATGAACACCAAGGCGCTTTTCATCGCGATCGGGGCAGCAGTCCTGGGACTGGTTTTTCTGCTCATGTACAAGAAGCGCTTCGAAAACGAGGCGTCGGGCGGGGTCCCGATCCCCGTGCTCGTGGCCGTGCAGGACATCCCCCTCGGGACCGCGCTCACCGAGACCATGCTCGGGCAGCGGTACATCCCGCAGGCGTACCTCGAAGACCGGTTCATCCGGTACTCCGACCTCCGACGCATCGTCGGCGTGCGCGTCTCGATGGGCCTCAAGGCCAACCAGACCGTCATGTGGACCGACCTCGCCACCGCGTCGGACGCGCGCCGCGACCTGTCGAGCCTCGTGTCCAACGGCATGCGCGCGATCACCGTCCGCGCGGACATCACCAACTCCTTCGGCGGACTGCTCCGCCCCGGTGACCGCGTCGACGTGCTCGGCACGCTCTCGCGCACCGGCGGCGAGAACGACCGCGTGACCATCCCCCTCCTCCAGAACGTGCTCGTGCTGGCGGCGGGCAGGGACACCGGCGGCGAGGCGCAGCGGCAGCAGGTGAACGGCCAGTCGTCGCCCTCGAACCAGCCGCAGGAGATCTCGCAGGTCACCCTCAGCGTGTCGATGGAAGAGGCCCAGCTCCTCACCTACGTAGCCGACCGCGGCGGCGCGAGCGGGCGTCACACGGGCCTCACGCTCGTGCTCCGCAACCCCGAGGACATCGCCATCATCGAGAACGTCCCCGAGACGGGCATCGACGACATCTTCGAGCCCGTGCGTCGCCAGCAGATCTCGCGGCGCCGTCGACAGATCATCGAGCGCATCGGCCCCAGCAACACCCAGCTCTGATCCGCGCCACCGCAACGCGCTCTCCCCGCAGGAACTTCGAAGACACCACCATGACCCTCCCGACGACCCGCACGCTGCGCCTCGCTGGAGCCCTCTCGCTCGCGCTCTCCGCCGCGCTCCTCCCGACGTCTGCGCTCGCGCAGCAGCCCGCGGCGCAGCCCGCGCGCGGGGCGGGGCGAGACCTCTCCCTCGCGATCGGCGAGCAGGTGGTGATCCCCGCGGGCGACATCCGGCAGTACTCCGAAGGCACGCCGGGCATCGTCGACGTGCGCACCTCCAGCGACGGGCGGATGATCGTCGTGGGCCAGCGCGCGGGCACCACCACGCTGCTTCTCATCCACGCGGGCGGCAACCAGGAGAACCTCCAGATCACGGTCTTCGCGCGGCGCCCCGAGGCGGTTCAAGCCGAGATCGAGAACCTCCTCGAGGGCTACACGGGCGTGCAGATCCGCCGCGTGGGCGCGCGGCTCTACCTCGAAGGCGGCGTGGCCTCCGAGGCGCAGCAGCGCAGGGTGCAGCAGATCGCGACGCTGTATCCCAACCAGGTCGAGTCGCTCGTGGCGATCGATCCGACCATCGTCGAGCGCCGCATCAACGTGCGCCTCGACCTGTACTTCGTGGAGTTCTCGACGAACTCGTCGCGGCGCCTCGGGCTCTCGTGGCCGGCCTTCATCGGCGGCAGCGCGCAGGACTGGCGCCTCGACTCCTCGTACAACATCGTCGCGCCGCTCGGCGGACAGTCGGTGCCGCCGGGGATTCAGTTCGCGCGCGCCACGCTGTCGAACCAGCCGCTGCCGCGCCTCGACATCGCGTCGAACGGCGGCTACGCGCGGGTGCTGCGCCAGGCGACGATCATCACGGCGAACGGCAACGAGGCGCGCTACCGCAACGGCGGAGAGCTCAACTTCAGGCTCGTGGCGGGCAACGGCGGGGCCACGATGGCGCAGATCGAGTACGGCACGACGGTGAAGGTCACGCCGCGCTTCGATCCCCAGAGCTCGCGCATCGACCTCCGCGTCGAGGCTGACATCTCAGACCCGGTGCAGACGGGCACCGAGCTCCCGGGCAGGAACATCTCGCAGGTGAACACCCTGGTGAACCTCCAGCTCGGGCAGTCGATCATCATGTCGGGCTTCCGTTCGAGGCAGCAGACCAACGCGACGAGCGGCCTGCCGGGCCTGCGGTCGATCCCGATCCTCGGGTACCTCTTCGGCACCGAGGCCAACGACGAGCAGGAGCGCGAGGGGATGATCTTCATCGTCCCCACGGTGATCGAGGGCATCTCGCGCAGCGCGCAGGACCGCGTCGCGGAGGCCCTCCGGCAGTACGAGCAGTTCTCGGGCGACGTCGACGACGTGCGCCTCTACGACCCGACGGGCGCGCAGTACCGCTGAGGCGCAGCGCCCGCGACGCAAGGAAGCGATGGATCAGGTCCTCCTCTCGATCGAGACGCCGAACTCACCGCCGATGACCTACATGGTCCCGTCGGGGGGAGAGATCTCCATCGGCCGCGACGAGACCTGCACCGTCGTGCTCGCGTCGCCCGACATCTCGCGGCGCCACGTCAACATCAACATCCAGGCGCAGGCCATCGTCGTCCGCGACTCGTCGAGCAACGGCACGCAGGTGGGCACGCAGCGGGTGTTCCGCTCCGAGCTCCCCGTGCCCTTCGGGACGCCCATTCAGGTGGGGCCCTACGTGATCCGCGTGATCCGTCAAGGGTCGCAGGGTCCCAACGGCGCCGCGGCGGGCGCGCCGGGCTCGGTGCCGCCGATTCCGCCGGTGCCCGGTCGCCCGAACAACCCCATGGCGCAGACCATGGCGGGGGCTGCGGGCGCGGCGCGTCGCAACGTCCCGACGATGATGCCCGGTCAGGGGCCGCATGTGCCGCCCGCGCCTCCCCACGGGGGTCACGGCACGCACGTCGCGGCCACCACGGGCGGCACGATGCACGTCTCGGTGGAGCTGCGCCGACGCATCCACCGCATGCTCCTCGATCACATGGACCTGGCCGTCCTCGACCGTTCGAAGATGGCCGACAACGTGATGCGGCCGAAGGTGCGCGAGGCCCTCAAGCGCATCATGGCGCAGGTCGCGCAAGACCTGCCTCCTGGCACCGACCAGGAGCAGCTCATGCAGGAGATGGCCGACGAGGCGCTGGGCCTCGGGCCTCTCGAGCGCTTCCTGGCCGACGGGACCATCTCTGAAGTGATGGTGGTCGACCCGCACACGATCTTCGTCGAGAAGCGCGGCAAGCTCGTTCGCGCCGAGGCGCGCTTCACCGACGACGAGGCCGTTCGCAGCTGCATCGAGCGCATCGTGACGCCGCTCGGGCGACGCATCGACGAGAGCACACCCCTCGTCGACGCCCGCTTGAAGGACGGCTCGCGCGTCAACGCCGTGATCAAGCCCCTGGCGATCAAGGGCGCGTGCATCACGATCCGAAAGTTCTCGAAGACGCCGCTGGCCCTGAGCGACCTCGTGGGCTTCGGCTCGCTCACCGAGCAGATGGCGCGCTTCCTCACGCGCTCGGTGATCGCGAAGAAGAACGTGGTGATCTCTGGCGGCACGGGCTCGGGCAAGACGACGCTCTTGAACGTGCTCTCGGGCGCCATTCCGAAGGACGAGCGGATCATCACGATCGAAGACGCGGCGGAGCTTCAGCTCAACCAGCCGCACGTCGTGTCGCTGGAGTCTCGCCCCGCCAACATGGAGGGGAAGGGCGAGTACACGATCCGCGACCTGGTGAAGAACGCGCTGCGTATGCGCCCCGACCGCATCGTGGTCGGCGAGTGCCGCGGCGGCGAGTGCCTCGACATGCTCCAGGCGATGAACACGGGCCACGACGGCTCGCTCACGACGACGCACGCGAACTCGCCGCGCGAGGCCATCAACCGCCTCGAGGTGCTCGCGCTGATGTCGGGCATCGACCTCCCGGCGCGCGCGATCCGCGAGCAGATCGCCAACAGCGTTCACCTCGTGGTGCAGCAGTCGCGCTTCTCTGACGGCTCGCGCCGCGTGGCGGCGATCACCGAGGTGATCGGCCTCGACGACAACTTCGAGATTCAGCTCAGACCCATCTTCGAATTCCAGCGATCGGGCACGGGGCCGGAGGGCAAGGTCCTCGGGGAGTACCGCGCGACGGGGTACCTCCCGTCGTTCCTCGACGTCTTCATCTCCCTCGGGCTCGTGCAGGGGAAGGACTACCTGTGAACCCTTCAGCGCAGACCACGCTCATGGGCTGGATGTCCGTCTTCCTCCTCGCGGCGGGCGTCGCGTCGGTGATCTACATCACCATGACGGACCCCGAGAGCCTCCTCGCGAAGCTCTATAACGACTACACCAGGCTCCTCGACTCCGAGCTCCGGGGGCTCTTCATCCAGGACACCACGGGCAAGACCATCGCCAACTGGCAGATCGCGATCTCCGTGGTGCTGGTGACCATCCACGTGGTGACGCTGGAGCCCGTGTCGTTCCTCGCGCTCGGCGTCGCGGTGGGTCCGCAGCTCTGGCTCATCGACGCGAAGAACAAGCGCCAGGACAAGATCGAGCAGCAGCTCGACACCTTTCTCACCGCGCTCGCCAACGCGCTCAAGGCGTCTCCGTCGCTCGGCGACGCGCTCGGCAACACCGCCACGCTCCTCCGCGCTCCGCTCAAAGAAGAGCTCGAGCTCACCATGAAGGAGACGCAGCTCGGCATGCCGCTCGATCAGGCCATTCTGAACATGGGCGGACGCGTCGGGTCGCGGGCCTTCGCAGGCGCGCTCACCACGGTGCTCATCGGCAGGCAGACGGGCGGCGACCTCCCGCGCATCCTCGAGACGTCGGCGTCGACGCTCCGCGAGATGGCCCGCCTCGAAGGCGTCGTGCGCACCAAGACCGCCGAGGGAAAGGCCCAGGCGTGGGTGCTCGGCGTGATGCCCCCGATCCTCATCGGCATCCTCAACTGGATCGACCCCGAGTGGCTCACGCCCCTCTACGTGAACTTCATCGGCAACATCCTCCTGCTCGTCGCGGTGATCTTCTGGATCGCCTCGGTGGTGCTCGCCCGCAAGATCCTGGCAGTGGACATCTGAGCGAGGGAACGCGATGCAACCCACCCCGACCACGCTCCTGTTCGAGTACCTGGGCATCGGCCTCCTCGTCGTGGGCTTCTCGCTCTTCGTCTTTCAGCTCGCGCTCAAGCCCGGCGAGGTGCTCCCCGACGTGGGCATCAAGGGCCTGAAGCGCAAGGCCGTGCTCGAAGAGGGGGGGCTCTTCAACACCATCGAGCCCGCGATGCGCTGGCTCGCGGCGCGCATCGCGTCGCTCCCCATCGAAGACCTCCGCACGTCGATCAACACCGAGATCCGCCACGGCGGCGAGTACCTCGGGCTCACGGCCGACGAGTACCTCGCGCTCAGCACCTTCGCCGCGGTGTTCTTCTTCGGCTTCGCCGTCGGCGTCGACTACTTCGTCCCCCTCGGCGGCATCGTGATCATCATGCTCACGGCCTTCGGGGCGATCCTTCCCCACCTCCAGGTGTCGGGCGAGATCGAGCGGAGGTTCAAGCAGGTCAACCGCGGGCTGCCCTTCGCGATCGACCTCGTGGCCCTCACGATGAGCGCGGGCCTCGACTTCCCCGGCGCGCTGCGGCAGGTGACCGAGAAGACCTCGGACAAGAGCGACGCCCTCTACGAAGAGATGCAGCGCATCCTGCAGGAGCTCGAGCTCGGTCGCACGCGCAAGCAGGCCCTCATGGCCTTCGCCGACCGCTGCCCCACCGAGGCCGTGAGGGACTTCACCTCGTCGGTGGTGCAGGCCGAGGAGAAGGGCAACCCGCTCGCCGACGTGCTCCAGATCCAGGCGACGATGCTCCGCATGCGGCGCAGCGTGGCGGCGGAGGAGAGCGCGGCGCGCGCGGGCGTGCTGATGATGGGCCCGCTCATGCTGGTCTTCGCGACCATCATGCTGATCATCCTCGGGCCCTTCGCCGTGAACATCATGACCGGCCACGGGATCTGACAGGGAGAACGCAATGGCTACCCCGCAGCTCGACGTCTACCTCCCCGACGGGACCGTGCAGAACTTTCCGCTCACCGACGAGCGCGTGGTCGTGGGGACGTCGACGCGCTGTCAGGTGATGATCGACCGCCCCGAGCTGGCGCCCGAGCACCTGCTGCTCTCGCCGCGACCCGACGGGTGCTGGGTGGCCGTGGCGCGCGGCGTCGCGACGCCCACGCTCGTCGACAACATCCCCTTCGAACGGGGCATGGTCTCGTGGGGCAAGCCCATCCAGGTCGGTCAGGTGCGCATGGTGCTGGCCGACGGCACGCGCGCCAAGGCCAACAAGGACAAGGACAAGGACAAGAAGGACGAGAAGGTCTCTCCCGTCCTCCTCGTGGTCGCGGTGCTGGTGATGGGCATGGCCGCGTGGACGCTGCTCACGGAGCCGACGAACCTCGCCGCGCCGGGCCGCGTGTCGACGCCGCCGCCCGCGCTCTTCGAAGACCTCAACCGCCCGTGCCCGCAGGCGGACCCCTCGCTCGTCGCGGCCACGGCCGATGAGAGCACGCGCATCGCGCTGTCGAAGGCCGAGCGCATGCCCTTCCGCACGCAGGACGGCATCGAGGCGGTGACCTACTACGCGCAGGCCGCGGCGTGCTTCCGCTCGGCGGGGAACAACGAGGCCGCGACGGAGGCGATGCGCAGGGCCAACAGCCTCCGCGGCCGCCTCGAAGAGGAGTACACCGCGCACCGCTTCAGGCTTGAGCGCGCCCTGGAGCAGACGCGCTACGAGGACGCCCTCTACGAGGTGAAGATGCTCACGGCCCTCGTGTCGCACCGCCGCGGGCCGTACCTCACCGCGCTCAACACCCTCGAGCGACAGCTCACCATTCGCATCGACCAGGCCGCCGCCGCGAACCGGTAGCGCTCCGTGAAACAGGGAACCTCCATGTCGGCTCGAACGCCCCGTCGCAACGCCCTCGCGCCCCTCGTCATCGCGCTCGCGCTCCTGTCGCCGAGCGGCTGCGCGCCCGAGGTCACCATGTGCCAGGTCGACGGCGCCCGCATGGGCACGACGCTCTACCTGAACCCTGTGATCTACACGCGGGTCTACGGCGCCGACCCCCTCGACGGCACGCCGACGATCACCGTGGTCGACGCCTCGGGTCGCACGGTGAACTCGGGTCAGTCGCGCGACATCCTGGTGGAACCGGGCGGCGCGTACATGTGCTTCTACCGCGCGGGGGCGTCGCCGGGCTCGGGCATCGGGCCCTTCGACATCTCGACGCTCGGCCCGCTGACGGGGCTCACGGTGCGCGTGACCATCACCGACCGCAGCGGCGCGACGCAGACCGTGAGCATGCCCGTGGGGCGCATCCGCGCCGTCGATCAGCTCCCGCCGTCGTTCGACTGCGGCTCCACCCACTGCGGGCGTTAGGGGTTCGTGAGGCGTCGGCGCGCTCTACTCGCGTCCGGCGTTCGCGGTGTATAACCTCCGTCGCTCACGGATGGACCTCCACGCTCGAACACTCGCGTTCGCTCTCGTCGCGCTCGCCTCGTGCGGCCCCGGCTGCGCCGCGCACACGCAGGCGCCGGGCGCGACGACGGACCCCATGGCGAACGTCACGGGGCAGCAGCTCTACGACACGGGCCTCGCGGCGGCGCGCGCGGGCGATCTGGTGCGGGCGGAGCAATACCTCGTGGCCTCGATGCAGCGGGGGATGCCCGAGCAGAGGGCGCTGCGGCAGCTCGTGAGCGTGTGCGTGCAGGCGTCGCGGTTCCGCGCGGCGGTGTCGTACGCGAGGCCGTACCTCGAACGGCACCCGCACGACTGGGCGCTGCGATACCTCATGGGGACGATCCTCGAGGGGCTCGACGAGCACCAGTCGGCGCGGCGGGAGCTCGAGGCGGTGATCGCCGACAACGCGCGGCACGCCGAGGCCCACTACCTGCTCGCGACGCTCCTGCGCGAGCGCTTCAACGACCCCGTGAGCGCAGACGTGCATTACCGGCAGTACCTCGAGATCGAACCGCAGGGAACGCACGCTGAAGAGGCGAGGCAAGGGATGCTCAGGCAGGTCGGTCCATGATCCCCAAAGAGGTCTACGAAGAGACGCTGCTGTCGTTCCTGGCGCCCATCAGGCCCTTTCTCGACGACCCCAAGGTCAGCGAGATCATGATCAACGGCCCCGATCAGATCTACATCGAGAAGGCCGGCAAGCTGACGCTCACGACGGCGCGCTTCTCGAGCATGGAGGCGCTCAACTCCGCGCTCCGCAACATCGCGCAGTTCGTGGGCAAGATGGTCAACGAGGATCACCCCATCCTCGAAGCCCGCCTGCCTGACGGGTCGCGCATCGAGGCGATCATTCCGCCCGCGGCGCCCGACGGCCCCGACGTGGCGATCCGTCGCTTCTTCAAGGAGACCCTCACGGTCAAGCGGCTCATGGACTTCGGGTCCATCACGGCCGACGCCTCGGCGGTGCTCGAGTGCCTCGTGGCGCTCAAGCAGAACGTCGTCGTCGCGGGCGGAACGGGCTCGGGCAAGACCTCGCTCCTCAACGCCCTCGGGAGCTTCATCCCCGACGGCGAGCGCATCGTCATCATCGAGGACAGCCGCGAGGTGCAGCTCCAGCGCGAGCACGTCGTCCAGCTCGAGGCGCGACCGGGCGACGCGAAGGGGAAGGGCAAGGTCGCCATCCGTGACCTCTTCCGCGCGACGCTGCGTATGCGCCCCGACCGCATCGTGGTGGGCGAGATCCGTGGAGGTGAAGCGCTCGACCTCGTGCAGGCCATGACCTCGGGCCACGGCGGCTGCCTCACCACCGTGCACGCGACGTATCCCCACGACACGCTCACGCGCCTCGAGACGATGGCGCTCATGAGCGATGTTGAACTCCCGCTGTCGGCGCTGCGCATCCAGCTCGCGAGCGCGATCAACATCATCGTGCAGACGTCTCGCCTCGCCGACGGCTCGCGCAAGGTGACCCACATCTCCGAGGTGCGCGGCTACGACCAGAAGGACGGCTTCAAGATCGTGGACCTCTACCTCAGGAAGTTTCAGGGTCGCGACGAGCAGGGGAACCTCATCTCGACGCTCGAAGCCACGGGCGAGATGCCGCTCTGCACCGAGACCGTGCACTCGTACGGGATGCAGTTCCCCGCGAGCTTCTATGAAGCCGCGAGGGTGCGCGCGGAGATGGCCGCGGCGCAGGGCTGGGATCAACAGGTTCACCACGGGCACCAGGGCGGAGGGCACCACTGATGGCCTCGCCCGCGGCGCCTGGCGCGCAGAGCAACACGGTCTCGCTCTCGATCGCGCAGGGCGAGAGCGCCAACCCCACGGCCACGTTCACGCAGGCCATGGCCGCGCGCATGGTCACCGTCGGCAGCGGCCCCGCGGCCCACTGGAAGATCCGCGCGCAGGGCGTCGAGGCGCTCCACGCGGAGTTCTACTGGGACGGCGGCGTGCTCTGGGTCCGCAACGGCGGGAGCCTCTCGGGCACCTACGTGGGCGGCAACCGCGCCGACGACTGGGCGCAGGTCTTCGACGGCACCGAGATCCTCCTCGGGAGCGCGCGCATCGCATCGAAGGTCGCGGGCCCCGACGCGCGCAACCCCGCGGGCACCAACCCCGGCGTCTCGTCGCGCAACGCGAGCTACATGGATGAAGAAGAGAGCACCATGGTGTTCTCGAACAACATGAACCTCGCGCGCGCCGCGGCCTCCGTGCCCGCGCCGCCGAAGCCCTCGACCGCAGCGCCCGTTCCGCAGCCGTCGCAGCCCGCGCCGTCGCACGGCCGCATCGGCACGATGGCCCCTCCGATGGCCTCAGGGGCGCCCGCCATCGTCGCGCCGCCTCGTCCGTCTGCGCCCGCGCCCGCGCCCGCTGCCGCGAGGGCTTCGACGCCTCCGGTCACCGCGCCGCCCGCGCCGCACGATGACCCGCCGCAGAAGCCCGCGTCGTCGGAGGCCACGGTGATCCGGCCCTCTCCCTACGCGGCGCTCGAAGCCGCGGGGATGCTCGGACCGCTCCCCGCCGCGGGCAATCGCAACCCGATGCCCGTCGAGCAGCGCACCATCGCGCCGGGCTCGCTCAACGCCTCGTCGGTGGTGGTCTCGGCCTCGGCGGTCTCGCTCCCGGTCGTGACGCCGCAGGGGGTCCGCCCCGGCACGATGGCGCCGCAGGTGTCGGCGTCGCTGCAGCCCGTGATGGCGGCGCCGCCGATGGCGCAGCACCCGATGTCGTCGGGGGTCTCGTCGCCCGGAATCTCTGCGCCGGGCCACTACGACGACCCCTTCGGCCCGATGGACATCCCGCCGCCCAACGCGCAGCGCGGGGGCGAGAAGACCGTCGCGGGGACCTCTCCTCGCACGCTCATCCTCGCGGGGATCACGCTCGTCATCGGGCTCATCGCGGCGGTGCTCCCGCCGCCCGCGCAGCACACCGCGCGCAACGCCAACACGCCCGCGAGGGCGCAGGCCGAGGTGCTCACCGCGGGCGCGGCGCCTCCGACGACGAACAACATTCTGATGTTGCCGATCTCGGACCCGGGGCTCGTGGGCGTGATCGTGCCCGCGCCGATCCCGATGGCCGACGCGCAGGGACGCCCGCGCGCGCTGCCTCCGCCGAACCCGCAGGACCCCATGAAGCTCGCCGCGGAGGCCGTCGCGGCGAACCGCTACGCCGACGCCGCGGTGCTCTACGAGCGCCTCGCCGCGGAGCACCCCGAGGCCCCGTTGTTCCGCCAGTTTGCCGCGGTGCTTCGCGCCCGCGTCGCCTCGATGAACTGCCAGCCAGGAGCGCCAGGATGCAACCCCTCGAACACCCCCGTTCCCCCGTCGCCCGCCGCGCCGCGCTCGCCGTAGCGCTCGTCGCGCTCGGCGGAGGATGCGGCACGCAGCAGGGCCCCACGCTCTTTCCCGTCACGCTCCGCGTGATGAACGACGCGCGCCCCATGCCCGGCGCGCAGATCATCATCCGTGATCGCCCGCAGGGCACCACCGACGCGCAGGGCTCGTTCCGCATGCGCATGTCGGGGATCGAGGGCCTGACCGTCCCCGTGACGGTGCGTTGCCCGACGGGCTTCGTGTCTCCCACGGAGCCCGTGAGCGTGACCCTCCGCTCGTCGATCGCGATCGATCGCAACGCGCACAACGGCGGCATCGAGACCACCGTGCAGTGCCCGCCCGACCAGCGCATCGCCGCAGTGATCGTTCGCACGCCCAACCGCGCGAACCTCCCGATCTTCTACCAGGGCAGAGAGATCACCCGCACCGACCTCCAGGGCGTGGCGCACATGATCTTCAAGGTGCGCCCTCGCGACGTGCTGGTGTTCCGCGTCGACACCACGGCGCAGCCGCAGCTCAGGCCGGGGAACCCGACCTTCAACGTCGCGACGCGCGAGGGCGACGACGTGTACGTGAGCACGCTCAACGTCGAGGAGGCCACGCCGCCCAGGGTGGTGCGCCGCCCCTCGGGCCCGGCCGTTCCGATCATCCGTCGCATCCCGCCGGGGCGTCACACGGGCGGCGGCTTCTTCTGAGCTCCGCCGCAGCGTGAAGACCCACGCCGAAGGCGCCATGCCGCCACCGCCGCACTCCCACTCGATGCGTTTCATGCTCGTCCTCTCCGTCGCGCTCACGATTGCGTCCGGGTGCGCGCGCGAGGGCGAGCCCGCGACGCCCGCGGACACCGTCGGCGCGTTCGCCTCCGCGGTGGAGGCGTCGGCGAGCGACACGACGGCGCGCAGGCGTGTCTACGCGCTGCTCTCTCACCGCGCGCAGGAGTCGTTGGAAGCGCGGGCCGCGCGCGCGTCACAGGTGTCGGGTCGCGCGTTCGAAGCGTGGGAGATGCTCGCCCCTGGCCGCGCGCGGATGCTCATTCAGTACGACCCGAGCGCGACGTCGACGCGCGTCGCGGGGACGCGCGCGGTGGTGACCGCGAGGGGTCGCGCGGGCGGCGTCGCGGACGTTCCGCTTGTCTTCGAAGAGGGACGGTGGCGCATCGACCTCGCGCTGCCTCCCGCCGCCGCGCCGAGGGCGAACGACCCTCACCCCGGCGATCCCGCGGCGCCTCGCGCGGGGAGCGAGTGACGAAGAAATCCGCGGACAGGGATTGCCACCCTCGCGTCGGGTGTGAAATTCTCACGAGGTGCACCGGGAGTTGACGGTGTGGGTGCGGACAAGGGCGCTCTCGCTGCGCGCAGCGCGGGCCCAGAGGCGGAGCGGGCGGTGGGCGTTTTCACAGGCGTCAAGGTGTTCTCGGCAACGCGGGCCAAGGACCGCGAGGAGCTCGGCGAGGTCATCACGCGCTGGCTCCGCGCCAACCCCAACTTCACGATCGTCGACAAGGTCGTCACGCAGAGCTCCGATCGGGAGTTTCACTGCCTGACGATCACGCTCTTCTATCGCGAGTGAGTCATCGCGCGCGTTGGAGCGTTGTCACTCGCACGCTCGCGCGCTTACCCTCACGCGCGTGACGACGGCTCGCATCACACTCGCGGCTCACGACACCGAGGGCCTCACCGACGCGTGGCTCGACGCGGCCTTCGCGGCGACGCGTGAGGCGCGCATCCGTCGCGCGGTGATGTCGTCCGAGGGCCGCGCGGCCAGGCGCAGGGTGATGGTGCTCACGGGCGTCGACATCGCGCAGCTCCGCTCGCTGCTCAAGCTGCGGTCGGCGCCGCCGCCCGACGCGCGCGGCGGGGTGTGGTCCATCGAGCTCCGCAATACGCGGAGCAGGGTGGCCACGCTGCAGATCGTCGGCGCTCGCTTCGTGCGCGTCGACGGCGACGGGTGGGCCGAGCTCCGCGATGTCGAGACGCTCGCGCGCTGGCTCGACGCGAGAGGCTTTCGCGCGCCCTTCGAAGCGTGGAAGACCCTTCGCGGCTGCGTGCGCTCGCCTCGGGGATAACCCGTACCTCGCACCATCAACACCCGAGCTCGGCCGGTCGGGGCGGCCGCGCGTCGCTCGGATATCCCTTCTTTGAAGTGGTTTTCGCGCTTCGAGGGGGGCCGTCGATTCGATGACGAATTGCTTACGGTCCGGCTTGAGAGAACCGCGCACACGACCGTTGAACCGGGTGTGACGGACAGAATCATGTACACCAACGGAATCGTGATCGCGCGCCGCGATCCTGTGCTGTGCCTCCCCATCAGCGAGGCGCTCACATCGGCGGGCATGGTGACGCAGAGGCTGGTGACACGCGACGAGCGCCCCGAGGAGATCATCGCGCGCGCAGACGCTGAAGGCGGCGTGCCGATCATCGTCATGTGGGACGCGCGCAAGCCCTCGGTGCAGCTCGTGGCCGACCTGCTCACGGCCGACACGCTGCCGGGGCGGCCGTACCTCTTCATCGCGCCGACCGACGTCGTCGCCGCGGTGATCGCGGAGGAGCTCGAAGAGCGGGCGCCGCACAACTTCGATCGGGTGCTCGTGACGAGCCTCCCCGAGCTCTCGCTGTCGAGCACGCGCGAGCTGATCCGGATGCATTTCTCTCGCTCGTGCGCGTCGTACCTCGGCCGCCCTCGCAGGGCGCGCGGGGTGGCGCCCGCGCCGATCACCGAGATGCCCGTGGGCGAGCGGAACATCAACGACATCGACCGCAGGGTCATGCAGCGCGGGATGTTCCACGTGCAGGCGCTGAGGATCCCCCGGTTCTAGAGCGCGCGGCGTCGGATACACTCGCGCGCCTGTGAAGGCACGCCGCACGCACCTCGCCACGTCTCTCCTCGCGCTCTCGCTCACGGTTGCTTCTTGTGATGACGACCCCGTCGTCGCGCGCGACGCGTCCCTCGACGCGCCCGCGCCCGACGCGCCCACGCGCACCGCGACGCTCCGCATCGACGACGGCGGCGCGCGTGTGATCCTCACCGCGGGCCCTCGCGGCGTCGCGCTGCGCGTCGAGCGCGCCGACGGGAGCCCGTGGTTCGAATCGGCCACCAACGAGAGCTTCCTCGAGGTGGGGACGCGCGAGGGCGGCCGCTCCGACACGCGCGCGCCCAACACGCTCGTGCGAGACCCCGCGGAGATCGTGTGGCGTTCGCCCGCGGCGATCACCGCCGTCGACGAGGCGCGCAACGCGGTGACCTTCGACATGGGCCCCGCGGGGCCGCTCACGATCACCCTCTCGCGCGTCGAAGAGGGCGCGTGGGCGCTCGACTGCGACGCCGCCGGGCGCGACGCCGTGATGCTCCGATGGAACCTCCGCGCCGACGACGGGCAGTACCACGGCCTCGGCGAGCGCTTCGGTGAGGCCGACGCGAGGGGCTCCGTCGTGCCCATGCAGTTCGGCATCGAGGGCAACTCCGCGTCGAGCACCAACGAGCACCACGTGCCCGTCCCCTTCTTCGTCTCGACGCGCGCTTACGGGATGTTCGTCGAGAGCCACGCGACGGGCGCGTTCGATGTCGCCGCCACGGATGCTTCTCGCGTCTCGGCGACCTTCGAAACCTCACGCGCCTCGGTCGTGCTCTTCGCGAACGAGACGCCCTCGCGCGTCGTCGCGGCCTACACGCGGAGGTCGGGGCTCCCGAGGCTCCCGCCGCGGTGGGTCTTCGGGCCGATGCACTGGCGCAACGAGTGGCGCAGCCGCGACGAGCTATTCGAAGACGCGCGACGCATCCGCGCCGAGGGCATCCCCACCACGACGCTCTGGATCGACAACCCGTGGCAGCGCTCCTACAACGACCTCGAGTTCGACACGGCGCGCTTCCCCGATCCGCCGGGCATGTTCGCCGAGCTCGCGCGCATGGGCTTCAAGGTGCTCATCTGGAGCACGCCCTACCTCGACGCGGTCACCGAGGGTCAAGCACCGGCCAACACCGCCGAGCGGCTCTACCTCGAAGCCCGCGACCGCGGATACCTCGTGCGGATGCGCGGCTCGACGCAGCCCTACGTGAGCCCCACCACGCCGGGCAGCGCAGGCGGGATGCCCGACTCCAACGGCGCCCTCATCGACTTCACCTCGCGCCCCGCGATGGACTTCTGGACCTCGCGCATCGAACCGCTCGTCGACCTCGGCGTGCGAGGCTTCAAGCTCGACTACGGCGAAGACATTGTCACCGACCTCCTCGGCGCGCGTCCGGGCTTCGTGTTCTCGACGGGCGAAGACGAGCGCACCGTGCACGCCCTGTATCCGCAGCGCTATCACCAGGCCTATCAGAACGCGCTCACGCGGCGCGCGGGCGGCGACGGCTTCGTCCTCGCGCGGGCCTCGGGCTACGGCGGACAGCGCGACGCCGACGTCATCTGGCCCGGCGACCTCGACAACGATTTTCGCCGCGCCGCGGCGGTCAACGGACGACGTCAGGTGGGCGGGCTCCCCGCGTCGGTGCACGCGCTCGTCTCGCTCGCGGCGAGCGGCTTCCCCAACTTCGGCGCGGACACGGGCGGCTATCGCGGAGGACGTCCCACGCGCGAGGTGCTCCTGCGTTGGGCCGAGCAGACCGCGCTCTCGCCCGTGCTCCAGCTCGGCGGCGGCGGAGAGAGCCACAACCCGTGGAGCTACGACGCCGACGCGACGACCGTGTATCGCTCGCTCGCGCGCCTCCACAACGACATCATCCCGTACCTCTACGCCAACGCCGCGCGGGCCTCTCGCGACGGCACTCCGCCCGTCACCGCGCTCGCGTTGGCCTTTCCGCAAGACCCCGGCGCGCGATCGGACGGCGACGCGTACATGCTCGGCGACGACCTCTACGTCGCCCCCGTGCTCACCGCGGGCGCCACGCAGCGGCGCGTCCACGTTCCGCCCGGGACGTGGGTGCACTGGTTCACGCGCGAGGCGTACACGGGCCCCTCCGACGTGATGATCGACGCGCCCATCGGACGACCCGCGCTCCTCGTTCGACAGGGTGCGATCATCCCGATGCTCGCCGACGACGTCGCTACGCTCTCGGCCACGACGGCTACCGACGTCATCGACCTCGACGATCGCCGCGCCGTGCTTCGCGCGCGGATCATTCCCGCGGGGTCGCGTGCGTTCACGCTCGCCGACGACACCGTGATCGCCGTCGAAGAGAGCGCGTCGACGTTGCGCCTGAGCTTCACGCCGGGACGCGAGTCGAGCGACCTGCGCGCCGAGATCGATCTCGGTCATCGCGGCGCTCCGTCGACCGCGGCGCCGGCGATGGTGCTGCGTGGCGGTGCGGCGCTCTCACCCGCGGCGACGGCCGACGCGGTGGCGCGCTGTGACGGAGGGTGCTGGCACTACGACCCCGCGACGCGTCTGCTGCGGGTGCGGGTGACGGGCGCCGCGGCGGTCGAGGTGCGCTGAGAGGCGCTACCGCTGCGGGCAGTTGATGAGCTCGACGGGGTTGCGCCCCGCGCGGAGGAGGTTCACCGCGCAGGAGGGCTCCACGTTGTGGCAGTGGATGAGGTGCGCGGGGTTGTGTCCCGCCTGGAGCAGCGCCACCGCGCAGTAGGGTTCGGCGCCGTCGCAGTGGATCATGTGGACCGAGTGGTGACCCGCGGCGAGGAGCGCGGCGCGGCAGTCGGGCGGAGGCGCAGGGGGCTCGGGCTGCTGGACGGGCTGCGCGACGTTCTGAACGCCGCTGTCGATCTCGCTCACGGTGAGTTCGAAGGGCGAGATCACCTGCTGCCTGAAGTTGCCCACGTAGATGCGGTAGGGCCCCGCGGGAAAGGCTCCCGCGATGCGCGCGTTCTGGTTGCCCGCGCCGTCGTCGTCGCACCACACGCTGCCGTCGGGCGCCACCACCGCGAGGGTCGTGTCCGTGGGCGCCGACGTCTCGATGCGGAGGTACGGAAAGTCCTGCGCGAGCACGATCTGGTGCGAGGGCTGGCCCGAGTAGAAGCCCGCGCATCCCTGCGGCATCCCGAGGCGATCGGCGCTGATGTTGCCGCCCGCCGTGCCCGTCATCACCCTCGGATCGGGCGTGAAGCCGGGGTTCAGCCGCACCACGCCGCGCGCGCGGCTCACGGTCTGCACGTTGAACGCGAGGCCCGTCACGTTGACCGACTGGTGGCCCACGATCACTGGCCGCTGCGCCTCGGCGCGACGCGTGCGGAGGCGCTCGACCTCGAGGTTCGCCTGACGCTCGCGCTCGCGCTCGGCGGCCTGGGCGTCGAGGGTGTCCTGCTGCGCGCGGCGCTGCGATTCGGCGAGGGCGAGCTCGTGCTCGCGCTGCGCGTCGACGGCGGCCTGGGCCTCGCGGGCGGGGCGGCCGAGCTCGTCTTGAATGGCCCTGCGGAGCCCCTCGACGTTGTTGGCGTAGCCGCGGCCGATCATCGGCCCCTGCGGCCCGACCTGGTAGTTGTACCCCTGGCTGTCGAGGTACCCGATGTTGTACTGCGTGCCCGAGTAGTCGATGTTGAGGCGCAGCACGGTGCCGCGCGAGTCGAGGCGCGCGACGATCTTGCCCGACTGCTCCTGCTCGACGGTGAAGTGACGCGCGACGAGGGCGCGGGCGATCGCGGCGCGGACGTCGCTCTCCTGCTGCGGCGTGGCGATCATCACCGCGCCCTGGCTCTGCAGGGGCACCATCCTGGCGCCGCATCCCGCGGCGGCGGCGCCGAGCGCGAGGCTCAGCGCGGCGGTCATCACCATCGACTTCGTTCGCATCGTTCCACCCGATCGTGAGTTGTCATTCGCGCGGGCGTCAGAGCCCCTCGCGCGACCGACGCCTCTACTGGAATCTCAACCTCCGCGCAACCCCCGCACCAGCCCGCGTCGCCCCGGGTCTAGATGGTGTCGGCCGTCCAGCGCCAGATGTGTTCGGGGGCGACGAAGCGCGCGCCGAGCGAGGCGTAGACGTTGTGCACCGAAGTGTTTTCAGCCGAGAAGCTCGCGTGCCCGAGGCGGTGACCGCGCGCGGCGAAGGCCGCCAGACACGCCTCGTAGAGACGCGCGCCCGACACCGACGCCTCGCGGTGGAGCGCCGCCAGGGTGAGCTCCAGCGATCCGCCGCGGGGCGCGGCGAGGAACCAGCCGACCGTGCGTCCGTCGTCGAGCGTCGCGCGGAGACACGTGTCGGGGCTCTCGTCGAGGAGCGCCGCGGCCCAGCGCTCGTACCGCGCGGCGAGGCGCGCGTCGGTCATTCCAGGGAGCCGCGCGAAGCGCTCGTGAGAGAAGGGCGCGAGCGCGTCGGCCGCGACCGTGAACGGCGCCTCCGCGGCGGAGCACACGCGCAGGCCGTCATCGCCGCGTCGCGCGTGGGCGACGGCGCGGAGGTCGATGCGAAACCGGAGCTGCGTGTCGCACCACGCGAAGCCCGACTCACGGAGCGCACCGTGCGGCACCTCGACGCCCGCGCGCGCCCGGTGCTCGACCCACGCGTAACCGCGGAGCAGCGCCGCGCGCGCGTCGGCGGGCAGCGCGAAGAGCGCCGCGTCCTCGACGATGCCGACGGGCTCGCCGTACCAGCGCGTGTTGAGCGCGTGCGTGCGGATCACGCCTCGCCCTCGCGCTCGTCGAACACCGCGCGCCAGAAGCCCCAGCCGTCCCACACGGGGCCGAAGGCGTGCAGCGCCGCGATGGGCACCACGCGCTTGATGGGCGTGCGCGCGAGCAGCGTCGCGGCGCGGCCCAGCGCGTCGTGCGCGAAGGCGTGGCCGATCGTGTGCGCGTCGGGCGGGAGCGAGGCGACGGCGTCGCTCCAACGCAGCGCGACCACGGGGAGAAGGCGCGCCGCGTCGGGCTCCGCGGGCGTGACCTCGTCGCGCGAAGGCGCGTGCGCGAGCACGGCGGCGTGGCGCGCGGTGAGGACGGCGTCCCACCCGAGCGCCGCGGCCCACTGCCGCGCGAGGATGTTCGACGACGCGACCGCGAGCGGCACCGCGCGCTCGGGCCAGAGCTCACGGAGCCGGTCACGCGCCGCGCGGGCGTCGTCGTCGCACCCATCGAGCAGCACCACGCGCGCGGGTCCCGTGCACGCGAGGCGGCCGTGGAGATCGAACGCGCGCGCCGTCGCCGCGAGCGCAGCGTCGGTGACCGCCGCGGCGTCGATCCACACCTCGGAGCGTCGGCTCACGAGCGCGATCGAGACGCTGCCCGCAGGGTGCGGGAGGGACTCGATGGCCCGCGCCGCCGCGGCCGTGCCAAACACGATGCGCACCGCTGCGCTGGCGGCCAGCGAGGCGACGCGCGGGTGGTCGTGGGGCGCTTGAAACGCCGAGACGCGCGCGGAGAGGTGTCGCGCGAGCGCTCCCTCGGGGCGAGACGCGCGCGCGAGGTCGAGCAGCCCCGTCACGAGGTCGTCGCCCGACGAGCCCACCTTGAGCGCCACGTCAGCGCCCGTGAGCGAGAGGAGCACCAGCGCGAGCGGTCCGAGGAGGCCCACGTTGTTGGGGAGCCACACGGCCACCTGTCCCCGCGGCCGGAACACCGTCACGGGGCCCTCGCGCGGCGCATCGGCGGCGGGGCCGAACGCGTCGGTGAACACGCCGCGCAGCGCGCGAGGGTCGAGCGCGCGCAGCAGCGACGCGCGCTCACCTCGATCGAGGGATGGGATCGCGCCTCGCGCGATCGGGGCGCGCAGCGCGGCCCAGTCGTCGACGAGCGCGTCGAGGTCGAAGGGCAACGCCACGGCGACGCCACGCGCTCCGTTGCGGTGCCACCGGAGCGTCGGGTCAGACATTGCCGCAGCCTCGCACCTCGACCGCGGGCACGCGCCCCTGGAGCACGAAGCGACGCCCGCTGCGACCGCAAGGGCAAGGCGTCGGCTCGACGAGACCGAGGTCTTCGGTGAGCACCGAGTGGTAGGGCGCGCCCCACGCGAGCGTGTTCACGAGCTGGAGCATCCCCGTTCGGCCCTCGCACGCGCGCAGGTCGTACGGGTCGCGCGCGAGCACGTCGGCCCAGCGCGGCACGTGTCGATAGCCCCACGCGCACGCCGGAAACACCACGCCGTTCTGCTCGACGAGCCCGTAGCAGTCGACGACGGTCGACCCCGGCGCGGCCGAGGCGCGCAGCGTCGCTTCGAGGCGGTCGCTCGAAACGGCGAGGGCGTCGAGGCGCTTCCACCCTCCCGAGTGCACGAAGGTGACGCGCGTGCGGCGCAGCATCGTCGCCACGTCGTCGGGCCACGGGGCGCGCGACCACGCGAGCCAAAGGGCCCAGGTCACCCCGTGCACGATCAGCTCGTCGTGTTCGCGGAGCGCGCTGCGGAGCGCGTCCCAACGGAGCGTCTCGGGCCGCTGCGCGTCGGCGAGCGCGTAGACCATGTCGCGCGCGAGCGGCCGCAGGGCCATCGCCGAGGCGACGCGCGCGCTCACGTCGCGCCCCGCGCGCACGGACGCGGCGCTGTCGAGCACCACCACGCACCGCGGATGCGCCCCCACGAAATCGCGGAGGATCGCCTCCGCCGAGCGCGCCTGGAGCGCCGAGGAGCGCGCGTCGAGGTGCACGCGGCTCGGCTGCGCGCCCGTGGTCGACGACGAGCGGAGCACGCGCCCCGCGGTCTCACTTCCGATGTCGGTGCGCAGGTCGACGTGCTTGAACATCCGCGCGTGGAGCCACGGGAGCGCGTCGAGGGTCTCGGCGCGCGCGTAGTCGGGCCACACGCGCGCGTAGGTGGCGCAGCCCGCGAGGTGGTGCCGCGTGAGCGCGTCGAGCGCGTCGAGCAGCGCGCCCTCGTCGCGCGCGCCGTAGGGCAGGCCGTCGAGAGAGGTCACCGGGCGTCTCCGTCGGCCGCCGCGTCGAGGTCGACGCCGCGCGCCGTGAGCGCGGCCACGAGGTCGGGCACGCTGCGGATGCCGTCGGCCTCCTGCGGCGTGAGGTGAACGCGGAACGTGTCTTCGACGGCGGCGGCGAGGGCCACGGCGCCGAGCGAGTCCCAGGTCTCGACCTGGTCGCGCGTGAGGTCGGGGCGAAACTCGCCGGGGTCGAGCAGGAGGCTGTCGATGACGATCTCTCGCAGTCGATCGCGGTTGCGGATCACGCGAGCCTCTGGTCCCAGTGCGTGACGAGGTCGCCGCGGTCGCGCACCGTGACCGCGTCGAGCTTTCCGTTGGGCAGCCGCGCGATGTCACACGCGCTCTCGATGCGCAGCGGCCAGTGGGGTCGACGGTGGTTCGCGCGGAGCGCCTGGAGCAAGCGTCTCAGCTCGTCTTCGTGGGGCCGCGGCGCGAGCACGAGCACGGCGCCGTCCTCTCCGGCGCGGTCTTCGACGCGGTAGAACGCCACGTCGCCGCGCCACACGGCGAGCACCGTGTCGAGCACCGCGGGCAGCGACACGCGCTCTCCGTAGCGCTTGAACACCTCGCCGACGCGGCCTTCGACCTCCACGCGCCCGTCTGCGCCCACGCGACCGACGTCGCCCGTGTCGATCCAGCGCCCGTCGTCGAGGGCGCAGAGGCCCGCGTCATCGACGCACGCCACGGCCCCGTACGCGGACCGGAACTGGATCTGCCCGCGCTCGTCAGCGCGGAGCTCGACCCCGTCGAGCGCGCGCGGCGCGACGGTCGGCGCGTCGTCGGTCACCTCGGCGACGGCGAGCCTCGGCATCGCCTCGGTGCACCCGTAGTTGTTGAACACCCTCGCCCGCGGAAACCGCGCGCGCACCGCCGCGAGCCGGGCCTGGGGGAACGGCGCGCCCGCGAAGTTCACCCGCGCGACCCCTTCGAACGCGTCGTCGCCGAGCGCGTCGAGCATCGGCACCTGCGCGGGCACGAGGCAGAGCTGCGCCTCTCGCGCGCGTCGAAGCGCGTCACCGAACGCGGCCGCGTCGGCGAGGCCCGGCGTCGCCACGAAGGCCTTGCCGTGCACGCGCGCCCACACCCACTGGTTCAGCAGGGCGTACGCGAAGCCGAGCGGGAGCGCCTGCACCGCGCAGCCCGCGCCGTCTCCGTGTTGCGCGCGGGCGATCGCCCGCGCCCTCTACTCGGCGCGAGTGCGCGCGCCCACCACGAGCCGGGGACGCCCCGTGGAGCCCGAGCTCAGCACGGCGAAGTGGTCGTCGCGCAGCGCGGCGGGCAGTTGCGCGAGCCACGCCGCCGCCGTCTCCTTCGCGCGCGTCGGTGCGATGGCGAAGGTGGGGCGCTCCGACCACGCGCGATCGAGGAGCGAGTCGTCACCGACGAGCTGCTCGGGCGCGAGCACGCGCGGCGATGCGCTCATCGAGCGGCCTCCCACGGCGTCGCGCTCGCTCGGGCGGCGAACGCGAAGACGTGGGCGAGCCACAGTCGAACGAGGCGGGCGGGCGTGTACGTCGACCGGCCCTCGGCGCGCGGCTGATGATCGACCTCGACGTCGCCCACGCGGCGCGCGGCGCCGTGCAGCATCGCGTCGAGGTAGGGCGATGAAACCTCGCGAGCGGCCAGCGCGCGCGCGAGGTCGCCGCGGAGGGCGCGCACGTTCGTAGGCGTCACGCGAGCGCCCGACGACACGCGGAACATCCAGCCGTTGAGGCGCGACGCGACGCGCCGGAGCGGGCTCTGCGCGACGCGTCGCGGACGTCCGTAACAGAGGTCGAGCGCGTCGCGTTCGAGCGCCGACGCCACCGCGGCGGCAGCATCGGGCGGGTTCTGCCCGTCGTCGTCGAGCGTGACCACCGTCGCGCCGCGCGCCACGGCGAAGCCCCGCAGCAGCGCGGCGTGCTGGCCGACGTTGCGATCGAGACGCAGGCCGCGCACGCGGGCGTCGCGCGCAGCGAGGGCGTCGATCACCCGCTGCACGTCGTCGGGCGAGGCGTCGTTCACCAGAATCACCTCCACCGAGCGGCATGAACCGAAGAAGCGGAGCAGCGCTTCGACCGTGGCCGCGAGGTACGACTCCGAGCGGTACACCGGAATCACGATGGAGATCGCCCGTGTAAACCGGGAGGTATTCGCGACGGGCGTCCTCCCCGTGCGGGGCGTTCCCGGTGGGTCTGTGGTGGCCTGTGGCATCGAGAGCGCAACCATACCGGAAACGAGAATCGGTCAAAACGGGGATCACGCAGAAGGAGCCTCCGTCACCCGACGAAGGTGCGCAGGGAAGGTGCGCGGGTCAGCGCGCGGTAACGCCGCACGAGGGCTTGAAAGAGCGCCCGTGCCCCGGTCCATTCGAGCGCCTCGATCGCGGCGATGACCGCGGCGCCGGGCATCGCCCCGCGGTGCTCGCGCCCGCTGCGGCGAGCCCACGCGAGGGCGATGGCGCGGTCGCCGGTGAGGCACGCGTTGGCCGCGACGGTCAGCTGGTGATGGGCCCGCACGCGCCTCGCGTACGCCGGGCCGACAGACTCGAAGACCGCCGCGTTGCGTTCGAGGAAGCGCTCCACCGCGGCGGCCATCGCGGCGGCGTCGCGGGTCTCCTTGAGCGCGACCGCGGCGAGGGGCTCGTGCACGACGCCATAGCGATAGCGCTGCACCGCGCGGAGCACCCAGTCCCAGTCTTCGTAGAGCCGCAGCGACGTATCGAAGGAGCCGACGGCCTCGGCGACCTCGCGTCGCACCACGAGGGTCGACCCGCTGCTCAGGTGGCATCGCAGGTCGAGGCCGCGCCTCCAGTCGACGTCGCGGGGCAGCGCGAAGCGCCACGTACGCCCGCCCTCGGTGGCCTCGTACTCGCAGCCGCAGAGGTCGAGGCCGCGCCGGGTCATCGCGTCGAGCTGCCGTTCGAGCTTCTCGGGTCGCCACGCGTCGTCGGAGTCGAGCAGCGCCACGAACACGCCGCGCGCCGCGGAGAGCCCCGTGTTGCGGGCCGCCGACACGCCGCGGTTTTCGCCGTGTCGGAGCAGCGTGATCCGCGGGTCTCCGAAGGCCGCGACGACCTCCGCGGAGCCGTCGCGCGAGCCGTCGTCGACGGCGAGGAGCTCCCAATCCGTGAGGATCTGCGCGCGCACGCTCTCGATCGCTGCGCCGAGCGTCGACGCGCGGTCGAAGAAGGGGAGGATCACGCTGACTCGGGGGCGTTCGGCGGTGCGCATGGCGAGGTGTGCGATCAGCGCGCGAGGGCGCGGCGGACGAGGCGCGAGGCCACGGCGACGGGCCAGCGAGGGTCGCGCGCGATGCCCCGACGGAGGTGCGCGAGCGACTCTTCGGCGCGCCCGTCGCGCGCGCAGAGGATCGACGCGCACAGGCACTCCCACGCGTGAAAGCGCTCGATCTCGCCGCGCGCGAGGTGGTCGTCGGACAGGCCGTCGAGCGTCGCTTCGGCGATGCGCACGTGCTCGGTGCGCGCGAGGCGGAGGTTGCGCTGCGCGCGGTCGAGCGTGAGCGACCCGTCGTGCGCGCGGTAGTGGTAGATCACCTCGGGGATCACACGCTCGCGCGGCGCCTCGAGGCAGACGCGCAGCATCCACGCGCGGTCGGCGGCGACGGCGTAGGACGCGTCGAAGTCTCCGACCCGCGCGAGCCACGCGCGGCGAAAGAAGCGGGCGTTGAGCAGCGGCGCGCGCATCAGCACGTTGGCCGCCGTGAGGGCCGTCTCCCTCGCGCCCACCCACGAGCGCGTGACGCGCCCCCGGTCATCGAGCACGAGCGCGCCGCCCGTGACCACGTCGAAGCCTTCGTGGGCCGCGGCGACCGCGCGCAGCGCGCCGGGGGCGTAGCGGTCGTCGTCGTTGAGGAAGCCGACGAGGTCGCCCGTGGCGAGGCGCAGGGCCTTGTTGAGCGCGTCGTAGAGCCCCTCGTCGGGCTCGCGCACGACGCGGAGGTGGGGGTTTCGCGCGAGCAGAGCGGGGGTCGCGTCCGACGACATGCCGTCGACGACGATGTGCTCGACGGCGGCGCCCGTTTGCGCGCGCACGCTCTCGATCGCGTCGGCGAGCATCGCGGCGCGGTTGCGGGTGACGGTGAGCACCGTGATGCGAGGGTTCACCGGCCGAGCCTCGCGCGGAGCCAGCTCCGCGCTCGCAGCGTCAGGAGCCCCGGTCGCGAGCGCTCGGCGCGCGTGAGCAGGGCGCGGTCCGAGGGGCGCGGTCGGTCGTCTTCGTCGAAGACCTCGCCCACGAACGCCGCCCCTTCGCGCGCCGTGGGGAACGACCTTCGCCAAGGCTCCCGCGCGAAGAAGCTGTCGTGCACGCACGCGCGACCGCGGGCGAGCGGATACACCGCGTCGCGCAGAAAGCGCTGGTCTTCGCCGTAGCGCCCCTCGACGCGCGCGCCGCGCACGAGCGCGCCCAGGTGCCGGAGCGGGGCCGTGTGCGCGCCCCAGAGCCCGCCGAGCATCGCGGCGTCGTGCAGCGGGTGGTCGCGCAGGATGTGAAACGCGTCGCCGCGCGCGAGCCACTCCGTTACTGCCGCGCGCTCTCGCTCGCTGAAGCGCGAGTCGCAGTCGCGCACCATCACCCGCCGCGCGCGCGGGTCTTCGAACGCGAGGAAGCGCCAGAACATCGCCGAGGCGTCCTCGCGGCCCGGCACGGGCACCACCTCGGCGCCCGCGTCGGCGAGGGCCCGCGCGGTGGCCTCGGGCACCGACGCGCCGACGTAGAAGCGCAGCGTCCACGCGGGGTAGAAGCGCGCGGCGAGGGCGACGTTGCGCAGGGCGCCGACGGCGTACTTCGGGCTGCGGCCGTAGAGCGAGAAGGCGATCACGTCGAGCTGCGCGGTCGTGGACGAGGCGCTCACCGGGGCTTCCGATCCTCCGTCGCGTGCGGGGCGCATCGACGAGGTTCTGCGCGCGCAGTCCGGTGGTATCCGCCGCGGCCGGGCGCTGTCAACGCGCGCCTTGACACGCCGCGGAGGTTTGCGACTCCCTCTCCCCGATGTCCGCGACCCCCACGCCGAACGCGCCCGACACACGCCCCTCCGCCGCGCCCTTCATCGCGGGTCTCACGCTCATCGCGGCGTTCTTCGCCCTGCGCGCGTCGACCAACGGGATGTTCATCGCGCTCAAGAACCAGTGGGACTTCATCAGCGGCGGCGAAGGGCAGTTCTGGGCGGGGGCCTTCGCGTTCCTGCTGCCGGGCGCGTCGCTGGTGGGGGCCTCGCTCGCGCCGCGGGTGGCGGCGCTCTCGGCGCGGGGCGAGCGCGCTTCGGGTTCGCTCGAAGCATGGCCGCTCTGGGGCGCGCTCTTCGCCGTGGCGGCGGCCTTCGCGGCCGCGGGTCACGCCGCGGTGCTCAACTCGATGCCCATCACCGACGACGAGAGCGCAGCGCGCTTCGGCGGATTGCTCCTCGCGCAGGGCCGCGCCCTCACGCCGCTCCCGCCGCTCTGGGAAGCCTTCCCCGACCTCTTTCTCTTCCGCCACGCGGGCCGCTGGGGCAGCGTGGAGTTCCCCGGCGGCATCGCGGCCTGGGCCCTCGCCGAGCTCACGCACACGGGGCCCCTCGTCTTTCACCTCCTCGCCGCCTGCGCCCCGCTCGGCGTCGCGCTCGCCGTACGCCGCGCGCAGGGGGCCGCGTGGGGCCTCGTCGCGGGCGCGCTCGTGCTGGCCTCGCCCGCGGGCGCGCTGCTCTCGTTCACCACGCACACGCACGTCGTCTCGCGCGGCCTCCTCGCGCTCGCCTTCGCCGTGATGCTCTTCGTGCCCCGGCTCTCCGTGACCCGCGCCTTCGCGGCGGGGGCGCTCCTCGGCGCGGCCTTCACCGCGCGCCCCGCGGAGTCCTTCGCGCTCGCGGCGCCGCTCGTGGTGTGGCACCTCGCGCGCGCCTTCCGCGACCGCGCGCTGCGCCTCCCTGCGGGCGCGCTGCTCGCGGGCCTCGGGCTGATGTACGCGCTCTTTCAGCTCTACAACCGCGCGGTCACGGGCGAGTTCACCATGGCCCGCAACATGCCGAACGAGGTGTTCTTTCACTTCAACACCCACGCGCGCCCGATGTGGGAGCCCTCCGCGATCGCGCACCGCTTCGGCAGCAACGTCGCCTACAACGCCCTGATGCTCTGGGTCTTCTGGCTCGGGCCGGCGGGCGCGCTCCTCGCGGTCCTCGGCGCGCGTCGATCGCCCGAGCACACGGCCCTCGCGCTCGGCGTCGCGCTCGACCTCGGCGTCGCGCTCCTCCACGACGACCGCGGGCTCCACATCGTGGGCCCCATTCACTACGCCGAGGCCGTGGTGCCGCTCACCGTCCTCGCGGCGGCGGCGCTCCCTCGCGTCGAGGCGGCGTGCGTGCGCGCGGGCGCGGCGACGGCGACCGTGCGCGGCGCGGTCCTCGGGTACGCGGGCATCGGGCTCACGCTGTTCACGGCGTGGCAGTCGCTCGCGCTCCACGAGTCGTGCGTGAACTACACGAACATGCTCGAGGCGCTCACCGACACGCCGCGACGCCCTGCGGTGGTGCTGGCGCCGACGGTGAGCGCCTTCCGCGCGACGCTGCGGTCGTACGAGCGCCGCGGCGGATACGTCGGCGCGTGGCCCCGTGCGCGCCCCGACCTGCGCGAGGATGTGCTCGTGCTCCTCGACTCGCCGCAGGCGCGAGCTCGCGTGCGCCGCGCCTTTCCCGACAGGACGCCGTACGTGTTCAAGCTCCCGCCGGGGCGCTGGGGTCTGCAGCCGCTGCCCGAAGCGCCCGCGGGATCAGCGCCCGAAGAATGACGTCACGGCCTCGACGACCCGACGCTGCTCGCCGTCGGTGAGGCCGGGATAGATCGGCAGTCGCAAGAGCTCTGACGCGATGGCCTCGGTCACGAGGAGCGCGCCGTCGGCGTCGCCGAAGCGCCTGCCCGCAGGCGTGTCGTGCAGAGGCTGATAGTGAAACGCGGCGCCCACCCCCGCGGCGCGCAGGTGTGTGATCAGGTCGTCGCGGCGCCCCGCGTCGACGAGGAGGTAGAAGATGTGCCCGTTGGGCTCGCACGCGTCAGGCACCGTCGGGAGCCGCACCGCGCCGCGCGCTGCGAGGTCTGCGAAGGCCGTGAGGTAGCGCGCGAAGACGGCCCGCCGCGCCTCGGTGATGCGCGCCGTGGCCTCGAGCTGCGGCAACAGAAGGGCCGCAGTGAGCTCGGAGCACGCGTACGACGAGCCGAGCTCCACCCAGCGGTAGCGGTCGACCTCGCCGCGCAGAAAGCGCCGACGGTCCGTGCCTTTTTCGAAGGCCACCTCGGCGCGCTCGAGGAGCGACGGGTCGTTGACGAGCAGCGCGCCGCCCTCGCCGCACGACACGTTCTTCGTCGCGTGGAAGCTCAAGCACCCCAGCGCGCCGAGCGTGCCGAGCTTGCGCCCGTGCCACGACGCGTCGATCGCCTGCGCCGCGTCTTCGATGAGCGTGAGGCCGCGGCGACGCGCGATGTCGCCGAGCGCGTCCATGTCGGCGCCGACGCCCGCGTAGTGCACCGCGCAGATCGCCCGCGTGCGCGGCGTGAGCGCGGCCTCGACGCGCGCCTCGTCGAGGTTCAGCGTGTCGGGGCGCACGTCGACGAAGCGCAGCCGCGCGCCGCGGAGCGCGAACGCGTTGGCCGTCGACGTGAACGTGAACGACGGCACGATCACCTCGTCGCCGGGACCGACGCCGCAGAGCAGCGCCGCGAGCTCCAGCGCGCCCGTGCACGAGTGCGTGAGCAGCGCGCGGGGCGTGCCGAGCGACGCCTCGAGCCACGCGGAGCAGCGGCGGGTGAAGGCGCCCCCGCTGTCGAGCATGCCCCCGGCGAGCGCGCGCGACAGGGCGTCGAGCTCGGTGCCCACGAGCGTCGGGCGATGCAACGGAATCGGGGAGTTGAGATGCATGGCTCGCATCGATTCCCTGTGCGTCACGGGCGCGGGCGCATGGTGCCCCGCCTCGCCTCGCGATCGCAAGCGTCGCGCGAAGCACTTGCCGCGCGGCGCGCCGCTCACCCACAATCGCGCGCGGGAGCCCGAGACCCCTCTGACGCGCCGAACTGAGAGCCCCCTCGCGCCGACCGACGCGCACCTGCGCCAAGCCCGCACCCGCCGCGCGCAGGTCGCCGGGGTCGCCGCGCTCGGCGCACGCGCCGCACAGATCGTCGTCGGCGTGTTGACGGTTCGCCTCACGCTCTCGCACCTCGGCGCGACGCGCTACGGCGCGTGGGTCGCGCTCACATCGGTCGTGGGCGCCGCAGCGCTCTGCGACCTCGGGCTCGGCTTCGGCCTCGTCGACGCGATCAACGACGCCCACGCCCGCAACGACGACGACCGCGCGCGCAGGAGCGTCTCGACCACCCTGTGCCTGCTCGCGTGCGTCGCGCTCGCGGCCCTCGTCGCGTGGCACGCCGTCGCCCCCTACGTCCGCGTCGCGTCAGCCTTCGGACTCGCCCCCGGCCCCGACGCCGACGCCCTGCGCGCCGCGCTCTCCGTCGTCACCGCGCTCGCCGCCGCGGGCGTGGTCACGTCCGCGGCGACGCACGCGCGCAGCGGACTGCAAGAGGCCCACATCAACGCGCTCTTCGAGGCCCTCGGCGCGGCCGTGAACCTCGGCGCGCTCGCCCTCGTGGTGCGCTGCGGCGGCGACTTCGTAGCCCTCGGCGTCGCGACCTTCGCGGGCCCCGTGTGTGCGGCGATGCTCAACGGCGCGCTGCTCCTCCGCGCGCGGCCCGCGCTGCGGCCGACCCTCTCGGACCTCGACCGCAGCGACCTCAGACGCACGCTCGGCAGGGCCTTGCGATACTTCGTGCTCACGGCTCTCGCGGTGGTGAGCTTCCACCCGCACCGGGCGATCCTCGTGCGGCGCGTGGGGCCCGAGTCGGTGGCCGAGTACGACCTCGCGCTGCGGCTCTTCACCTTCGCGCCGACGCTCACGGGCCTCGCGCTCGCGCCGCTCTGGGCCGCGTACGGCGAAGCCCGCGCGCGCGGCGACGCGCAGTGGATCGCCCGCACCTTTCGACGGAGCCTCGCCTGGGGCCTCGCGTTCAACATCCCCGTCGCCGTCGGCCTCGCGCTGTTGCACCGCCCGCTCATCCGCGCGTGGGTGCACGACGCGGTCGAGCTCCCGCCGGCGCTCGTGTGGGGGTGGGCGTTCTGGGCCATCGCATCCGCCGCGCACGCGCCCCTCGCGGTGCTCTACTACGGCCTGCGCGACATGCGCTTTCAGGCGATGTGCGGCGTGGCCTCGGCGGCGCTGTCGGTCACGCTCGCCGTCGCGCTCTGCGGTCCGCTCGGCGCGGGCGGCGTGATCTGGGGAACGACCATCGCGCAGGTGCTCTTTCTCACAACACCCTTCGCCCTGCGCGCGTCGACGCTGCTCGCCCGCCTCGACGCGCCCCTGTCCGCACATGGAGGCACATCGTGAAGCGCGCAGCGGTCCAGGTCTTCGAAGCGCTGTGTCCGCCCGTCGTCGCGGGAGCCCTGCGCGCGGCGGTTGGCAGGCTGCGACACGCGCGCCGGGGCGTCGCGGCGCCCCACGTCGCGCGCGGCGGACCCATCGCGGGGTTGCGCATGGTGTTCGAAGATCCCGACGACGAGTCGTGGAAGCGCCGCATGCTCGACGGCGCCCACGACGCCGAGCTCTTCGCGGCCCTCGCCGACGACGACCTCGACGGCGCCGTGGTGTGCGACATCGGCGGGCACGTCGGCTACCACACGCTGGCCTTCGCGACGCGCGTCGGAGCGCGAGGGCGCGTGCACGTGTTCGAGCCGTCTCCCGCCAACGTCAAGCGCATCACCGAGAACCTCGCGGCCAATCCTCACCTCACCGAGCGCGCGCAGGTGCACGCGTATGCGCTCTCCGATCGCGCAGGCCATGAGCGCTTTCACTTCACCGACGACGTCGAGCGCGGCACCGCGAGCGGCGGCTTCGTCGACTCCGCCGACACGCTCCTCCCGCGCGAGGACTACGCGCGCATGGGCTTCACCGCGCAGTCCGTCGAACTCCGCACGCTCGACGAGGTGACCGCGGCGTGGGCCGTGGGGCCGCGGCTCCTCAAGATCGACGTCGAGGGCGCCGAGGGGGCCGTGCTCCGCGGTGCGCGCGAGACGCTGCGACGACACCGTCCCATCGTCGCCGTCGAGGTGCACTCCATCGCGAACATGTTCGAGACCGCCGAGGCGCTCCACGCTGCGGGCTATGCGCTCCGCGTGCTGTCGCGTGAGTCCGACGGGCGGTGCCTCGTGCTGGCGCGAGGCTGAACGCGTGAGCGAGGCGCGCTCCACCGAGGCACTTCGCGTGGTGCATGTGACGCACACGGTCTCCGCGGCGAGCGCGTGCTACCGGCTGCATCGCGCGCTTGCGGCGAGCGGCGCGGTGCGATCGACGGTGGCGGCGCTCCACACGACGGTGCGCGATCCCGAGGTGCGCGTCGCGCGTGCCTCGGGCGTCGACGCGCTGAGGGGCCTCGCATCGACCGCAGCCGAGCGCGCGCTGCGCATCGCGTGGAGACTCGACCGACGCTACGACTTCGACCCCGGCCGCGCAGAGCGCTTCGACTGGCGAGCGATCGAGCGACTCGCGCCCGACGTGCTCCACCTGCACTGGATCGGCGGCGGCGTGCTCTCGGCCGAGCGCCTCGGCGCGCTCCCGTGGCCCACGGTGCTGACGCTCCACGACTCGTGGGCTGTCACGGGCGGATGCCACGTCCCCGAGCAGGCGGGCTGCGCGCGCTTCGAACACGGATGCGGCGCGTGCCCGATGCTCGCCCGCGCCCACGACGACGACCTCACGGCGCGCACCTGGCGTGCGAAGCGACGCGCGTGGGAGGGCCGCCCCTTCGAACTCATCGCGCCGAGCCGCTGGATGGGCGACCGCGCCTCGGCCTCTCCCCTCCTCCGCGGCCACGCGGTGCACGTCGTGGCGCACGGCATCGACCTCGACACATGGCGCCCCGTCGACCGCGCCGCTGCGCGCGCTGCGTTCAACCTCGCGCCCGACGACACCGTGATCCTCACCGGCGCGTGGAACCCCTTTCGCGACCGCAACAAGGGCTTCGACCTCGCCTGCGCCGCGGTGCGCGCATTGGGACGCGGTCGCGCGAATTCACCCACGCTGCTGGTGTTCGGCGACGACGTGATGCCCTCGACCGACCTGCGCGTGCGATCGCTCGGCGCGATCCGTGATCCGTCGCGGCTGCGCGCCCTCTACGCCGCCGCCGACGTGACCGTCGTCTCATCGCGCGCGGAGTCGTTCAGCCTCGTGGCCCTCGAATCCCTCGCGTGCGGAACCCCCGTGGCCGCGTTCGATGCGACGGGCCTGCGCACCGTCCTCGCGCACCGCGACGGGGGATGGCTCGCGCAGCCGTGGTCCACCGACGACCTCGCCGACGGAATCGCCTGGCTGCTCGCGCCCGCCAACGCCGCCGCGCAACGCGAAGCCGCACGCACGCGCGCCGTGGAGCACCTCTCCGCCGCTGCGAGCGCCGCTGCGCACGCGCGCGTCTACGCCTCACTCACGCGCGGATCGCGCTGAACGCTCAACGCCGCGCGGCCACATAGCCGAGCATGTGCCCCGTCACCTCGACAGGGAGCGCCTCACGCAACACGCGCCCCACGGGCGAGAACGCCACGCGCGCCTCGCGCTCGTCGAAGCGCCCCGCCATGCGGCCGAAGCTGTGGAGCACGCCCTCGTCGCCGAAGGCCACGAACTCATCGAGCACTTCGAAGCCCGCGTCGCGCAGCATCCGACGCATCTGCGACTTCGAGAGCGTGTACTCGAAGAACGCGCAGCCCTCGTCGCTCCACGTGTACGACGCGGCCCAGCCGGGTCGAGCATCAGCGCGCGCGTCGTCGAGGCTCCGGCCCTGCCAGCCGGGTTGTCGCGTGAGCCGTCGCACGAGGCGCGAGTTCTTGAGGCGCGTGATGGGCGCCGTCGCGAGGCGCGTGAGCCGACGCACGACGCCGAGGTAGGGCACGGTGACGATCGCCACACCGCCCGGTCGCAGCACGCGATGAAACTCCCGCAGCGCGCCTTCGGGACCAGCGACCTCGTGCTCGACGGAGCCGAGCGCGACCACCGCGCCGAACGACCCGTCGTCGAAGGGCAGCGCGCCGAGATCGCCCGCGACGAAGCGCAGCGTCGGATGCGCCTCGCGAGCCCGCGCGCAGAGCGCCTCGCTCCAATCGACGCCCACGGTCTGCCATCCCTGGCGCGCGAACCACACCACCCAGCGCCCCGAACCGCAGCCCGCTTCGAGGATCGGCTGCCGCTCGGGGAGCCATTTGCGAAAGCGCGGCGTGAGCTCGTAGCGGTCACAGTGCGCGACCTCGCGCTCGATCGACGACGCGAGAAACGCACGCTCGAAGACGTCGCCAGCGGCGGTGCGACGGGATGCCATCTGCGCGGCCCTCGTCACACCCGACGCAGCACGATCGACGTGTTGATCCCGCCGAAGGCGAAGTTGTTGTTCATCGCGTGCTCCGCGGTGATCGCACGCGCCTCGCCCATCACGTGATCGATGCCGCCGCAGCGCGGATCGACCTCCGTGAGGTTGCGCGTCGCGGGCGCGTAGCCCTCTCGCAGCGCCGCGATGCAGAACGCGGTCTCGAGCGC
>JBPOHC010000092.1:0-18087 GCA_052035985.1 Myxococcota bacterium | reverse complement strand
CGCGCCGGGCGGCCAACACCAACGTCACCAGTCATCGAAGTGCCTCGGATGCGTTCGGGAGGAATCGGGGCTGTTGAGTGACCCGACGGGGGTGACTGGTGACGTTGGTGTTGGCCGCCCGGCGCGTACGCGCCGGGGCTTGTGACGGGGAGAGGGCTCAGCGCGCGGCGACGCAGCGCGGGGGATTCCCTCCGCCGCACGCGCAGGCGATGAAGCTCGGGGGGCCGGGGACGCGTGTTCGCGCCGTGGGGCAGAAGCACACGGGGGGCTCGAAGCGGCACCCCGCGCGGGCCGCGCAGTCTGCCCTGAAGCGCTCGTCGAACTGCGCGACGCCGCCCTCGCACGGCCCCGCGGCGTCGCGGCAGAGGTACGGCGGATCGTCGCGCTGTCCACGCCGTTCGAGCACGCAGCGCGGCGACTGGAGGCACTGCTCCGCGGTCATGTCATCGCAGCGGGTCCCGGCGGGCGCGTTGGGAGGCGCGTTGGGCGCATGGGGAAGCACGGGCGGCGCGCTCAACGACTCGGGTCGCGGCGTGGCGACCTCCTGCTGCGGCGGCGCGCGGTCGCACGCGGTCAGCAACACGACGACGAACGCGGCGGAGGGGATCATCCGAGAGAGAGGGAGCGCTGTGGGTGCCGTCAACATGACGCTCCCGGTGTGTGCGCCGCGCCCCTCGGCCGTCAAGGGCGGCGGAGAAGGACGCCACGATCTCGCATACACCCGCCACTCCCCCCGGTGAGACGCTTCATGGCGCTGCATACAAGCGCCACCTCCCCCGGTGGCGCGCTTCATGGCGTTGCGTACACCCGCCACACCCTCCGGGGGCACGCTCCATGAGGGCGCATACACCGCGCCTCCGCCCCCCTGCGCAGCGGTATGGCGCTGAAAAACGTCGTCTCCCCTGTGGGTCGCGCCGTGAACCGCCGTTGAACCTCCTCGAAAGGACAACGGTGCCCTGCGATGCAGCTCCCTCAATCTGGTGTCTCCTATGTCGCGCTCGTTCGTTATGGCCGTTACGTGTCTCGTCGACTGCGCCGCGAGAAGCTCGCCGACCTCGCCGCGAGCTGCGACACCGCCTCGGCGGCCGTGCGTGACCTCGGTCGCGTGACCGACGACGCCGACGCGCCCGTGCAAGACGCCCTCGCCGACCGCGACGCCGCCGACGATGACCTCGACGCCATCGTGAAGAACGCCCGCCACAAGCTCGCGGGACGCAGCCTCGAGGCCGCGAAGCAGGCGCCCTACACCCTGATCTTTCCCGAAGGCATCGAGTACTACACCGACGCCGCGCAGGCCGACGAGGTCGCGCGCTACTCCGAGCTCCAGAAGCGCGTCACGGAGCACCTGCCCGCGAGCGACGTCGTGCGCCGCGAGACGCTCTCGAAGCTCGGTGACGCCATCACCGCGTACCGCGTCGCCGACACGGCCCTCACCAACGCGCGCACCGGCGTGAGGAGCGCCTCCACCCGCTTCGACGCCTGCGAGGGCGCGTGGCGTCGGCTCATGGAGAAGGTCTACGGCGCGCTCGTTCAGCAGTACGGCAAGGCCGGCGCCGAGCGGTTCTTTCCGCGCATCCGCACCGCGAAGGGCGGAGCCCGCAAGAAGACCCCCGCCGCGCCCGTCGCCTGAATCGCGCCCGAGAAAATACCTTCAGCAGAGGATCGCGCGGCCAGGAAGGCCCACGTCGTCGAGCGCGTCGGCCAGCGTGGGGTGCTTCTCGACGAGGTGCCTGAAGCCGTTGATCCCCACCTTCGCGGCCAGCACGGTGCCCACCGTCCGCGCCGTCACGCCCGCGGGCTCTCCCTCGAGGATCGCGCGCAGACCGATGGAGTCTCCCGCCTTCGCGCGGATGGGCTGCCGACCGTTGATGCCGCCGCCGTAGACCTCGACCTCGCCCGCCGCGAGGATCCAGAAGGCCAGCGGGGGCGCTCCCTCGCCGAGCATGAGGTCGCCGGGGTTGAGCAGCACGGGTTCGAAGCGCGCGTACGCGATGCCTCGCTGATCGGGCGAGAGCCGACGGAGGAAGGGGGCCGCGCGTCCGATGGCGCCGAAGGCACGCTCCCACGCGACGTCTTCGAGCGCGACGCGCACGTCGGGGAGCTCGCGGGCCAGCCAGTTGATGAGCGAGCACGGCAGCGCCGCGGCGGTGACCGGCGACCTCGCCGTCGCGGTCATCACGCCGGGGCCGCCGTAGAGCGCGGTGACCTCGCCGACGAAGTCCCCGGGGCCGAGGGGGGAGCCAGGCCCCTCTTCGCCGTTGGCGCGGAGCAGCCCGCGGCCTTCGAGCACGATGTAGAGCGGCGGCTCGTGGCCCGAGTGCGCGGGCATGAGCATCGCGTCGCCCTGTTCAAAGCGCACCAGCGACACCTGGCGCGCCACCGCGCGCAGGGTCTCTCCCGGGATGCCGCGGAGGAGCGGGATGTTCTGGAGCCTCGCCGCGAGGGTCTCGCCCTCCGACGCGCGCATGGGCTGAAAGCTCACCGCGCGGCGCAGGGCCGAGAGCAGTTCGGTCGAGAGACGGGTGTTCACCTCGCCGCTCGTCGAGGGGTCGTCGTGGTCGATCAGGAGCGGCGGCGCGTCGCGCATCGCAAGAAAGGTCGCGGGGACCTGGCTCGGTTGCGTGGTCACCCGCGGCGGCGAAGAGGCCAATGCAGAAGGTACGGCGCTCGTACGGGCTGAAGGCGGCGGCGCGGACGACAACGCCGCGGCGAGGCGGGCTACCTCGAGGGCCGCCTCGTCGTTGCCCGAGTCCATGAGGTGCTCGACGGCGCGGCGGTACCACTGCACCGCCCCCTCGGTGTCTCCGCGGTCCTGGAGGGTCCTCGCGGTGGTGAGCGCCCACTGCGCCTCGTCGACGTTCTCGTCGATCGGGATCGCGGAGGCATCGGGGTCCTTCACAGGTTCCATGACCGTATACCAGCTTTCCCTACACGCGCTCGGAGGCATGTGCAATGCGGTGTCACCCCCTGCGGGTGAGGCTGTCACTCGTCGCGCAGCGAAGACGCGCGGAGGGCCGACACGTAACGCTCCCACGACGCCGGGTCGTGGATCATCCGGGTGAGGTCGTCAAGCGCCGCCAGGACCAGCGGGAGGGCCTCTGCGGTCGGGCTTCGGGCCCTGATCGCATCGAGCTCCGCGCGCCTCGCGTCGAGGGCCATCTGCACGGCGGTCCGCGTGGCGAAGGGGCTCACCCCGAGCACGGCCATGAGGTCTTTTCGACGCGCCGCTTCGACGAGGGCGCGGAGCCGGGTGCGCTCGGGGCCGGGCGCGCCCGCGGTGGCGTGTCCGTCGTGGGCGGGTCCCTCGGCGCGGAGGTGTTGCAACCAGTGGAGGGCCAGCATCGCAGGGAGCACGAGCTCGCCGTGCGTGCGGAGGATGCTCGCGAGGTTGACGTCCTTCGCGGCGAGGGCGGCGGCGCGTTCGGCGCCCGTGAGGGGCAGCGACGCGATGGCCGAGGGCTCGGCGCGGAGGGTCACCAGGGTGCCGTCACCGCCGAGGGCTCCATACGCCACGACGGGCTCGATGCGGGCGCGGGCGCCTTGGACGAGCAGCGCGTCGGGGGCGCGGGTCTGCATCGGGATGCCCACGGAGTTCTCGATGGGGCGGATCTCCCACTCCAGCGACTCGAGGCAGAAGAGGTCGAAGAGGAGCTCCTGCGCGGCGCGGGCGAGCACGGGGGCCACGCCGTCGGGGGCGATGTAACCCCGCGACGCGAGGATGGCCGCGCCGCGAACGCCCGCGTCGAGCGGCACCTCGGCGAAGCGCGCGGCCTCCTGGGGGAGATATCCCAGCCGGGCGAGCATCGGGCCGATGTAGTCCTCGGGGCGCGAGCCTCTCACGGCCAGCACGTGACCCGCGTGGAGGGCGATCTGCCACTGGGCGCTGCGGGCCTGCACCGAGAGCACACCCGTGGCGCGCACCCTCGACGCAGCGCTCAAGAGCAGCGGGACGCCGTACCGCGCGATGGAGCCGCCGAGGAGGAGGTCGCCGTCGAGGGGCAGCGGAGACACGCCGGGAGAAGCGCCGGTGCGGACGCCGGGGCGACGCATCTGGATGCCAGGGACGGTGCTCGGCGGGGTGTGGAAGCGCGAGTCCGAGGAGGTCTCCTCCGCGATGGACTCGAAGGGCGAGTCGAGGGGCTCCAGGAGCTCTGGTGGGACGAGGTCGTCGAGCTCGTCGTTCGTGTCCGCGGGGAGCTCGAAGCTCGCCGAGGTGCCGCCCGCGTCGCCGATGGAGTTTCGCAGGAGCGTGGTGAGCGGCGCGGCGAGGGAGGGCGGCGTGAGGGCGTTGGTCGGGAGCGTCCCCGGTCGGAGCGACGGAGACGCGGCTTGCGTGAGGGGGCTGTCGCTGGTCGCCGCTCCGTTCGTCGAGGGGGTGGCGTAGATCGACGGACCCGAGAGGGGCAGCGGCGTCGCGGCGGGCGGCGAGGCCGCGGGCGCGACCTGCGCGGAGCCCCTCATCGACGGCGCCATGAAGGGCAACGGAGACGCCCTCCGCGGACCCGAGACGGTCTGCGCGCGCAGGGCGCTCGGGTGCGTGCCCGAGGGCTGCGCGGGGCTCAGGTTGGGCGCGCTCGAACGGCGCTGCGAGCTGTCTCCCTCGTGGAGGGCGCGGAGCTTCGTGGCGAGCTCCGAGGCCGACACGGGGCGCGCGGCGAAGAGCCCGGGGCCGAAGCGGTGGATGAAGTCCGCCGCGAGGGCCGAGAGCTCCGACGGGCCGATGAGGGCGACGGGCACCTGACCGGCCACGTTGCCGAGCTTGCGGACGCGCTGCACGGCCTCGAAGATGCCCGTGAGCTCCATGTCGACGACGACGGCGTTGACGCGCTCGCGCATCACGGTGCGCTCGAGGTTGTCGACGGGCGCGCTGACCACCACCCAGTGATTCGCCGCGAGTCCGCCCGGGATCGCGGTCTCTCCCGGGCGCAGCACCGCGAGCACCCGCAGAGACGGAGCACGGGGATTCTCACGCACAGCGGTCACAGCGGAAGCACCTCGAGCATCGGAGATCGATCGTTGAAGCCCCGCGACGTCTTCGCCGGGGCTTCTGCATCGGCGCCCGCGCCGCGCATCGCGCATCGTACCGCAACGCGCCCGTCGATGTCTCACCCGAACCGTCGCGCCCCGACGCACGGAGCGACGCGCCGCCGCCCCGCGAATCTTCACATCGCGAAACGCGGTGAATCTCACCCGAGAACGCTCTACCCTAGGCGCCGCTCTATGATCCAGGATGCGCTACGGGCGCTCATCGACGGCCGCGACCTCGACGAGACGCAGGCTACCGACGCGATGGACGCCGTGCTCTCGGGCACCGCCTCGCCAGCGCAGATCGCTTCGCTCGCGACGGCCCTTCGAATGAAGGGCGAGACGGTCACGGAGATCACCGCCGCGGCGCGGTGTCTCCGTCGGCGGTGCGAGTGGGTCGAGGCGCTCCCCGGGGTGGTGCTCGACACGTGCGGCACGGGCGGCGGTCCGGTGCGGACCTTCAACGTGAGCACCGTGGCGGCCATCGTGGTGGCCGCGTGCGGCGTTCCGGTGGCCAAGCACGGGCTCCGCGCGGTGACGTCTCGCACGGGCAGCGCCGACGTGGTCGAGGCCCTCGGCGTGCGCATCGACGCGCCGCGCTCGGTGGTGCAGCGGTGCCTGCGCGAGGTGGGCATCGGGTTCCTCTACGCGCCTGCCTTTCACGTCGCGCTCGCCAACGCCAGCGTGGTGCGGCAGGAGCTCGGCTTCCGCACGATCTTCGACCTCCTCGGTCCGCTGGCGAACCCCGCGGGCGCGACGCATCAGCTCCTCGGGGTTCACTCTCCGCGGTATCTCCGTCCGATCGCGGAGGTGCTCGGTCGCCTCGGCGTGCGTCGCGCGTGGGTGCTCCACGGCGAGGGAGGCATCGATGAGGTCTCTCCCGCGGGCGACACGCAGGTGGTGAGCGTGCGTCAGGGCGTGCTGGTCGAGTGCAGGGTCTCTCCCGCAGACTTCGGCCTCGCGCCCATCGCCGACCTCCGCACCCTCCGCGGCGGAGATCCCAGCACGAACGCGCGCATCGTCCGGTCGATCCTCGCGGGCGACAAGGGCGACGCGCGCACCGCGGTGATCCTCAACGCCGCCGCGGGGCTCGTCGTGGCCGAGGTCACGGCGGACTTTCGCGAGGCCGCGGAGATCGCGACGCGGGGCATCGACTCGGGCGCCGCGCAGCGCACGCTCGAGCGCTGGGTCGAGACCAGCAACCAGGAGCCCGAGGAGCCCGCCGCGAACGAGGCTACGCAGCTTCTGCAACCCTGACGACGCACTCGGGGGCCGTGAAAATCCCCTGCAAACAAGCGTCGTCGGAGATTTCTCGCGCGCCCCGCGGCGTGGTAGTTCTTGGACTTGTGACGAATCCGCCGTTCAAGCGTCGCCGCGATGCCTTGAAGGAGCTCGTCGCGCTCGCCCGTCACGGCTGGTTGATGTCGAAGACGAGCGACGCGCCGCGCACGCGTGGTGAGGCCGAGCACCTCGTGGTGTTCATCCACGGGTACTTCGGGTCGGGTGGAGCCTTTCACCCGATGGCCTCGCACCTCGCGTCCCTGGGGCTCGCGCCGAGGCAGTTGCAGTACAACTACTTCCCTTCGGGGAGCGTGGCCGACCACGCCGATCGCCTCGCGGAGCGCATCCAGAAGGCGCATCCCGACGGCCCCGTGTGCCTCGTGGCGCACTCGCTCGGCGGGCTCATCTCGCGCTACTACGCGCAGGTGCTCGGCGGACGCGTCGACGCGCTGGTCACCATCGGCACGCCGCACCGCGGGACCTCGCTCGCGCGCGGCTGGCCCATGCAGCTCGCGCGTGAGCTGTCACCGAACTCGCAGCTCCTCCGCACGCTCACCGCAACGCGCAGCCGCCTCGACAACACGCGCCTCACCTCGGTGATCGCCGTGCAGGACTCGCTCGTGGCCTGTCACAGCGCGGCGCTCGACGGCTCGCGCGCGGTCTACGTCGACGGCGTCGGTCATCACGGCGTGCTCTTTCACAGGCACACGTGGGGCGCGGTCGAAGACGGCATCACGCTCGACGACGCGCCCGCGCCCGACGCGCGGCAGAGCTACCCCGACCTCGCAGACGAGTCGGGCGAGCACGAGGCGTCGCCGCTCCCTCTCTCGCGCGTCGCGGGCTGATTTCGTTACGGCAGCGAGACGCTCATGGGGCGTCCGCGCGGTGATGTTGTGGATGCGTAGCGCGCGCCCCAGCAGCGCACTGTGCCGTCGTCGCGTAGCGCGCAGGTCGCGTCGCACGAGGGCGACACGCGGAGCGCGCGATCAATTGTCGGCACGGGCACAGGGCTGCTCGCGATCGCGGGGCGGATCTCTCCGACGGCGTTGGTGCGGTTGTTTCCCCAGCACTCGACGGAGCGGTCGCCGAGGACGATGCAGGTGTGCCACGCGCCCGCAGACAGACCGAGCGCGCCCATCACGCCCTGCACGCGCAGCGGTTCAGGCGTGCCCGCGTAGGGGCCGATGCCCGACTGGCCGTTGGCGTTGCTGCCCCAGCACCACACCTCGCCCTCCGTCGTGCGCGCGCAGGAGTGACGCTCTCCCACGGCGACCTCCTCGGCGTGAGGGATGCCGGTCACGGTCACGGGATCGAAGACCCTGCGGCGATGTCGCGGCGCTGCGGGGCCGAGCTGTCCCTCGTCGTTGTGTCCCCAGCAGCGCACGGTGCCGTCGCCCTGGAGCACACACGCGTGCGAGGCTCCGACGGCGATCTGTCGCGCGCCCTCGACGTTGCGAGCGGTCCTCGGTGACGTGTACGTGTTCGCGCGGCTGAACGCGTGGAGCTGCCAGCACGACACCTCGCCCGAACGCAGCAGCGCGCATGTGGTGTCTCCGCCCGACGCGAGCTGTATGGCATCACCTGGCTCGATGGTCGCGGGCGCGGTGACCTCGGCCTCCGCGCTCGAAGGGATGCGCCAGCACGACACGGCGTTGTTGCTTCGAAGCGCGCAGCAGTGCCACGCGCCGCACGCGAGGCGCTGCGCGTCGTCGAGGCCCTCGATCCTGCGAGGCGCGAGCGGCGTGTTCGCGATGGCTGAACCCCAGCACCACACCGATCGATCGGCGCGGATCGCGCACGACTGCGAGCACCCCGAGGAGAGGTCGGGCGTCGGGGCGGGCGCTGCGGTCGGCGTTGATGCGCGCGGCGGCGGTGTGGCGGTGGCGCGCGCGACGACGACGCGGGCCGTGGCGCGTCGCGGCGGCGCGGCGGTCGTGCACGCGAGCGACGTGATCGCGAGCGTCGCGAAAAAAACTGAGATGAGTGAACGATGCAACATCGCCCCGGCGGAGCGGGAGACTACACCGTGTCTTCGCGCGCGTCGCGACGGAGGGGGGTGATCAACGAAGACGCAGCGGAGGCGGGAGGTGCGCCCAGACGTCGTAGTGCGCGGGGCACTCGCCGGGCTCCATCGGCGGGAGGCGTCGCGAGGTGCGCTCGCACTGGAGCGAGGGCTCTGCGCGGAAGTGTTCACAGCGCAGCGGAGCGAGCGCCTCTTCGGGGGACATTCCCCAGAGGCGGCGGCAGATGATGCGGAGGCCGATGGGGTCGGGCGCGTCGTCGCCGCGCGGCGCGACGGGCTCCGCGTCGGGGCCGGGGCACACCTGCCGGATGTGTCGCGCTGCCACATCGTCGGAGGTCGAGAAGCCTCCGCCGCGTTGCGCGTGGGCGAGGAGCGAGATGGGGTCGTGAAAGATGTTGAGCCCGCACTCGACGCCCTCGGTCCACGTGTAGGCCGAGGGGACGATGAAGTCGACGCGGCCGTCGTCATCGACGTCTTCGGCCCCGAGGAGGGCCATCGCGCGCGTGGCTTCGAACACCGCGACGCGGCCCTGCGCAGCCGAGTAGACCTCGGTGCTCGCGCGTGATCGGTGGGTCCCGCGGTCTTCGAAGCGCTCTGCGACGACGAGCTCGGGGAGGTGGTCGTCGTCGAGGTCCGTGGCGGTGAAGGTGAGGCCCGCGTACGCCTGCACCTCGTCGCCGAGGGCCGTGAGGTGAAATCTCCGGTCGACGCGCCCCGTGGCTCCGTCGCCCTCGTCGACGGCGCCGCCGCGGTGAAAGAGCGTCACGCGCCAGCGGACGTCGAGCTCGCACGCGCCGCCGTCTCCGCGGTCGCGGGCCTCGACGATCTCAGGGGCCCACGCGCCGTCGGCCGTCTGCGCGCACTGGTCGAAGGACTCTCTCAACGCCGCGACGCCCGCTCCGCTGCACGGCTCGATGGCGGCGACGCGCGAGAGCACGGAGGCGTTGCGCTGCAAGACCTCGCGGCACCGCGGGTCGGGCGTGGATGGAGCGCCGCTCGCGCGAGGTTGCTGCGAGGGGATGGCGGTGCCCCCCGTCGCGCTCGGGGTGGTGTTCGAGGCGGAGGTTGTCGCGGTCGTGGCGGGGCTTCTCGCGGCTGCGGTCGCGCGTGGTCTGCGACGCGTCGTGCGGCGTCGCGCGGGCTCCGTCGTCGCGCACGAGAGCGCAACGATTCCGAGCAGGAACGCAGAGATCAGTCGCACGCGGAGGTCTCCATCGCGGGGACTCTAAACCATCGCTCGCGCGCCTCGGGGGTGGGGCGGGACAAGGGAGGCTTCGGTCCGAGCGATAGGGCTCCCGTATGGCGACCATCGTGCGTTTCTGTGGCGTCGTTGCCGCAGAAGCACGAATAGAATGCGCACCGAGACGCATCGAATCGGGGACATTTCCCGACGATGCGGCGGGGTTTCGCAGGGCTTCCCTCGGGGGCGCGGCGCTCGTTTGCGCGCTCTTCGAGGGCTTCATGGAGGAACGCGACGATGCGATCGAAACTGACTCTTCCCCTTCTTCTCGTGGGCGCCGTGGGCTTCGGGTGCTCGAGCACTCCCGCTCCGACGACCGACGCCAGCGTGAGCGCTGACACTCCCACCGACATGACTCCGCCGAGCGACACGCCGACGGACATGACCCCTCCGTCTGACACGCAGCCTCCGAGCGACACGCAGCCCCCGACGGACACGCAGCCCCCGACCGATGTGACGCCCGACGTCGCACCCGATGTGGCGCCCGATGTCGCCCCCGACGTCGCGCCCGATGTCGCCCCCGACGTGGCGCCCGATGTCGCCCCCGATGTCGCCCCCGATGCGCCTGCGCCGATGGCGCGCGCGGGCGTGACCAACGGGTCGGCCGTGGCGATCAGCAGCGACGACTCGACGGTGGTGGTCGCCAACCGCACGGCCCACAGCGTCGCGGTGTTCAGCCTCTCGACCGCGACGGGCGCGGCGGTGCTCACGCGCACCGCGCTGCTCCCCATCGCCGACAGCGAGCCGTGGTCGGTGGTCATCTCGAACGACAACAGCACGGCGTACGTGATCCTGCGCAAGTCGCAGCAGGTCGCGCGCATCACGGGGCTGCGCACGACGCCCGCGCTCGACACCATGCGCGTGCGCGTCGGGTCGGAGCCCACGGGCCTCGCCATCTCGCCCACGGGCCGCAAGCTCTACGTCGCGAACTGGGCCGAAGGGACCGTGAGCGAGGTCGACACCGCGGGGTGGTCGGTCTCGCGCACCGTCGACCTCAACGCGTCGATCGCCACGAGCGGCATGCTCGGGACGGTGGCGGCGCGTCCGGGCCTGGCGCATCCGCGCGCGCTCGTGGTGACCAACAACGGCAACGCCGACGACGCCGACGAGACCGTGTACGTCACGGAGTTCTTCTCGCAGCAGCGGACCTCGGGCGTGCCCGCGGACGACAGCGCGTTCGACCTCGGGCGACAGGGCGTCGTGTACCGCTTCAACGCGGGGACCGGCGCCGTCGGCGGGCTCATCACGCTCGGACCCACGGCGGACACGGGCTTCCGTGACTCGGTGGGCGCGACGAGCGCGGCGACGGGGGGTGTGACGGGGTGCTTCCCCAACCAGCTCTTCAGCGCGGTGCTGAACAACAACCGGCTCTACATCACGGCCATGTGCGAGTCGCCGCGCGGACCGACGGGACCCGTCACCCTCCCGCCCCCCGACGGCGGCGTCGCGACGACGCTCGCCAACAACTTCAAGACGCAGATCCACCCGACCGTGTACGTGGTCGACACGGCGTCGAACACCGAGCGCGCGACCGAGCGCGTCACGCTCACGCGCACCTGGCAGAGCCTCTATGACACGTCGACGCCCCCCGTCGCCGACGACCCGTCGCGGAGGCTCCCGCTCATTCCGCTCGACCTCGCGTTCGTGCCCACCAGCCGCGTCGCGTACATCACGGCCTACGGAACCGACGCGGTGTTCCGGCTCCAGTTCCGCGACGACGGGACGGTGCAGGAGGCGGGCTCTCCCGTGGCGCCGTTCATCAACCTCGCGCCGACGGGGGCGGCCTTCGCGGGCAGGCTCCCGGTGGGCATCGCGGTGAGCGCCGCGCGCTCGCACGCCTTCGTGGTCAACGCGAACACGCGCAACGTCTCGGTGGTGCAGCTCTCGACGCAGACGGCCGTGGCCGCGGTGTCGTCGGGCGACGCGCCCGCCGCGGGCCGCGAGACCCTCGCCAACGAGGGGCAGCGCTTCTTCGTCACGGGCCTCGGCCGCTGGTCGCTCCGCGGCCAGGGGTGGAACTCGTGCGAGACCTGTCACCCCGACGGCCTCACCGACAACGCGACCTGGTTCTTCGCGCGCGGACCGCGCCAGACCACCTCGCTCGACGGCACCTTCGACCGCATGGGCAACCAGCGCCTCCTCAACTGGACCGCGATCTTCGACGAGGTCCATGACTTCGAACTGAACACCCGCGGTAACTCCGGCGGCGTCGGGGCCATCGTGCACCGGCCCAACGACGGCGCGACGCCTCCCGTCGTGGGCAACAGCGACAGGGTCATCTTCGACGGCACGGCCGTGGTCGCGCCGCAGGTGGCGACGACCACCCCGCAGGCGGGCCTCAGCGGCTCGACGCGGCAGCTCATGCCCGACTCCACCGCGACGCCCCGCTCGGTGCTCAACGACTGGAACGCCGTCGACGAGTACGTGAAGTCGATCCGCCCGCCGCGCGGTCCCAACTCGCTCTCGATGGCGGACGTCACCGCGGGGCGCGCGATCTTCGCCGCGAACAACTGCGCGGCCTGCCACGGCGGCTCCGGCTGGACCGTCTCGCGCCGCTTCTTCGCCCCCGGCGAAGCGAACAACAACCCCGCCACGGGCGCGCTGCGCGCGATGATGTACACGGCGCCGTCGATGTTCCCCGCGGCGCTCAATCCCCCGACGAGCTCGGCGACGCGCTCGGCCGCGCTGCGCCTCACCCCGATGGACGGCGCCAACGACCAGATCAACTGCGCGCTCCGCGCGGTGGGTACGTTCCCGACGGCGCTCGACGCGATGCAGAACGGCGTGGCGCCGACGGGCGTGCGCGTGCGTGAGGCGCGCGCCGACATGACCGCGAACGCGCAGGGCGCGAGCGGCTTCAATCCCCCGGCCCTCGTGGGGATGAGCACGGCGGCGCCGTTCTTCCACGCGGGCAACGCGCGCACGCTCGAGGAGCTGCTCTCGACGACCTTCATCGCGCACTACCGCGCGCTGTCGGTGAACTTCCTCCAGGACGGCGACCGCGAGATGCAGGTGCGTCAGCTCGTGGCCTTCCTGATGTCGATCGACGACGACACGACGACGTTCACGCTGCCCACCGCGACGCTCGGGTACAACCCCGACCTCTGCCCCGCTTCGCTCCCCTGACATTCGCGTGATCGCAGCGCTCTGACGGGCGTCCGCGGTGCTTTGACGAGCACAGCGGGCGCCCGGATGGGCGAGGTGCGTGCTTGGACGGGCAAGGCGGGTGCTCTGGCGGCCGGGGCGGGTGCTTTGGCGGGCAGGGCGGGTGCTTTGGCGGGCAAAGCGAGTGCTTTGGCGGGCAAGGCGGGTGCTTGGACGGCCAGTCGGATCGGTCCGGGGCTCGATCTCGAGCGCCTCATACGTCGACCCCCCGCTTCATTCTTTCTTGTCGAGGCGGTCCGCGGGTACCTTCCTCGCGCTCGTGGGGGTTTTGCCCTGAGCGAGGGAGCGTTCCAACCGATGGATGTGTTTCGCCTGCGGGATGACATCGTTGCGAGGGAGTACGCGGACTATGTTCGCAGCTTCGTCGCGATTCACGATGCGAGGGTGTCGGAGTTGGTGGAGCGTGAACTCCGCGCCGGGCGTCTCTGGCCTGATGCCCTCCTGCAGATCAATCCGGCGTTCGAGCCAGGCGACTCCCTCGAGGATTTGATCGACGAGGGAACGCTCCACGCTCGCTGTCGCGAGATCTTTCGCGACAAGCCGTCGAATGGCCTCGACCGCGGTCCGCTCCGCTTCCACCAGCATCAGGTCGAGGGGATCCGAGCGGCTCGTGCGGGGCGCAGCTATGTGCTCACGACGGGCACCGGATCGGGCAAGAGCCTGTCGTACATCGTTCCGATCGTGGACCACGTGCTGCGGCGAGGGAGCGGGCGGGGCATCCAGGCGATCGTCGTCTACCCGATGAACGCGCTCGCGAACAGCCAGCTCGGGGAGCTCAAGAAGTTCCTGGAACATGGGTTCGCCTCACCGCCGGTCACGTTCGCTCGCTACACAGGGCAGGAAGGTCGCGAGGAGCGAGAGCGCATCCTGTCGAACGCGCCCGACATCCTGCTGACGAACTATGTGATGTTGGAGCTGTTGCTCACGCGCATCAGCGAGCGAAAGCTCATTCGTATGGCAGAGGGGTTGCGGTTCCTCGTCTTCGACGAGCTCCACACCTACCGCGGGCGCCAGGGCTCCGACGTCGCGATGCTCGTGCGTCGCGTGCGGGAGGTCTGCAAGGCACGCGAACTCCTTCACATCGGGACTTCCGCGACGATGGCAGGCGGAGCGACCTGGGGCCAGCAGCAGGCCGAGGTCGCCAGCGTCGCGTCGATGCTCTTCGGGGCCACGATCGAGCCCGGCGACGTGATCGGCGAGACGCTTCGAAGAGTGACTCCCGACGATCTCGTCGACGATGCCGCGTTGCGCACGCGCGTCGAGCGCGGTGAGACGCCCGAAGAATGGGACGCGTTTCTCGCTGATCCACTCGCGCGTTGGGTCGAGTCGACGTTGGGGCTCCTGCGTGATCCTGCAGATGGGAGGCTCGTACGTTGCAAACCGCTGCCGCTGCGAGGCGAGGCAGGGCTCGTCGGGGGCCTCGCCTCGCGAACAGGGCTCGATCACGAAGTCTGCGAACGCGCGCTTCGAGAGACGCTCCTCCGCGGGTATGCGCTCCGCGACGCGCACGGGCGGCCAGTGTTCGCCTTCAGGCTCCACCAGTTCATCGCGAAGGGGGAGTCGGTCCACGCCTCGCCTGAGGGAAACGCGGCGCGCCATCTCACCCTCCAGGGGCAGCAGTTCGTTCCGGGGTCGGAGCGCACCAGGGTGCTCCTCCCTCTCGCGTTCTGTCGCGAGTGCGGTCAGGAGTACTACGTCGTTCGGCGTGTGCGTGAGGAGGGCAAGACGCTCCTCGTCGCGCGCGACCTCGGCGAGCGGAACGATGATGGAGACGTTGGCGAGGTGGGATTTCTGCACCTCGATGACGAGGCCCCCTGGCCCACCGAGAACGCCGATGTGCTCGCACGGCTCCCCGAGAGCTGGATCGAGCTGCGGAACGGAGTGCCGACCGTGCGCGCGTCGAAGCGCGCTCGCAGACCCGAGGCGCTCTGGGTCTCGCCTGACGGTGTCATCGGCGCCGGGGCTCGTGCCCACTGGATCCCCGCGCCGTTTCTGTTCTGCCTCCGCTGCGGCGTTGAGTACGACGCACACCAGAGCTCGGACTTCGGCAAGCTCGCGACGCTGGGGTCCGAAGGGCGAAGCACCGCGACCACCGTGCTGACGCTCTCCGCCGTGCGGGAGCTTCGTCGCGACGCGTCGCTCGAGGCGCGTGCTCGCAAGGTGTTGAGCTTCACCGACAACCGCCAGGACGCCTCGCTCCAGGCGGGGCACTTCAACGACTTCGTCGAGGTCACGCTTCTGCGCTCGGCCATCCTCCGGGCTGTTCGCGGCGCGGGGGCTGAAGGGCTTCGTCATGACACCCTCGTGCAGAGGGTGTTCGACGCGCTCGACCTGCCCTTCGACGTCTACGCGGTCAACCCCGACGTGGAGTACCTCCAGCGCGAGGACACCGAGCAGGCGCTTCGCCGCGTCCTCGCATATCACGTCTACCGTGACCTGAGGCGAGGCTGGCGCATCACGTCGCCGAACCTCGAGCAGTGCGGGCTCCTCAAGATCTCATACCGCTCGCTCGACGCCTTCTGTCGCGACGAGAAGCATTGGCAGAAGTTCCATTCTGCGGTGGCCGGGGCGTCGCCCGAGGCGCGCGTTTCGGTGTGTCAGGTGCTCCTCGATTTTCTCCGTCGCGAGCTCGCCATCCGCGTCGACGCGCTCGAACCCATGACGCAGGAGTCGATGGTCGCCGCCTCCAACCAGTACCTCAAGGCGCCGTGGTCGCTCGACGACCTGACGCAGTTGCAGCGCGGCCGCGTCGTGCTCCCACGCGCGCAGGCGCCCGGCGAAGTCACTCGCGATCGCTACACGTTCCTCTCCGCGAGGGGCGGCTTCGGGCTCTTTCTCCGTCGAGCGCGGACGCTCCCACACCTCTCGACGAAGCTCTCGGTCGATGACACCGAGCGTGTGATTCGTGACCTGTTCGCCGCGCTCACCATCCCCGGCCTCGTCGCCGAGTTCGCGAAGGCGACCAATGAGGGAGAGGTCCCGGGGTATCAGATCGCCGCGTCGGGGATGGTGTGGCGAGCGGGTGAAGGCGACGAGGCCTTTCACGATCCGATCCGCGTGCCGAGCAAGAGCCAGGATGGTCTCCGCACCAACCCCTACTTCGTTCGCTTCTACGGGTCCGACACGCACGACCTGAAGCGCCTCGAGGCGCGTGAGCACACCGCGCAGGTGCCGAGCGACGAGCGCCTCGATCGCGAGGAGCGCTTCCGGTCGGCCTCCCTCCCGGTGCTGTTCTGCTCGCCGACGATGGAGCTCGGGGTCGACATCGCGCAGCTCAACGTCGTCGGACTTCGTAACGTGCCCCCCACCCCGGCGAACTATGCGCAGCGGAGCGGGCGCGCGGGGCGTTCGGGGCAGCCTGCCTTCGTGCTCACGTACTGTTCTGCGGGGTCTCCTCACGACCAATACTTCTTCAAGCGTCCCGAGCGCATGGTCGTCGGCGCGGTCAGCACTCCTCGCCTCGACCTCGCCAACGAGGACCTCCTTCGCGCGCACGTCCACGCGGTCTGGCTCGGTGTCTCAGACCTCGACCTCAAGAGCTCGCTGAAGGAGCTGCTCGATGTTGAAGGTGCGGCCCCGACGCTGTCGCTGCTCCCCGACGTCGCCTCGAAGCTCGCGGATGTGAGAACCCGTCAGCGCGCGTTCGACCTCGCGTGTGTGGCCCTCTCCGATGCGGTGCGGCTGATCCCGGGAGCCGAGACCGAGGCGCAGGCTGATGACTGGATTCGACGCGCGCTCGACGGAATCCCTCAGCGCTTCGAGGCCGCGTGTGAACGATGGCGCGGGCTCTTCAGGGTCGCGCACGAGCAGGTGCGACGCCAGAACCAGGTGATCCTCGACGCGTCCGCGGATGTGAAGGCTCGCGACGCCGCACGCTCTCTTCGTCGCGAGGCAGAGTCGCAGCTCGACCTCCTGCTCAACCGCCGCGACGACGACACGCTCTCGGACTTCTATTCCTATCGATACTTCGCGTGTGAGGGCTTCTTGCCCGGGTACAACTTCCCGCGGCTGCCGTTGTCCGCGTTCATCCAGGGGCGCCGTCAGAGGGTGTCGCGCGACGAGTACATCTCTCGCCCTCGCTTCCTCGCCATCTCCGAGTTCGGCCCGCGAGGGATCATCTACCACGAGGGCTCTCGCTACCTGATCCACAAGGTGATGCTGCCGGTCGAGGGCGAGGATGCTTCGATCACGCGGAGCGCGCGTCAGTGTGAGGGCTGCGGATACCTCCACCCGATGAGCGACAACGTGGGCCCCGACACCTGTGAGCGCTGCGGTGCGCCCCTCACGCGCACGTATTCGAACCTCTTCCACATGCGGAACGTCTCGACCCGCCGCAGAGACCGCATCACGTCCGACGAAGAGGAGCGCTTCAGGCTCGGCTATGAGATTCGTACGGGGGTGCGCTTCGCGGTGCGAGAGGGAAGAACCTCGAAGCGCAGCGCGAGGCTCATCGGCCGTGACGGCGAGGTGCTCGCCGACCTCGAATACGGCCACGCCGCGACCCTCTGGCGCCTCAACGTGGGGTGGCGTCGCCGCGACCGCGAGAAGGAGAACCTCGGCTTCATGCTCGACACCGAGCGCGGGTACTGGGCGCGGAGCCAGAGCATCGACAACGACGCGGTGCCGGGCGACGAGGCCATCGGACCCAAGCAGCAGCGCGTGATCCCCTACGTCGAGGATCATCGGAACTGCCTCCTCGTGACGCCCCGAGCTCCCTGCGGTGAGGGCTGGACCCGCTCGCGCATGGCTTCGCTCCAGGCCGCGCTCAAGGCCGTGATCCAGACGTGCTTTCAGCTCGAAGACAACGAGCTCGCCGCGGAGGCGCTCCCCGACGATGACCACCGCGCGACGTTGCTCTTCTACGAGGCATCCGAGGGCGGCGCTGGGGTGCTCCGACGCCTCGTCGAAGACCCGGCGGTGCTCCCTCTGCTTGCGACCGATGTGCTCGACCGCTGCCACTTCGATCCGGCGACCGGCGCCGACCTCGGACGTCCGATCGGCGCCGCCGAGGCGTGCGAGGCGGGCTGCTACGACTGCCTGCTGTCGTACTACAACCAACGCGATCATCGGATCCTCGAGCGGAAGACGCTCCTCGAGCCGATGCTCGCGTGGGCGACCGGGCTGGTGCTCTCATCGCCCGTCGGCGCGACGCGCGGTGAGCACCTCGACGCCCTCCTCGCGCGCTGCGACTCGGAGCTCGAGCGGCGCTGGCTGCGCTGGCTCGACGAGCGCGGACTTCGGCTCCCCGACACCGCGCAGCGGACCTTCGAAGATCTTCGGATGCGCGTGGATTTCTGGTACGAGGACGGGCCCGCGGCGGTCTTCGTCGACGGGCCGCTCCACGACCAGGATC
>JBPOHC010000368.1:0-11794 GCA_052035985.1 Myxococcota bacterium | reverse complement strand
GACGCCGTCGACCTCTTCGACGACTTCGAATCGCGCCTCCGCACCCTCCCTCAGACGACGCTCCCCGAGGCCCGCGCGACCTGCCTCGACCTGATCGCGAAGCTCCGCGAAGCGCGAGGCCCCGCGCCTACCCTTGCGCTCGATTCCGACGACGACACCCCCGAGTGACCCTCGCGCTTGTCGCGCTTCTGCGGCGGCGTATCATCGCCATCGATGTCAGCCTCGATCCGCAAGCTCATCTACTGGAACGGCAAGGACCTCCCGCCCGGGATGTCTTCGCTGCCTGTCGGTCTCTACGCGATCGAGGCGCAGGACGACCTCTCCGACGAGACGCTCTCGGCCGTCGAGGAGTCCGCCCACGCGCTCGATCGTGGCGAGGGGGTCTCCTCCGAGGCGCTCGATCGTGAGCTCCGCGCGATGATCGTGGCGGCCCGCAAGTCTGCGTGATGGTCGTCTTCGCGCCCCGCGCGAGGGAGGCGCTGCTCGCCCTCTTCGCCGCGCTCGCCGCGCGTGACGCCGACGCCGCCGACGCGCTTCGCGTGCGACTCGACGAAGCGCTCACACGCGCAGAAGGCGACGCGGGGAGCGGCGAGGTCCTCGTGCTCCCCGGCGGTCGTGTGGTTCACCGGCTGCGGATCGATTCGCTGGCGTTGATCTACGAGCGCACCGCGCGCGGTGTGAGGGTGCTCCTGATCGAGCGGGCGTGAGACGTCTCGCGCCCGCTCGACGGGAGCGCTTCGCCTTCAGCCGACGGGCGGCGCGGGCGGCGTGGGGGGCTTCTCGCCGTCGTCGTTCTGCGCGCTCGCGCTCTGCACGCGGCTGTTGAGCCGCGGCACCATCGCGTCGACGCCGTCCTCGCCGAAGAGCTCGATGCCCGCCTTGCGGAGCTCGGCGTGGCGGCGCTTGAGCAGCGTCCACATGCGGTCGCGCAGCGCGGGAGACACGCCCGCCGTCGCGCGCTGCTTCGGTCGCGCGCCCTCCGGCGTGACGTTCTCCGAGACCCACGCGCCGAGGCGCTCCATCTCGGTGAGGTGCGTCGGCGTGAAGGGGTGCAGGCCCGCGATGTCGGCCTCGTGGCGGCGGAAGAGCGACGCGAGCGAGACGCCGTCCTGCCCGTGGTCGTAGTAGCCCTTGCCCGCCTCGATGTTCGCCACCTCGTCGGCGGAGAACTTCGCGAAGAGCTCGCACGAGAGCCCTCGCGCGAAGTGCAGCGCGGGCTCCCGGTAGCGTTGTAACGCGGCGTACTTCGCGTCGAGCTCGGCGCGCGACACGGTGGGCACCGTCACGCTGTTGGCCGCGGCGTACTCGACCGCGTGTCCGAGGTTGAGGAGCGTGGTGATCCACGACACCTCGGTGAGCGGACGCGCCGTGAGGAGCCGCGCCATCTCGGGGAGCACCGAAGCGACTCCGATGCGCACGTTCGACATCATGACCGAGGGGTCGCAGTTGAACCCCTCGACATGATCTTCCGCGAGGGCCTCGGCCTCTTCACGGAACGCTGTGAGCGCCGCGGCTCCAAGGAGCTGCGGGGCCAGGACGAAGCGCGTCGCCGCCTTCGCCTTCTGAGATGTTGCTGACATCACCGATCTCTAACGGCACGCCCCTCCGAAACCATGAGCGACGACCGGCAACGGATTCCGCGCGAGGGCACCGTGAGTGCCTCCCGGTGGCAACAGATTCCGCGCGAGGGCTGTCAGAGTGCCTCCCGTCGCCAACGGATTCCGCGCGAGGGCTGTCAGAGTGCCTCCCGTCGCCAACGGATGCCGCGAGGGGGCACCGCGGGTGCCTCCCGGTGGCATCGGATTCCACGAACAGGCAGCGGGCGTCCGTTCTGGCGCGTTGCTCGCGCGCTCAGAAGCTCACGCCCATGCGCGCCGACGCGAGCGCCTGCGTGCCCATGCACGCCCCCGTCGCGTCGTCGAACGCGTGGCCGGGGAACATCACCGCCCCCTGCACGCCGCCCGTGAGAACCGCGCCGCCGGGGAGCGGAAAGCGTCCGTTGATGCCGAGGTCGAGCTCGACGCCGAGGTCGCGGCGCGACGAGTCTCCGCCGCGGTAGTTGCGCGACGTTCCGTAGAGCTGCACCGACACGGGGTCGACCACGTCCGTCGTCGCGACGCCGATCACCGCGCCCGCGCGCAGGTCGAGGTTGCGTCCCACGTTCACGAGCGCCGTGGGGTAGAGGTACGCCGCGCCCGCGACGCCTCCCTGTGAGGGCAACAGGAACGCGCCGTTCGACGGGCGCGCGCCGAGCGCAGGGTCGCTCGCGATGGCCGCGCTGCGCGCCGTCTGCCACGCCAGCACCTCGGGGAACATCAACAGCCCCACGCGGTGGCTCGGGTTGAAGGTGAACCTCCGCTGGTCTCCGTCGACGGGGTTGCGGTCGCCCGACGCGTAGCCCGCTTCGAGCGAGATGCGGTAGCGCCCCTCGCGCTCGAGGCCGAACTCCGCCGCGCCGCCGAACTGGATCACCCGGTGGTCGCTGTAATACTGCGTGCGCGCGACGTCGGTGGCGCCGTACACGAAGGCGAGCTCGACGCCCGCGAAGACGCGTCCGACGTGGTCGGGCTGCGGCCAGAACCAGCGCGCGAAGGCGTCGCCCGCCACGGCCCACAGCGTCGCGCCGTTGTTGAACGACACGTCGCGGTACGTCGCCACGAGGCCCACGCGCTTGCGCTCGCAGTCGCTCTGACACGCGTGGTCCTGCCAGAAGAACGACGCGACGCCCTGGAGCGCGATGTCTCCGTCGGTGAGCGTCACGAGGCGATCGCGGAACACGAGGTCTCCCGCGAGCGCGAGCACGTAGTCGCTCGTGGAGCCTCCGGGGCGCGTCGCGATGGAGACCCGCTCGACGAGGTCGCCGTAGCGGTAATCGCCAAAGGTCTGCGCGCGGTCTCCGTCGTTCGCCACGATGCCGAGGCCGAGGTTGAACGCCTGCTGCCCCGCGCGGATCACGCCGATGGGCGACCTCCACTCGATGAAGGCCGTGCGGAGGTCGACGACGCCGTAGGGAAAGAGCTCCGTGCGAGGTTCGCGCGCGAGCCCGACGCCCTGCGCAGCCGCGTCGGGCACCACGAGCCGCGCCACGTCGAGCTGCACGTCGAGCCTGAAGCGCTCACCGATCGAGAGCGACGGACGCAAACGGATCCAGTGTTCGAAGTACTGGTTCTGACCGAGGTTCGGCGGCTGCGCCGACGCGGGCACCCCGGGCGTCGTCGCGAGCGGAAAGGTCGTGAAGGCCGTGTACCGGAGCTGGAGCTCACCCGGGATCGACACGCGGAGGAGCGGTCCCTGCTCTTCGGGCGGAGGCGTCGTCGCGCGGGGACGCTGCGCAGCGGGCGTCGAAGGCTCCGTTGCGGCAGGCGTCGGGGGCTGCGCGGGGGATGGCTCCGCGGGCGAGGTCTGGGCGAGGGAGGTCGCAGGCGCGAGGGCCGCGACGACGACGAACCACGATGCGTGGGGGGCGCGGCGCATGAAGCGCGGCGACGGTACTCCCCGCGTCACGGGGAAAACAAGGCGCGAGCGATCAGCGCGTCGAGCGCCCCTCGACGACGGTGTGCATCCACCCGTGGGGGTCGACGGCGTGGCCGTGCTGGATGTCGAGCAGGGCCTTGCGGAGCTTCGCCGCCACGGGTCCCGTCTCGCCGTTGTTCACGGCGTACTCGCCGTGGCGAGACTTCACGCGGCCGATGGGGGTGATCACAGCCGCGGTACCGCACGCGAAGGCCTCGGTCATGCGGCCCGAGCGGATGTCGGCCTCCCAGTCGTCGACGGAGATCTTGCGCTCGATGGTCTCCCACCCGAAGTCGCGCCCGAGCTCGAGGATCGACTCGCGCGTCACGCCGGGGAGGAGCGTGCCCGTGAGCTCGGGGGTGACGAGCTGCGTGCGGCCGTTCTCCTGGTAGGCGAACATGATGTTCATGCCGCCCATCTCTTCGATGTACTTGCGGTGCACGGCGTCGATCCAGACGACCTGGTCGCAGCCCTCGGCGCGCGCGTTGGCCTGCGCCAGGAGGCTCGCCGCGTAGTTGCCCGCGAACTTGGCCGCGCCCGTGCCACCCGGGGCCGCGCGGACGAACTCCTCGGAGATCCACACGGTCACGGGCTTCACGCCCGAGGGGAAGTAGTTGCCCGACGGCGACGCGATCAGCACGTAGAGGTACTTGCGCGAGGGCTTCACGCCGAGCTGCGCGTCGGTGCCGATCATGAACGGGCGCATGTAGAGGCTCTCGCCCGCGTGCGAGGGGACCCAGTTGCGGTCCTGCCGGATGAGCGCGTCGGACGAGGCGAGGAAGAGCTCCGTGGGGAGCTCCGCCATCGCGAGGCGCTTCGAAGAGGCCTGGAAGCGCTCGGCGTTGCGCTCGGCGCGGAAGGTCTTGATGCCGCCGTCGGGCTGACGGTAGGCCTTGAAGCCCTCGAAGATCGCCTGCCCGTAGTGCAGCACCGATGTGGCCGGGTCGAGCGACAGCGGGCCGTACGGCTGAAGAACGCCGCGGCCCCACCCGCTGCCCTCCTCGTAGGGGATCACCACCATGTGCTCGGTGAAGGTCTGGCCGAAGCCGAGCGACTGGAGCCGCGCCTCGCGGTCCGCGGCGGAGAGGGGGGTCTCGGTCGGGTGCAGGTCGATCGTGGGCGTCATGACGGTGCGCTCTCTACCAGTTGATCGGTCGGATCGCGAGTCTCGGATTGAGGAGACCGCGGGTCGTGGGAGCGACCCTCACCGACGGCAAGTCCCTCGCGCCGTCGAATCACCGCGCGGGGCCCCGTGCGCGCTGTTGACGCCGCGCCCCGCGGGGTGTTTTCACTCATCACCCAACACCCCTCTACCGCGGAGACCTACGAGGCAATGACGACTTCACGACGCGCGCTCCCCCTCGCGCTCATCACCTCGGGCGCGCTGCTCTCCGCCTGCGGAGACAGCACGTCGACCCCGACCCCCGACGCGATGGTCGCCCCCGACGCGATGGTCGCCCCCGACGTCACCCCCGTCGACCTCGGTCCGCCCGATCGTCCGCAGCCGCCGCCGCTGCCCGCGTGCCCCTCCGAGGCCGACCTCACGGAGATGTCCCCCGGCTCCGACGGGGCGATCCACGTGATGGGCAGCAACGCCGAGAGCGACGTCGAGCGCTTCGGCACGTACCCCGCCGCGTGCTTCTCGGGCGGCGCCGTGGGGCGCTTCGTGATCTACGCGTACACCATGCGCGCCGACGGGGGCTTGCGCGTCAGCACCGTCAACGCGGGCACCACGAGCGCCATGTTCGACACCTTCGTCGCCGTCACCGGGTCGTGCATCCCCGCGGCGCACTCGATCACCTGCAACGACAACGCTGCGGGCGCAGCCGCCGCGCACGCGCGCCACTCGACGGCCACCTCGGGCGCGCTCGCTCGCGGTCAGCGCGTCTACATCGCCGTGGGCGGCCGCGGGAACAGCGCCGCCACCGCCAGCGCGGGCGCGTTCGAACTCACCGTGCAGGAGCTCCCGCTCGGCGCCGAGAACGGCCCCTGCCGCCTCACGGGCGAGGCGTGCGGCGCGGGCCTCCAGTGCTCGGTGCTGTCTCCCTCGGTCGACGCGCAGGGCGTCTGCCGTCGCCCCGTGGCCGTCGGCATGACCTGCGTGGGCGGAGACCTCTGCATGCGCGGCTCCACCTGCGTGGCGAGCGCGACGGACAACACCCGCGGCACCTGCGTGATGGACTCCTCCAACGGCGGCGTGTGCCTCGTGGGCCGCGCGCCCTGCGGCGCCGGGCTCTCGTGCACGAACCCCTTTCCCGCGCCCGACTCGACGGGGCTCTGTCGCCCGACGCTCATGGCGAACGCCGAGTGTGACCCCGCGCTCCTCACGGGCGTCTGCGCCTCGGGGACCTCGTGCCGTCAGGCTCCGACGGCGACCAACCCCGGGCGCTACCTCTGCTTCGCCGCGGGCGCGCAGGGCGGTCTCTGCCGCACGGGCGCCTCTCGCTGCGACGCGGGCCTCGAGTGCTCCTCCGCGACGACGCCGACGTGCAGGGCCGCGGTGCGCATGGGCGACACCTGCGACCTCACCAACGGCGCGACGGTGTGCGCGATGGGTTCGAGCTGCGCCCCCGACGCGATGTTCGCGGGCGGAACCTGCGTGGCGAGCGGCACCGCCGCGGGCACCGAGTGCCGCACGTCGTCACCGCAGTGCGACGCGGGCTTCGAATGCGCGGCCTTCGGCGGTCGCAACATCTGCCGCGCCACCGCGGGCGCCACGGCCGCGTGCGACTGGCGCTACGGCAGCGTGACGTGCGGGACGATGGCGACGTGCCTCCCCGGCGGCGTCACCCGCGGCGTGTGCGCTGCGCCCGTGATGGAGACCGAGCCCAACAGCACCCCCACCACGGCGCAGGGCCCGGTGACCGAGAGCTCGATCTTCCGCGGGGCGATCACGGCGGGCGACGTCGACTGCTTCCGCGTGCGCGTGCCGACGGGGGGCGCGTCGCTCTACGTCGAGACCCACGACAACGCGGGCGGATGCCCCGCGGGCGGCGCCGACACCATCGCGACGGTCTACACCGCCGCGGGCGTGCGCCTCGCCGAGAACGACGACATCGCGTCGAACAACCTCTGCTCTCGGCTCAACGGCCTCGTGTCGGGCGCGCTGCACAACCTCGCGGCGGGCGAGTACCCGGTCTGCGTCCGGTCGTACAACGCGGCCTCTGCCATCGCGACGTACTACGTCACCGTCGCCGTCGTCCCCACGATGTGATCGTGGTGCGCCCACGCGCGCCCCTTCTCTGCGCCAATTCGTAGCGCCCGCGACGTGCGACCGATATGGTACGCGCCGATGCGTGCCTCGGAGCGACGCCCACTCTCGATCACAGCGCTCGGTCTCTCGCTCACCGCGCTCGCGACGCCCTCGCTCGCGCAGGACCTCTCGGGCGTCTGGCGCGTCACGAGCGACCGCGTCGACGTGACGGTGACCGAGTGGGGCGGCGCGTGCGGGCCGCGGCCCGAGTCGCACCGCAACGCCACGGGGCGCGAGGTCACCGTCCGCGCCGAGGGCGACGAGCTGGTGATCTCGGGCGGCCGCACCTACCGCACCAACCGCTGCTGGAGCGACAACCGCGACGTCGCCCTCACGAGCGCGTCGCACCCGTCGCCGACGCAGTGGGTGATCTCGTGCGGGACGCCGTCAGGCTTCGGCCTCGGCGAGCAGGGCACCTATCGCATCACGGCGCGCGACGCGAACCACATCACGTTCCGCGACGAGACCCGCTACGAGTGGGTGATTCAGGGATCGAACTGTCGCGCGTCGTCGGTGCTCGTTCGCGAGTACGAGCGCTCGGCGCCCGTCGACGCGAGCGCGCCGCCGCCACCTCCTCCTCCGCCTCCACCGCCTCCGCCACCGCCTCCGCGCTGCGCGACGCCGGGCGCTGCGGTCGCGTTGCAGCTCGCGCCGGGACGCCGGAGCACCACGGCCGGTGAGCGCGCGTGTTTCCGCGCGAGGCTGGTGGATTCGAACCGCTGCGAGACGAGCGGCGCGGAGATCGTCTGGTCGCTCCGTCGCACGGCGGGCGCGATCGACGCGACGCTCGATCACAACTGCCTCGTGATCCCGCAGGGGGCGGACACGGGCGAGTTCGAAGTGACGGCCACGGCGGGGGCCTTCAGCGCGCGCGCGGTCGCGACGGTGGTCACCGCAGATCGTTACCGCGACCTCGTGGCGACGCAGCTCGAAGCCTCCGACGCGGCGGTCGAGACGCCCGTGATCGAGAACGGTCCTCGCGTCGGCGCCGTGGCCGTGACGACGCCCGCGCCGTCTCCGTCGACGCCGCCGCTCGTGTGGGCGCTCGTGGCGCTCTCGGCGCTCCTCGGGGTGACGGGCGCGGCGCTGCTGATGCGTCGTCGAAAGCGCGCGCCTGAGCCGCAGGGCTTCGACACCTTCGACGCGCCGAAGCCTTCGTCAGAAGGGCCTCCGACGCAGCGCCCCGCGGAGCCGTCGCCCGTCGCCCGACAGCCCGAGGCGCAGCCCGCGGCGCCAGCGATCGCGGAGGCGCCGGTCGCGCAGGTCGCGGCGGAGGCGCAGCGCCCGGTGGTGATCCCTGATGCGCTGGCCTGCCCGAAGTGCGCGACGAGGCACCCCTCGGACCTCGCGTTCTGTCCACACGACGGCGCGCGCCTCGTGCCGACGGGGGAGGTCTCTCGCGCGGCGCCCCCTCCAGCCGCGCCTCCCGCGGAGGTCGCGGCGCCCGATGGGGTGTGTCCCCGGTGCGGGCGGAGATACCCCGCGCCCACGGAGTTCTGCGGAGAAGACGGGGCCGTGCTGGTCCGCGCGAAATCGTGAGGGGTGGATACCCAAGGGTCGAGGGCTCCCCCGATCGAAGTTTTCAAGCGCGCTGATCCGACGCTTGACCCTCGAAACTGCAAATCTCTAGAATGGCCGCAGCCTCGCGGAGATCGCTCCCGACAGCATACGGCCTGCGCGCGACTCTGCGATGCGCCCTCCAACAAGCGCACGCAACCCAATGACGCCCTCAGAAGAAGGGCATCACGTTCCTCGCAACGGGTGATCTGACCATGAAGATCGTTTGCCAGAGCTGCTCCGCGACCTACAAGATCGCGGACGACAAGATTCAGGGGAAGAAGGTCTTCAAGATCAAGTGCAAGAAGTGTGGTGAGGACATCCTCGTCCGCGGCACTGATGCACCCGCCGAGCAGCCTGAAGCACCCGTCGAGCGCCCCGCCGAGGACGAGGCCACGCGCGTGGTCTCGACCGAGGGCGGCGAGGCCGTGTGGCACGCGGTGCTCAACGGCGATCAGCAGGGCCCCTACACCATGGAGCAGCTCCGCGACCTGCTGAACCAGGGCGCGATCGACACCGAGACCTACGTGTGGCGAGACGGCTTCGAGAACTGGCTCCCGATGCGCGACGTGCCCGACCTCGCGATGCTCACGGTCTCGGTGCCCGAGTCGGCCACGGTGATGTCCGCGCCCCCTTCGGGTGGCGGCGACCTCTTCGGCGGCGTGTCCTCTGCGCCCGCGCCCGCGCCTGCGCCCGCCGCGGCGGCTTCGAATGACATGCGCGCCTCTCGCGCTGGAGAGCCCGCGAAGGCCCGCACCGCGCAGAAGGGCGGCGACCTCTTCGCCCCCGAGGCGCGCGAGCAGGAGGCCGCCAAGCCCCTCTTCGCCGCCGAGGAGCCCAAGGCCCCGCCGCCCGGCGAGCACCTCACCGGTCAGCGCAACGAGAACTCCGTGCTCTTCTCGCTCGCGACGCTCCAGCAGCTCTCGGGCAAGGAGACCGCGAAGCCCGCGGCGGGACCGAACCCCGACGCGAGCGGCCTCATCGACATCAACAAGCTCGCCGGCGCGCTCAACACCACCGGCGCGAAGAAGTCGAGCGTCGACGACATCATGTCCGTGGGCGCCTCGGCGGGCCTCGCGTCGCCGCTCTCGGCGCCCGTGCTCGCGCCCGTGGCCGTGCCCGTGGCGCCTGCGCCCGTGGCCGCCGAGCCCGCGAAGCCCCAGGGCGTCAACAAGACCATCGTGGTCACCGGCGTCGCGGTGGCGACCATCCTCGTCGGCGGCCTCGTGACGAGCATGTACGTCATCAACCGGAACAACCGCACCGACGAGACGCCTCAGGCCGTCGCCTCGAACACGCCGACGCCGAACATGCCCTCGACGCCCGCGAACACGTCGCCCGAGGCCGCGCCGCAGAACGCCGCGCCCGCAGCGCCCACGGCAGCGCCCGCTGCTGCGCCCGCGGCAGCCCCCGCGGCGGCGCCTCCTCCCGCGGCCGGCGGCGAGTCTCACGGGTCGCGCTCCGACCGCGAGCCCCGGCGTGATCGTCCGAGCTCCAACGGCTCGAGCGCGGGGCCCTCTGCGCCCGCCGCGCCCGCTGCGCCTGCGGCCGCTGCACGCCCCGCGGCGCGCCCTGCTGCTGCTGCGGGCGGCCCCGCGAGCATCGACGACCTCATGGCCCGCGTCGGACAGCGCCCTGCCGCTGCGGCCACGCCGCCTGCGAACACCGGAGGTGGCGGCGGTGGCGGTGGCGACCTGCCCGAGACGCCCGATCGCGGCGCCGTTCGCTCCGCGCTCTCGGGCGCGTCGGGCTCGGTCCGCGCGTGCGGGACGGGCTCCGGCGGCACGGCGATGGTGACGATCGTGTTCGCCTCGAGCGGACGCGTCACGACGGCCAACGTGGGCGGCATTCCCCCGGGGCCCGTGGTGGGCTGCATCGTCAGCGCGGTGCGCCGCGTGACGCTGCCCCCCTTCAGCCGCGCCACCTTCTCGGTGACCTACCCCTACCCGATCAACTGATTCGCCCGATGGCCCTCGCCGAGCTCGCGCGACAGGCCCTCTTCCTCACGCTCACCCTCTCGGTCCCGGCGCTCGCTGCGAGCCTCGCAGCGGGCGCGGTCGTGGGCCTCGTCGCGACCTCGCTGCGCCTCCACGACCCGGCCCTCACGCTCCTCCCTCGTCAGCTCGCGGTCGGCGCGGTGCTGCTCGTCTCTGGGAGCGCAGGCGCTGCGGCGATCGTGCGCTTCGCGAGCGCGCTATGGTCTTCGATCCCCGCGCTGGTGCCCTGAGGTCATCGCGTGATCGCGTGGAGCGTCGCGACGTTGCGCGTGCTCCCTGCGCTCATGCTCATTCCCGTGGTGGGTGTGGGGCGCTGGTCGTGGCCGCTGCGCGTCGTCGTCGCGCTCGTGCTCGCCGCTGGAGCGCTCGCCGCGCCCTCTCCCGTCGCCGCGCCGTGGCCGCTGCTCGTGGCGCGGGAGCTCACCGCGGGCGTGGGGCTCGCGCTCGTGCTCGCCCTGCCCTTCATGGCGCTCGATCACGCGGCCTCGCTGCTCAGCGCGGGGGGTGAGCACGGCGAGGCGCTCGGCACGCTCGCCCGGTGGACGGGCGCCGTGGCCTTTCTCGCCGCGCGGGGGCACCACGGCGCGCTGCGCGTGCTCGCGGCGTCGTGGGAGGCGCTTCCGCCGGGAGCTCCTGCGCGGAGCGGCGTGTGGGTCGAGGTCGTGGCGCGGGCGACGGGCGACGCCCTCGCGGGTGCGCTCGTGATCGCGTCGTCGGGTGTGGTGGCGCTCGCGGCGCTGGAGCTCTCGCTCGCGCTCGTCGCGAGGCTCTCTTCGAGCGCGAACCCGGTCGTGTCGCAGGTGCGTGGAGTCGCAGTGATGGCCGCGGTCGCCGTGGCGATCAGGGTGAGCGTCGAGGTGGCGCTGGCGCTCTCTGCGAGAGCCTTCGAACTCGCGCGCGCCGTGGGCGCGTGAAGGGTCAGCGCTTGCGCGCCTCCTGCTTGCGGCGGACCTCGTCGCGCACGGCGCGGGCGCCCATCATGTAGCCGATGAACACCCCGATGAGCATCACGCCCGGGATGAACACGACGTGCTCGAAGGTCGGTGTCACGCCTTGTCTCCGTCGGGCGCGCGGCGCGCGAGGTCGTCTTCGAGGCGGCGGAGGTCGTCTTCGAGCTTCGCGGCCTTGCGCGCGATGAAGAACACGTAGGCGCCCAGGAGGAGGAGCACCGTGCCGTACGCGGTGATGACGAGACGACCGCCGGGGATGCGCTCCCTCGAGGCGTCGCCGAGGCCGGGCTGAAAGGCCATCGAGCGGTCGCCGGGGGAGGGCGGCGGCGGGTTCTGCGCGGAGGCCGCGAGGGGAGCGAGAGCGAGCGCGAGCGAGAGGGCGATCGCGCGGAGCGGGTGTCGGGTGGTCATGCGTCGTGGTCCTCGTCGAGCAGGCCGAGCGAGACGGCCTCGGTGCGGAGCTCCGCGAGGCGGGCCTCGCCGAGCGCGATGCGAGCGCGGAGATAGAGCAGCGCGGCGGCCAG
>JBPOHC010000346.1:0-21336 GCA_052035985.1 Myxococcota bacterium | reverse complement strand
CCGACGCTCGCGGAGGTCGATCGCGCGATCACCGGGCGCGCGCTCCGATACCCCGACGTGCGCATGGCGCGCGAGGGCGAGAAGCTCGCGCCCGCGTCGTTCACGCGCGCCGACGGAGCGGCCGATCCGATCCTCGTCGCAGCGCGCCTCGCTGAAGGCGCGACGCTGGTGCTCAACGGCGTGGAGGCGTGGAGCCCCGTCGTCGCGCGACTCTGCGCGGTGCTCGGTCGGCGCGTGCGCGGAAGCTCCTGGGCGAACCTCTACCTCACGCCGCCGCGCAGCCACGGCTTCGCGCCGCACACCGACGACACCGACGTCTTCGTGCTCCAGCTCCGCGGCGAGAAGCGCTGGACGCTGCACGCGCCTCCGACGGCGTTACCGCCCCTCGGGCCGATCTCGAAGCGCTTCGACGACGCCGGGGCGACCGCCGAGACGATGGTGCTGCGCCCCGGCGATCTGCTCTACGTCCCGCGCGGACAGGCCCACGCCGCGGCGACGGGGGAGCACGACTCGATGCACCTCACCGTCGCGATCGCGCCTGCGACCTGGGCGACGGTGCTCCACGCGGCGCTCGACGAGCTCGCCGCGCGCGACGAGCGGCTGCGTCACGCGGTTCCGTTCGAGGCCTTCGGCGCACCGGAGACGGCGCGTGATGACTTCGCGGCCATGCTGCGCACGCTCGCCGAGCGCGCCGACGTGAAGCGGTCGCTCTCGCGCGTCCACGCAGATGCGGCGCGGCAGCGGGAGCCGATCGCTCCCGGTCAAATCGCGGCGGTGTTCGACCGCGAGCCCGTGACCGTCGACACGGTGGTCGCGCGCCGACCCGCGCAGGACGTCGCCCTCAGGTCATCCCGCGACGCGATCGAGCTCAGCCTCTCGGGGCGAACGATCTCGCTCCCGCGGCACACCCGCGCGGCGGTGCGCTACGCGCTGTCGCACAAGCGCTTTCGCGTCGCAGACCTCCCCGACGACCTCGACGACGCGGGCAAGGTCGTGCTGGTGAAGCGGCTCGTGCGCGAGGGGATCTTGCGCGTGCGACGCGAGGCATCGCCGACGAAGACCGAGGATCGGTGACGGGAGGGAGGCGCCCCGCGGGGCGTCTCTAGCGGCCCTTGCCGGCGTTGAAGTCGGAGCCGTGGAAACCAGCGCGAATGTCGGTTCGCACGGTGAGAGCCGCGCCCTTCTCGGTGCGCTCGGTGACGACGTCCTCGTCGCGGAGGGTGTGCTGTGCGGGCTGGTTCAACTTGGAGGATTTCGAGGGCTGCTTCATGCCGATGACGCTATTGCGCGCCTCGGGGGTCGGTCAAGGCGGGCTCGCACACTGCTCGCGAGGGGCCTCGACGCGCGCGGGGCGCGTTGCCTCTGGCGCGGGCGTGCGCGGTCGTGATCCTCTCTGCGCGCCATGAATCACGACGTTCCTCTTCGGTGTCGCTGCGGCGCGGTGCGCGGCGTCATCGTCGCGTACGAGCCCGCGGCGAACAACCGCGTCACCTGCTACTGCGACGACTGTCAGGCCTTCGCGCGCTGGCTCGGTCGCGCCGACGTCCTCGACGCGCGCGGCGGCTCTGACATCGTGCAGGTCGCCCCCGCGCGGCTGCGCTTCACGCAGGGAGCCTCCGAGCTCCGCTGCATGCGCCTCTCGCCCAAGGGACCGCACCGCTGGTACACGGCGTGTTGCAAGCAGCCCGCGGGCAACGCGCTGCCCTCGACGCGCTCACCCTTCTCGGGCCTCGTGACCGCCATCGTCGACTGCTCGAACGGCGGCTCGCTCGACGCGCTCCTCGGCCCGTCGCTCGGGGGGCTGCACGGGCGCTTCGCGACCGGAGGGTGCCCCGAGGGCGCGGCCCCGAAGATCTCGGCCGCGCTCGTGTGGCGCACGGTGCCGCCGCTGTTGAAGAACCTCGTCCTCGGGCGTTCGCTGCCGTCGCCCTACGTCGACGGCGCGACGGGCACGTTCATCTCCGAGCCCCAGGTGATCTCGCGCGAGGAGCGCGCCGCGCTCTACTGACGCACGGTTGCGAACGAGCATCAGTCGCGCGGAAACGTCACGGGGGCGAGGCCCGGCGTGCGCAGGCCCTCACGAGCAGCGCGCAGGCGATCGACAGCACCGCGCGACCTACCGAGAGGCCGACGCTCGGCCCCCGCACTCTCGACTCCACGCACGTCTCGCAAGCGTTCGTCATCGGCGCTCTCCCGACACTGGTGGCGCGACGAGGATCGCACGTTCACGCGTTACACAGCGTGACACGGCGCGCCTCGGCAGCCGGGAAACGGGTGACGCGGCGAGGTGCCACGTCCCGAGGCGCCGGGGGAGGCAATGTCGCGGCGTGACACGGGGATCTCGAGAACGCGCGGCAAGGTTTCAGGCATTGCGCCATCGGCGACGCTCAACCGTGCGGCCCTTCTCGCGGCGGCCCTTGAGGCGGTTCCCTCGCGCCTGATCTCTTCTCGATCCGGGGGCTGCGAGGGGCACTCAACCTCTCCTACAGCGAGCGCGAGAGCTCGTAGTGGCGCACGACGTCGTCCCTCCACGCCGCGTCTGACTTCCAGCGCGCGGCGACCTCACGTGCCATCGCCTTCGCCCACGGGGGCGACGGGCTCGTCGGGTCGACCTCGGTCTGCGGCGAGTAGAAGCGCTTCGCCGCAGCGGCCGTGAACGAGTGCCCGATGCGGAACGGCCCGCACCTCCCGCTCCCGTCGATCACATGAAAGGTCACGCGCTCGCAGTCGCACTCCCGCGCGGTGCAGAAGCTCTCCTCCATGCGGTACTCGCCGTCGGGGATGCTCCGATGACCCTCGAAGCGCAGCGTCTTCGTCTCGTTCAGCGCGACCTCGGGGTAGAGGTCTCGCAGCGGGATCAGCACGCCCTCGACGCCGTAGCCGTCCGTGACGCCGCCGCTCGCTCCGACGTCCAGCGTCGACGCGTCGGCCATCGCGCCTGCGAGCGCGCTCGACGCGAAGTCGCGGGCCACGTCGTCGGCGATCGCGACCCACTCCGCCGAGTGAGCCTCGTCACCCTTCCAACGGACCCATCGAGCCATGAAGCGCGCCATCGTCTCGACGCGATCGCGCATCGGTGAGCGCCCGAGGGCCGCGAGGATCTTCTCTCTGCCCGTCGCGCCGTACGCGTTCGCGTTCAAGTCCGCGTCGTCGAAGAACCACGCCATGTACCGATCTTCTTCGAGGATCTCTCGCACCCGCTCGGGGCTCACCGCGACAGGCGCGGGCAGCGCGGGCAGCGGGGTCCTCGGCAGGCGTTCGAGCGCGCGGCGCGGGGCTTTGCACTCGGCGGGCACCGCGACGCCCATGCGCGCGTGTGAGGCTGCGGCCTCGTCGATGAGCGTCGCGAGTTCGCCCACGGGGACGCGCGTCACCTCGATCTCACCCGCCGTGAGCTGCTGGAGCGTGTCGTTGACCTCGCGCTCCCTCGCCCTCGCGACGACGAAGCCCTGCCGCAGATCGCGCCCGAGGCGGAAGCACAGGTTGACGAAGGTGCAGGTTCCGTCGGGGTTGGCGAGCGCGAAGAGCGTCACGATCGCGCCCTGGCCGTCGGGCTGCGTGCACCACGCTCGCACCGTGTCGTCCGAGGCTCCCTTCGCGGGGCCGCTGATGCGCGCGGTCTCGAGCTTGAGGAGGGCCACCTGAAAGGGCGCGCGGAGCTTCTTGGGGGCTCCCGCTCGAAGCCGTTGGAGGAGCGCGGAGCCCGCCGCGTCGGCCTCGGCCACGAGCGCGTCGAGGAGCGTCGTGCGCACCTTGTCGTCGGCCGCGATGGTGGCGTCTCCGAGGAGCTTCGCGTACGCCGCGCTGGCCGCGACGTTGGCGCGTCGACGTACAGCGTCGAGCACCTCCACCCACGGCGCGCGGAACATCGCGGGGACCTGCTTCGCGAGCTCATACAGCGTGTCGAGCGCGTCGGCGTGTTCGTGCGACGCCACCAGCGTGGCGTACAGGCTGAGGAACTCGAGCGTCGCGCCGTGGCGAGGGTCGCTGTGCGAATACTCCGCGACGACCTCAGGCGAGACCGCGAGGATGGCCTGAAAGCACGCGAGCCGACCGTTGTCGTCGACCGCGTCGTCGCCCATCACTTCGAAGACGCGAGCGAGCACGGGCGTGGGGTCGAGCACAGCGAGCGTGCGACCGAGCGCCACCGCATCAGCCTGATCGATGCCGGGGGATTTGATGCGCGAGAGCACCTTGTCGCGGGCGTCGCTCCTGTCGACGCCGCGAAGGTGGGGGGTGAAGAACGCGTCGCTCAGGTCGCTGGTGCGCGCGTCTTCAAGGAGCGCGTCGAGGTCGAGTCGTCGAGTCATCGGGGTTACGAATCGCTCCGACGCGACGACCGCGTCAAGCGCGTCGCACCGCGGGGAGGCCGCTCACCGAAGCACGACGCTCACGGGCCAGCAGTTCGCAGCTCCGAGCTTGATTCCCGTGCAAGGCCACACGGTGTACGTCGCGCCCGCCGCGGCGTCGGGAGGAACGCGAAGCGTCAGGGTGACGTGACCGCCGTCGGTGATCACGGCCGGCGTGCCGCGCGCGTCGGGCTCGCGGTGATGACGCAGCCGCAGCGGCTCACGGGAACGTGCGCACGCCGCCCGTGAGGGAGTTCATCGTGGCGGCGAGGCTCGGCACATAGGTCTGGTCGGACCAGTCGATCGAGGTGGCGGTCGCGTCGGAGCACTGCTGTCCTGGCGCGAGGTTGGTGCACACGCGCCCCGAGTTGCGCGTGATGCCCGAGAGCGCCATGCGCCCGCTCTGCACGGCGAAGCAGGGGCCTCCCGAGTCGCCGCCGCCGAGGATCTGCCCGCTCGCGTTGGGCGCGAAGCTGTAGAACGGCCCTTCGACGTAGAAGCTCGACACGGTGAGGTAGGCCCAGCGCGCCCGGCCGTCGATGAGCGCGCCGCCCGTCGGCGCGAACCCGTTGGTGCCGTAGCCGAAGCAGTAGAGCCCCTGTCCCTGGAGCGACGGGAGCGTGCCCTGATAGAACGGAACGGTGTACCCCGTGGTGCTCCCATTGAGAGCGATGGGCGTCGTGAGATGCACGAGCGCGAGGTCGGCGGTCGAGACCCTGCGCACGCGGTCGCTGGCGTAGGCTACGCCGCCGACGGTGACCGTGACGCCCGACGTGGGCGTCGTGAAGTTGAAGCAGTGCGAGGCCGTGAGCACCCACGAGTTCTTGTAGACGACGCCCGAGCAGAGGGCGCCGCCCCAGTTGACGCGCGCGAGCCCGTAGACGGCAGCGGTCTGATCGCTGATGACGTTGCCGTTGACGACGTCTTGCGCGTTGCTGTCGAGGCCGTCGGGCGCGTCGCCCACAGGCGCACATCCGACGGCGAGCGAGAGCGCGATGACGAGCGAGGCCGTGAGCTGCTTGTTCATGAGGAGACTCCGTGTCTCGCGGGGAGCGATGCGTTGCGAGCGGCGCGCATCCCCCGGTGCGCGTCGCGGCGTTTTGAGTGCGGCGACGTGGTGCAGCCGACGTGCCGAACGCAAACGCGCGAGATCCCGAGCAGCGAAGCGCGCGAGAGCGTGACGCACGCTCCACGAGCGAGACGCCGATGCAACGGTCGCCGCCCGCCTCGGCGCCGAGCTGAAGCTTCACCCCGAGCGCTCCCGGCGTAGCGCTCCGTCACCGCGCGGGCGGACCCTCGTCGCACCGGAAGATCGGTCCCGCGCCGATCGCGAGCACATGACCGCGAGGCGTCCACACGAGCCGTCGCGCGTCGGCGCGCAGCACGCGCTCCCATCGCGCGCCGCGGTCCTCGGAGCGCCACACCGTGTCGTCCGAGGCCGCTGCGAACACGACCGATCCGCGCGCGACGATGGCCCGCCAGGTGACGCTCTCCGTCGGTGACGCGAGCCGCTCCCAGCGCGCGCCGCGGTCGCCCGAGCGGTAGAGCGCTCCGTCGTCTCCGCCCGCGTACACGTCGTCGGCCGCACACGCCACGCAGCGCATCGCGGCGCACCCTTCGAGGGGGAGGAGCGTCCACGCGCGCGCCGGGTCCGTCGAGGTCGCGATGAAGCCGCGCTCGTACACCCCGCTCGCGAGAAAGAGCGCGCCGCGGTCGTCGACGGCGAGGTCGTGGTGCCAGCCGCCTTCGAGCGCCGCGGGCTTCGAGCGCGCCCATTCGCCCGTCGCCGCATCGAGCACGAAGATCTCCTGGTAGCTCGACGCGACGGTCAGGTCTCGCGACGAGGCCATCGCGGTGATCCACGGCTTGCCGCGCAGCTTCGCCTCTTCGAACGCTCCGTCGCGCGCCGTCAGGATGACGCCCCGCCCGTAGAGCCAGAAGCCTCCCTGCGGGCCGACGCATGCGCCGAAGAGGCTCGGTCGCTGCGGGAGCTTCACGGGCTCCCAGGTCTCGTCGTCGATCGAGGTGTGCGCGCGCCCGCCAGGGCCGACGGCCCACACGCGACCGTCGCGGTCGACGCATCCGCCCGTGAGGTGGCCGAGTCGGTTGCCTGCGAGCATCGAGGTCCACGCGCCGAGCGCCGCGTGATCCGTGGTGGGGGCAGCGGGCGCAGACGACCCCACGGGGATCACGAGCACCTCCTTGTTGTCGGCGACGAAGAGCGCGCCGCCGTCGCGCGAGAACGCGAGGCGCAGCGCGTAGCCGTCGGAGATCTTCGTCTCGCTGACGACGCGTCCGTCGCGCGTGTCGAAGAGCGTCACGCGGCGCCCGTGCTCCGAGAGCGCGAGGCGCGTCCCGTCAGGCGAGAACGCGAGCGCCGGAGGGAGATCGCACGACCCGTCACGGACGAAGCGCACGGCGCCGTCGGCGACGTTCCAGACGACGAGCATGTGGTCGCCGAGGGTGATGGCGGCGGCGAGCTCGCCCGTCGGGTCGAAGCACGCGGCGACGATGCCGTTGTTCACGACCCCCGCCATGTTCGCGACGCGCGCGCCCGTGTCGGCGTCGTAGAGGCGTGCGCCATCAATCGAACCGCGCGCTGCGAGCACGCGCGTCCCGTCGGGCGAGATGGCGCCGCAGATGACGCCCGCGCGATCGCCGTCGAAGGTCTCGACGTCGCGCGCGCCGCCGTCGCGGAGGTCGACGAGGTGCACCGCGTGGTTGCTGTTCACCACGGCGCGCCTCCCTGTACGGTCGACGGTGAGGTTGCAGCGGTATCCGCACAGGGGGAGCCCTGCGACGACGCGATCAGGCGCTGCGCCGCGGAGGTCGCGCACGATCACCGTGCCGACGCCTGCGGGCTGTCCCGGCGCGCGCGCCTCGACGACGAGCACGGCCGTGTGCGCGTCGGCCCACGCGACCGCGCGAAGCTCCTCGGGGACGTCTCCCGCGCAACGCGCGACGCCGCCGTCGATGACCCACAGCGCGTCGGTGCGCTCTTGCGATCCGACGAGGAGCGCGTCGAGGTCGGGGTGCGTCGCGAGCCCCCAGAGCGAGCCGCCCTTGGGGTGATTCCACCAGCGCTGCGGGGCGAAGCGTGTCTTCTGCGGCTTCATCGGGTGACGGAGGTTGTGCCCTGACCTGCCGGCGCTGTCTCCCCCAGACGGGGGCGCCGCCCGCGTCGATCACCGCCACGCGTACGCAATCATCTCGCGCGTCACCGCGAGCCGCGCGCCGCAGATCGACTCGACGCGGTCGAGCCACGCGCGGGCGAGGGGCGCGATCTCGGGGCGGCGGTCCCACGCGACGCCGCGCATGAAGGCGTGAAAGAGCGTCGACGTGCGATCGAGCTCTCGCACGAGCGCGATCCACGCGGCGCTCACGGGCGGGTTCGGGTGCGCCCACGCGCCGAGGAGCGCCTCGATCTGATGCAGCCCGCCTCCGCCGCGGAGCTTGCGCAACGCGCTCGCCGCCGCCTCGGGGTCTCGGGCGCGCACCGCGTCGGCGTGCGCGCGCCAGTGCGGCGCGTCGAGGGCAGGGATGAACTCCGCGAAGCGCCCGCGGATGATCGCGCGCAGCGTCGCCTCGGTGACGTCGTGCTCCTCGGTGTAGCCCTCGTCGAAATCGATCGATCGAAAGGCTCCGTCTCGAAACACGTAGGTCGAGTGGAGGCGCGATCCGCCTGTCATCGCCGACTCCCCGCGCCGCAGGGCCTCGATCACATCGTCGACGTCCTTCTCGGTGACCCCCGCCGCTGCGCCCTCGTCGCTCATCGCGTCGCGGAAACTACTCGAAGGCCGCGCGCGCCGCACCTGCGGGCCACGCGTCGATTTCGCCGCGGAGTGAGTCGTGCGAGCATCCCTGCGATGATCACACCCGACCGACGGAGCGTCGCGGCAGCGCTCTTGTGCTGCTCGCTCTTCGCGCCCGTCGCACGCGCGCAATCGGGCGCCCCTTCCGCCGATGCGGCAGACTCCCTCGCGACCGTGTCGGAGGGCGATCAGGACCACGACGGCGTCCCCGACGTGATCGATCAGTGCCCCACGGAGGCCGAGCGCTACAACGGCGCGCTCGACGACGACGGCTGCCCCGACGCGACGCCCGAGGAGACCGCGCTGCGCGGGCCGATTCGCGCGATCGTTCCGCTCGTGGGGCGTAGGCGACAGACCGTGCCCGAGGTGATGCTCGTGGTCGATCTGGTCGCGCGCATTCTCCGACAGCACCCCGGAATCGCCGAGCTCACCGTCGAGGGTCACACCGACGCGCGCGGCGCCGACGCGTGGAACCTCCTCGTGTCACGCGCCCGCGCGGGCTTCGTACGCGATCAGCTGGTCGCACGCGGCGTCGCGCCCGGACGCGTCGTCGCCCTCGGGCTCGGAGAGCGCTGCCCCGCGGCGCCCGGCGTTGGTCCCGCGGTGTGGCAGAGAAACCGGCGCGTGCGCTTCGTCATCACGCGTTCGAACGACGCCGCGTGGCCCGCCGAGCGGGCGGGGTGCGCCGCGTCGCTCGCAGCAGAACAGCGACCGGGCGCATCCCCGGTCGAACCGAGCCGATGAGGAGGCGTCGCCGTGCGCGATGAACCCGTATGGCCTTCGTGAGCTTGCGTGATTCCGTGACCTCCCTTCGCGTGGTGCTCGCCCTCGCGCTCGTGAGCGCGGGCTGCGCCGACGAGGCCGCGTTCGTTCCGGGCGATGACGCGGCCCCGCGCGACGAGGCGCCCTCCTGCGACGACGGCGGACCCTGCGAGGGAACCGATCCCGACGACGCCGAAGCGCCACCCGATGACGACGCGGGTGACGACGCGGCTGACGACGCGGGTGACGACGCCGCCGAAGCGCCACCCGACGTCGCGCCCCTCGACGCCTCACGCGCCGACGCCGCGATCGCGATGGACGCGCCGCGCGCCGATGGGACCGCGATGGACGCGCGCGCCGACGTCTCGAACCTCGATGCGCGCCTCGATGTGAGCGCCTCGGATGTTCGCGCCGACGCGGCCTCTGCCGACGTGCGCGCCGATGTGGTGGCAGACGCGGGCGTGACCTTTCTCCCGCTGCCCACGTGCGCCACGGTAGACCGCAGGCTGCGCGAGGACTTCGGCATCCAGATCCAGCCGGGCACGATCCCCTTCGAGGGCTTGCCGTCGGAGAACATCGACTGCGCGGGGCGGATCCTCGTCTACCGGATGTTCATCGCGCCCCATCAGTACGAGCGCTTTCCGCGCAGGGTCAACGTCGCCGACCCCTATGTGATGCACCTCTACCGCCGCAGCGGGACGGTGGGCTCGTGCAGCGCGTACACGCCGAGCGGTCAGGCGATCCAGATCCGCGACCTCCGATCGTGCCTCGCGGCGGTGTCAGGCCCCACGGACCCCGACTTCGCCCGCATCGCGATGTTCCTCATCCACGAGACGGGGCACATCATCACGAGCCGCACGTACTCGCTGCGCGCCGCGTTCGAGAGCGCAGGACTCCCGAGGCTCGATCCGAGCTGCTACGACCGCGGCTTTCTCAAGACCTACTCGCTTCGCACGACGAACCCCGTGAACGAGAGCTTCGCCGAGGCGACGGCCCTCTTCATCGGACGCCGCAAGGTCGGCGTCTACGGCACCATCACGAACTTTCAGACCCAGTGCCCGCACACGTACGCCTGGATTCAGACCACCGTCTTCGGCAACCGCCGCTGAGCGCTACCGCGGCACCTCGCAGATGCCGCACGGACCGCGCTCCATGCACTCGCGCAGCGTGGGCTCCGCGGACGTTCCGCCGTCGAAGTTGAACTGATCCCAGCACCCCGTGAGCGCGCTCTCGTTGCCCGGGTTCGCCGTGAGACACACCCCGAGCGCGGGGAGCGCCGCGCTGCACCGCGCGTTGCCGCAGCACGCCGCGAGCGACGGCGCGCACCTGCGGACGATGCAGCGGGTGCAGCGCGCGTTGCCTCCCTCGAACACGCACGCCGTCGGCGCGTCGTTCGCGATCACCGCGACGTTACGCGTCGCATCGCTTCGGGTCCCATCGGTTGACGGCGCCACGACCACGGGAGCCGCAGGGGGCGCAGGGAGCGGCGCGGGCTGAACGGGAGGCGCGATGGGCGCCGACATCGCGGGAGGCGGCTGCGAGATGGCCTCCGTGGGCGACTGACGACAGGCCGTGAGCGCCATGAGACCGACGAGGAGGCATCGGTGGGAGCCCATGATGATCCACCGTAACCATCGCCCACAAAGCGCCGCAATCCGCGGCGCCACGATGCCCACGTCCGCCGTGAGTTTCGTCCGAGACTTGTTCGCGCGCGCCGTCACGTACGAGACTGCGCGGCATGATCCCGCTGATCGTCGCGAAGGGTACCGATCCCTCGGCCGAGACCGAGCTCATCGACGCGCTGCACGCGCACACCTCTCGCGTGCTCGACTCAGCGGCGGGCGGTGACCGCGCCATCGTGCGCGAGGTCGAGGCCGTCGTGCGCGCCGACCCCGCGGGCACCATCTCCTTCGACGGACGCGCGAAGGCCACCGTGCGCGCGCTCGGTCGCGAGTGGGCCGCGGGGCGCTTCGAGATCCCCATGCTCTGGGGGCTGAAATCACGAGCCGCAGAGGCGCCCGACGACGGTCCCACGCGGCTCTTCGCGCTCTTCGGCGAGCGACCCTCGACGGACATCGGCGCGCTGCAAGCCTTCGCCGAGCCGGGCACCGTGTTTCAGGTCGCGTCGCAGTTCAACTGCCTCGAATCGCCGGGACCCTACGTGACCCCCGTGGCGAACTACCTCCACGACCCGACGCAGGGTCCGCGCGCTTCGATCTCGGCCTTCCCAGGCACGCTGGTGCGTCACTACGCGGCGCCCTCGACCGACGGACGACGCTTCACGCAGACCTCCGACGGCGCGCAGATCGACCTGCTCTCTGACGTGTGCACGCCCGAGGTCGCGCGCGTTCGCAACGGCTACCTCCGCGAGGCGTACATCGCCGACCCCGAGGCGCTCGCCGAGGCCCTCGAACACCGCTTCGATGCGGTGAGAGTGGGCGTTCACGACGACGTCGAGGTGGCCCTCGGGTTCAACTGGGACGGCGCCGTCGAAGGCCCGCGACGCGTCGCGCAGGTGTTCACCTCGACGCTCGCCGCGGGCCTCTACGGCAGGCTCTCTGACACGCACTCGCCGCTCGCCGTCGTGTGCCGTCACCTGCTCCGCGCGGCCTACCTCGGGACGCTCCTCGCCACGCGCGCCCTCGGCCATCGCACCGCCGTGCTGACCCTCATCGGCGGAGGGGTTTTTGGTAACCCCGTCGAGCTCATCTGGGACTCCATCGTGTGGGCCTGCGACGAGGTGACGCGCATCGCGCCCGGCGCGCTCGACGTGGTGGTCAACGGTCGCAACCTCGGCGAAGCGATCGAGACCTCGGCCCTCGCAGACGCGTGTCACGCGCGCGGCGGCGTCGCCGTGGAGCTCTCGCGCGAGCGCGTCGCCATCCACCGCGGAGCGCCGTCGACCTCCCCAGACCCGCTGTAAAAATGTTCCAATAGCGTTCGATGACGACGCTTCGAACTTCGCTTCTACTTGCTTTCGCGGCCCTCGCGGGTTGCGCGGGCAGCTCGGTGATCGGGCTTCGGCCCGACGCCGGGGACGACATCGCCCTCGACCTCCCTTCGAACCCCGACGCCTCGCTCGACGCCACCGCTGACTCCGCCGACGCGATGCGGCCCTGCGCGGCGAACTCCGACTGCTCCGCGACGGACCCGACGCGCCGCGTGTGCGACCGCCCCACGGGCCGCTGCGTGGCCTGCACCGTGACCGACGACGTGTGCGCCGCCGCGCAGCACTGCGACGCCGTCACCCGCCAGTGCGTCGACGGTTGCCGCGCCGACGACGGCTGCACCACGGGGACCTCACGCCGCTGCGACACCGCCATGCACGCCTGCGTCGAGTGCACGCGCGACGACCACTGCGCCGCGGGTCAGCTCTGCATGTCGGGCCGCTGCGCCATGGGATGCAACGCGACGCGCGGCTGCCCCACGGGCCAGGCGTGCTGCGGGAGCGCGTGCGTGAGCACGCAGACCACCGTCGAGCACTGCGGGATGTGCAACAACCGCTGCGCCCTCCCCAACGCCACCGCGACCTGCGCCGCGGGCGCGTGCGCCGTGGGCGCGTGCACGGGCGCCTTTCGCGACTGCGACATGATGTCGGCCAACGGCTGCGAGGTCGACACGCAGACCTCGGCCGCGAACTGCGGAGGCTGCGGAATGGCCTGCGCCGCGCGCCCTCACGCGACGGCGTCGTGCGCCGACGGAGCCTGCCGCTACACCTGCGACGAGGGCTTCGGCGACTGCGACGGCATGACCGCCAACGGCTGCGAGACCGACACGCGCAGCTCCACCGACCACTGCGGGATGTGCGGTCAGGCGTGCCGCTTCGCCAACGCGCTCCCCGTGTGCGTGCTCGGGAGCTGCGTGCTCGGCGGCTGCGAGTCGGGCTTCGTGAACTGCGACATGATGTCGGCCAACGGCTGTGAGGTCGACACCAACAACAGCCTCACCGACTGCGGCGCGTGCGGTCGCGCGTGCGCGCCGGCCAACGCGACGGGGCGCTGCACCGTGGGCGTCTGCACGATGTCGGGGTGTGCGACGGGCTTCTCCGACTGCGACCGGACGCTCACCAACGGCTGCGAGGTCTACACCGCGACGAGCGTCGCGAGCTGCGGCGCCTGCGGCCGCGCGTGCGCGCCCACCAACGCCGTCGCGGCGTGCACCGCGGGGACCTGCGGCTTCAGCGGGTGCAACACGGGCTTCGCCAACTGCAACAGCAACCTCGCCGACGGCTGCGAGCTCAACCTCGCGACGGTGCGGACCGCGCCCGCCGCCGCGGTCACGCGCTTCGCCGTCGCGGGCACCGGCGCCGACCAGACCGCCTCGCAGGCCGTGTCGGTCTCCGTCGGGCCGGGCGGCAGCGTCTACGTGCTCTCGTACAACGACAAGATCCTCGTCTTCGACGCCGACGGGCGCTACGTGCGCAACTATCCCCGCGCGACGACCGCGTACGACCTCGTCGTCGACCGCGCCACGGGGCAGATGTGGGTCGTCGATCCGAGCGCGAGCCTCGTCACGCACCTCACGGCCTCGGGCACGGTCTCCGAGACGTGGTCCGTGGGGTCGGGCTCGCGCGGGATCGATTTCGCGCGCGGCGAGGTCTTCGTCTCCGACGCCTCGGGCAACCGCGTGCAGGTGTTCACGCCCACGGGGACCCTCCTCCGCACGATCACCACGGCGCCCGCCCTCCAGACCCCGCGCGGCCTCGCGGTGGGCGCGTCGGGCAACCTCTACGTGGCCTCGTACACCGACAGCACGCTGCGCGTCCTCAGCCCCACGGGCTCGCAGATCCGGTCGATCGTCACCATCGGCAACCCGACCGACGTGGCCGTCGACGAGTGCCGCGGCGTGGTCTACGTGCTCGGCGAGGCGAGCGACCTGTGGACCGCGCATCTCATCGCCGACGGCACGCGGCTCTACATCCAGTCGACCGCGGGAGGCACCTCTCGCGCGGGCCTCGCGGTGAGCGACAACGGCTCGCGGCTCTACGTGGCGCAGTCCAACGGCACGAACCGCGGCGTGAACCTCTTTCTGCGCTGAGAGGTCTTAGAGAACGCCCGCGGCGGCGCGGTCGAGGAGGCCGTCGAGCGCGCCGGTGAGCGACTTGTTGCCGTCCTGCGAGTAGCTCGCGAGGGCCTCCGCGCAGCGCGGAACGGCTTCGAGGAAGCGCTTCACCGTCGCCACGTCGAGGTGCTCGGCCTCCATGCCGTAGCCGAGGCGCTCGAGCCATCGCGCGTTGAGCACCTGCTCGAACTGGAGCCCGAGCGGCACCGCCAGCATGGGCTTGCGGAGGTACACGGCCTCGCCCATGAGCGTGAAGCCTCCGCCCGCGATCACGGCCTTCGAAGACGCGAGGTCGTCGATGAAGCCCGCCTCGCTGAAGGGCTTGAAGCGGAGGTTGCCCTCGACGACCTCCTCGGTGATCCCGCGCTTCATGCCGTAGATGCGGCACTCGAGGCCCGAGGCGCGCAGCGCGTCGAGGAGCGCGTCGTGCCCTTCGGCGGTCTGGTAGACGAGCAGGTGATCGCCGTTCGAAGGCTTCGCCGCGAGGATCTCGGGCCGCAAGATCGGGGGGTGGAGGCTCGTGCTGTCCTTGCGGACGGGGGGATAGAAGAACGTGGTGATGAGGTACTCGTTGCAGCCCGGGAGCTTGCCCTTGATGAAGGCCTTGGTGAGCTGAAACGAGGTCTCGTGACCCGCGAGCACCTCGGGCGGGTGCGTGCAGCGGTTGATGATCTGCATGTTGTCGATCGAGATGATCGGGATGCGGTGCGCGGAGCCGAAGAGGTAGGTCCACGACTCGAAGTCGCTGATGACCACCTCGGGGGCGAAGTCCTTGATGAGCTCGAAGTAGGCCGCGACCTGGCCGGGCAGGCCCGCCGCGCCCTTGAGCACGTTCGACCAGAGCGTCGCCCCGCGCCGCACGCGATTCTCTTCGTAGATCATATGGAGCCCGTGGATGCGGTGCACCCCTTCGAAGCGCTTCGACAGGAAGTCGACCGCGCGGCTCGACGCCATGATCTCGACCTCGTGCCCCTGCGAGAGCAGGTGCTCGAGCACCACGCGAGAGCGCATGGCGTGTCCCATGCCCTCGCCCACCACGCCGTAGAGGATCTTCATGGACCGCGGGAGTACACCCGCGCGCCGCGCGACGTCTACAGCCCCATGTCGCCGACGCGATGCTGCGCCACGACGATCCCCGCGACCACAGCGGTCTCCGCGCGGAGCACGCGCCCCCCGATACGCACGGGATGAGCGCCCGCGTCGATGAGCTTCTGCCGCTCGACGTTGGCGAAACCCCCCTCGGGGCCGATCACGAGCGCGAGGGTCTTGCACGGACGCAACGCCTCACGGTCACCATCGGAGCGGTCGTCGAGAAAGACCTTCACCTCGGCTTCGCGCCACTGCGGGCTCGCGAGGTACGCGTCGAGCGCGACCGTACGAAGCACCTCGGGGACGCTCCCGCGGCGGCACTGGCGAGCCCCCTTGAGGCTCTGGCCGGGCCACGCGTGGGCCTTCTCGTGGGCGAGTCCGTCGGCCTGCACCGACTTCAGCGTGAACACGGGCTGGACGCGCGCGACGCCGAGCTCCGCGGCCTTCTGCGCGACCCAGAGCATTCGTTGCCGCTGAAGCACCGCGCACACGAGCGTGATCTCGACGGGCGACTCGGGCGAGTCGGGCATCTGCTCGTACACGACGCACGAGCCCGTCGTGGCCGTGAGCGCCTTGAGCGAGGCGCGAAAGAACCTCCCCTCGGCGTCGCAGAGGGTGAAGGCTTCTTTGACGTTGACCTTGCGAAAATGCAGGCCCGCAATGGCCGTGGCGTCGAGGTCGACCTCGTCACCGATCGTCAGCGGAGCGCCGTGGGTGAGGGGAGCGTAGGGGGAGGCGATCACGCGATGCCGACGAGCGATCCGACGCCCACCGCGGCAGCCGCGGAGGCGAGGGGGATGGTGAAGTTGTCGTCGAGGCGGTCGGTGTAGAGCTCGGCGACGGCGCCAGCGAACGCGGTCGCGAGGGCGGTGACGACCATCGCGCCGAGGCTCGCGGGGTGGCGCAGCGCGAGCACCGTGAAGGCCGCCACGGCGCCCACCACGAAGAAGGCCAGCGTGCCCTGGAGCGAGCGGTTGGCGTGGAGCTTGGTGCGACCGAAGCGCCTGCCGATGAGGGCCGCGGCGGGGTCTGCGAGCGCGAGCACCGCGACGCCCGTCGCCGCGCCGTAGCGCGGGAACGCGAGGCCGAGGATCAGCACCGCCGTGACGAACCACGTGGCGGAGTTGATGCGGTGACGCTCGTGGGCGTGCGCCACGGGGCCGAAGAGGCGCATGAGGCCGTTGTTGATCTGCGGCCAGATGCGGCGCGAGACCTCGCTGCCCCACGCGAAGATCGCGAAGGCGAGCGGCGGCAGGATCAGCCACACACGCGAGGGGAGAAACTCGCTGAGGGCCACGACGCAGAGCCCGCTCGAGATGTGAAACGCGTTGCGGTGATAGTTCGTCGGACGCAGCGGCGCGGGCGCCGTGATCGCCATGCTGCGGAGGCTCGCCGCGAGGGCCTCGTAGGCGGGCTGCACGTCGCGCTGAAAGGTCGCCCAGGCCGTGCGCGCGCTCTGCGCTTGCGTGGTGAGCGACTCGCGAGAGGGCAGTCCGTCGAGGGCGCGATCGAGCACCGAGCGGAGCTGACCGAGGCGCTCGACGAGCTGCACCTCGCCCGTGGTTCCAGCGTCGCCGGGGATGCCCTGGAGGCGCTCCATGATGGCGTTCGCGCGCTGCCTCGCCGCGGCCTCGAGGTCGTCGCGCCACCGCGCGGGGTCGATCTCTTCGAGGAGCGATCGGAGGTCGTTGGCGAGGGACTGCGAGGTGGTGAGCAGCGCGTGGTCCATGCGGGAACGGGGGATTACGCGTGTGCCGAGGCTCTGTCAACGAAGAGGCCGCGGCGAAGTGCGACGCTCCGCGTCAACGGAGCCGTGCAATTCATGGCGGTGACGTGCGAGAGTCTCCGCCGATGACGAGCGACGACCTCGTGGGACGCGTGGTGACCCTCACGGTGCAGCGGCAGAGCGTGTCGGGGGTGCTCCTCGGCTCCGACGACCCTGACGTGAAGATGCCCGCGCTCCCCCTCGCGGCGCGCGAGCTGCCCGAAGACGTGCGCCTCGGAGACAGCTTCGACGTCTTCATCTACCTCGACGCGGAGCGGTGCCGCACGGCCACGCTCAAGCTCCCGAAGGCGGCCCGAGACGAGGTGGCCTTCCTCGAAGTGAAGCGGGTGTTGCGTGACGGCGCGCTCGTCGACGCGGGGATGCCCACGGAGCTCTTCGTCCCTCCGACCGAGCTCACGCGCGATCTTCGCGAGGGCGAGTCGCACCCCTTCGGCGTGGTCATCGACGACACCGGACAGCTCGCGGCCACCATGCGCGTGACCGAGATGCTCCGCGTGGGGGGGCGCTTCGAGCGCGACGAGTGGGTCGAGGGCGTGGCATGGCGCGACGAGCCCGGCATCGGCCTCTTCGTCATCGTCGAGCGGCGCTACGTGGGCCTCGTGCCCGCGCAGGAGCCCCACAAGCTCGCGCGCGGTGAGCGAGCGCAGTTCAGGGTCTCTTCGGTGCTTCCCGACGGAAAGGTCAACCTCTCGCTCCGCGGTCACGCCCACCTCCAGCTCGACACCGACGCCGACCACGTGCTCTCGGTGCTCTCTCGTCCGGGCGCACCGCGCGTGGGCGATCACTCGTCGCCGGAGCTCATTCGAGACCTCTTCGGACTCAGCAAGAAGGCCTTCAAGCGCGCCCTCGGGACGCTCCTCCGCCGTCGCGCCGTCGACCTCGACGACGACGGCTGCGCGGTGCTCACGAGCACCCGGTAAGACCTCACGGACGGGAGCCGATTCGAGTCACGGAGACCCCCGAGCGTCAGCGATCGGGGACTCTCTTCAGAGCGCGTTCCGGCGGCGTCGCGAGTCGCGTCCCCGCTCGCTGACGCTCGGGGGTCTCCGATCGCGAGTGGACGGGAACGACGCGCACGTTCTCCCTGCGGAGAGCACCGCGGCGTGTTGTAGCTTCGAAGCGTGAGCGAGAGTCCGGTGCGTTCCTCTGTGATCCCGACCGCGTCCGTGACGCAGGGCCAGCGCGTGCTCGTCGTCGGCGCGGGCGGCATCGGCGGCGTCGTCGCGTCGTCGATCCACGACCCCGTGGTGGCCGCAGGCGGACGCGTCGTGGCCCTCACGACGAACGAGTCCATCGCCGCCGCGGTGACGGCTCAGGGTATGCGCCTCACGGGCGTCGACGGCGCGCGCGCGGTGGCGTGTCCGTGCGTGACCGACCTCGCGCCCACGGAACCTCCCTTCGACTGGATCCTCCTCGCCACGCAGCCGCCCCAGGTCGAAGAAGCCGCCCGCCGCGCGCTCCCGTGGCTCGCCGCCGACGGCGCGATGGTGTGCTTTCAGAACGGCCTCTGCGAAGAGCGCGTCGCCCGCATCGCAGGCCCCGAGCGCGTGGTGGGCGCCGTGGTCGCGTGGGGCGCCACGATGCCCGAGCCGGGTGTGTATGAGCGCACTGCGTCAGGGGGATTCACCATCGGCCGCATCGACGGACGCGAAGATCCGAGGCTCGACAGGCTCGCGCTGATCCTCGAAGCGGTGGGGCCCGTGACGCGCACGTCGAACCTCGCGGGCGCGCGCTGGAGCAAGCTCGCGATCAACTGCGCCATCTCGACGCTCGGCACGCTCGGCGGAGACCGCCTCGGTCCGCTGATGATGTCGCTGACCGTGCGTCGCCTCGCGCTGCGGATCATGACCGAGTGCGTGCGCGTTGCGCGCGCCGAGCAGGTCTCGCTCGAGAAGGTCTCGGGCACGCTCGACCTCGACTGGATCGCGCTCACCGAGGCCGAAGAGAAGAGCGCGGGGTCGCCATCGCTCTTCACCAAGCACGCGATGCTGCTCGCCGTGGGCGCGCGCTACCGCCGCATGCGCTCGTCGATGCTCTCGGCGATCGAGCGAGGCAGGCCGCCCGCCGTGGACTTTCTCAACGGCGAGGTGGTCGAGCGCGGGCTGAAGCACGGCATCGCGACGCCGACGAATACCGAGGCGCAGCGCATGGTGCACGCGATCGCGCGCGGCGAGCTGAAGTCGTCGATGGACACGATCTACGCGCTCGCGGAGCACGTCGGCGCGAGGTAGCTGCGACGCGACGCTCAGGGTTCGCCCCCACGGGATGTACGCGCGCCACGCGTCCAGGGTTCGCGCGACGAGATGTACGCGAGTCACGCGCCCAGGGTTCGCCCCCAAGGGATGTACGCGATAGGGGCTCAGCCTGGGCTCCACCAAGACACGGATCACCCTCTTCGAGGGTTCCGCGGAGAGCGCCCTGAAATGCCTTCTGAACCGGTCGAAGACCGGTGATCCGTGCAGGCAACAGCCCAGGCTGAGCCCCTATCGCGTACATCCCTTGGGGGCGAACCCTGGGCGCGTGACTCGCGTGCCTCTCGTCGCGCGAACCCTGGGCGCGCCACTCGCGTGCCTCTCGTCGCGCGAACCCTGGGCGCGCCACGCGCGTGCCTCTCGTCGCGCGAACCCTGGGCGCGCCACTCGCGGACTTCGTCGTGCGCACGACAAGCATCGGCGCTCGGGGGCGAATCCCCTCAAAGACAGCGGTCCGGGCGTCAAAGACACGGGACTCGTTCTCAAGGACACGGGACCGCCTCTCAAGGACACGGGACCGCCTCTCAAGGACACGGGACTGCCTCTCAAGGACATGGGGGCGGCTCTCAAGGACATCCCCTCGGCGCTCAAGGACATCGGCGCTTCTGTTTGTTGTCGCGGACGCGAAGAGCGTCGTGTGAGACTCACGGAACCGCGTGTCCTCGTGCGATCCGAGTGGCGGTGATGACGAAGGGGCCGCGGGGGTGGTGGACAGATGGCGAAGGCGAAGAAGACGGCGAAGTCGGGCGTGAAGAAGGCCGCGACGAAGAAGGCCGCGACGAAGAAGGCTGCGACGAAGAAGGCTGCGACGAAGAAGGCTGCGACGAAGAAGGCTGCGACGAAGAAGCCCACGGCGAAGAAGCCCACGGCGAAGAGGCCCACGGCGAAGAAACCGGCGGCCGTGAGGACGCCGGGCGCGAAGAAGACCGCAGCGAAGACGGACGCGAAGCTCCGCGCGACGGTGGTCTCGACGGGGGCGGTGGCGGGCGAGACGGCGCTGGTGGTCGCGCCGCCCACACAGACGGAGCTGGCGAGGTACGAGGCCGAGGCCGCGGGGGTGCCGGGCGATGCGCTCGGGCTGTCGCTCCCCTTCGGCGTCTTCACGGGCGAGGCCCTCGACGTCGCCCGCTTCGTGTGGAACCGCTGGACGGTCACGCGCGATCGCGCGACCGACGCGGTCGTCACGCCGGGGCTGGAGCTCGCGCTCTCTCGCGCCGAGCGCGAAGGCAAGAAGCCCGCGCGTCTCGGTCGCGACGTCGCGCGCGAGATCACGCACCTCGTGGGGCTCGCGCAGCAGTCGAACAATCAGGCGATCCTCGCGGCGAGCGCGGGCGGCGACAACGCGCTCGACGAGCGCGCGCAGCTCATCGCCTCGGAGATCGAGGGCGTGCTCGACTGGCACTTCAGCTCCGACGGCGTGCTCGACGAGCGCGACGCGCAGCTCGCGCAGGTGCGTGACCTCCACGCCGACGACGGCGCCGCGCGCGACGTGCTGGCGCAGAAGCTCCAGGACTACGCCGCGCTGGCGGACACCTACCGCGACGAGATCGACGACGTCGGCGGTTTCGACGTGGCCTTGATCGACGAGGCGTTCACGCTCGCCGACACGCTACGCGCGCAGCCCAAGCAGCCCGTGGAGAACGGGCGGCGCAAGTCCGCCGTCGAGCAGCGCAACCGCTACATCGCCATCGCCATGCGCCGCGTGGCGCTCGTGCGGAGCGCTGCGCAGCTCGTGTTCCGCGATCACCCCAAGGTGATCCGCGAGGTGACGAGCACGTACCTCCGCCGCCGTCGGGCCGAAGCGCGCCGCGCGAAGGCCACGAAGGAGGCCGAGGCGAAGAAGAAGCCCGCCTGAGCGCCGCGCGGAGGGTGATGCGAAATGCCTTCGTACAAGGGTCCTGCGATCGGTACGAAATCGGTCTTTGAAATTCTGGAGTGATTTCAGAAGGTTCCAGGAAGTGTGGTCCCCGCATGCGCGGGGATGAGCCGCAATGCGAGAGGCGTCGGCGAGAGAGTGCGATGTGGTCCCCGCATGCGCGGGGATGAGCCGTACAGCGGACACTTTGCCGTAGTAGTACTTGCGGTGGTCCCCGCATGCGCGGGGATGAGCCGATCCTCCGCGCTCCGACGCCCGCAGGCTCCGTGTGGTCCCCGCATGCGCGGGGATGAGCCGGGTCCACCGACGGCGGTGGAGAGGCACCCGCCGTGGTCCCCGCGGGCGCGGG
>JBPOHC010000736.1:0-9687 GCA_052035985.1 Myxococcota bacterium | reverse complement strand
CCTTCGACCGAGAGGCCGCCGGTGGAGCCGTCGGGCGCGTCGGTGGTCGAGACGTCGGTCGAGGCGTCGTCGGTCGAGACGTCGACCGCGCTCCCGTCAACGCGCGCGTCGGTGCGTGCGTCGGCGGCCGCGTCGGTGGCCGCGTCGGTCGCCGCGTCGGTCGAGGCGTCGTCGGCGTCGTCGCTCGCGTCGGTCGAGGCGTCGTCGGCGTCGGTCGAGGCGTCGTCGGCGTCGGTCGAAGCGTCGTCGACGTCGATGGCCGCGTCGTCGGCGTCCACCGAAGCGTCGTCTGCGTCGGTCGAGGCGTCGTCGGCGTCGGCCGCGTCGGTCGAAGCGTCGTCGGCGTCGCTGACGTCGGTGACGTCACTCGCGTCGTCTGCATCGCTGGCGTCGCCCGCGTCACCCGCGTCGACGCACGCGCCGCCGTCGGGCGCGACGCCCATCAAGCACGCGCCCGCCATGTCGCAGGTCTCGAGGCCGTTGCAGAGGTCGCCGTCGGAGCACGACGTCCCGAGCGGAGCGTTCGCAGGGACGCAGAGGCCCGTGGCGCGGTCGCACACGTTGACGCGGCACCGCATGGTCGCCGGGAGGCAGGTGACCGGATTGCCCGGCGCGCAGGTGCCTCCCGCGGTGCAGAACTCGTTGCCGTTGCAGAGGTCGCCGTCGGAGCAGCTCGTGCCCGCGGTGACGTTCGTGTGCGCGCATCCCGTGGAGGGCGCGCACGTGTCGGTGGTGCAGGGGTTCGAGTCGTCGCACGCGAGCGCGGTGCCCGAGGTGCACGTCCCCGATGCGTTGCAGGTCTCGGCGCCGTTGCACGCATTGCCGTCGGAGCAGGCCGTCCCCGCGGTGGCGGTCGCGTGTGCGCAGCCCGTGGAGGCGGAGCACGAGTCGGTGGTGCAGGGGTTCGAATCGTCGCACGAGAGGGCCGTGCCTGAGACGCACATGCCCGACGCGTTGCAGGTCTCGGTTCCGTTGCAGGGGTTGCCGTCGGAGCACGCGGAGCCCGTGCTGGCAGGCGCGTGCGCGCAACCAGAAGCGGCGCTGCACGAGTCGGTGGTGCAGGGGTTCGCGTCGTCGCACGAGAGCGCGCTCCCGGCGGTGCAGCTACCCGATGCGTTGCAGGTCTCGGCGCCGTTGCAGGCGTTGCCGTCGGAGCACGAGGTCCCTGCGGAGACGGGGGCGGTCACGCATCCCGTGGAGGGCGCGCACGAGTCGGTGGTGCAGGGGTTTGAGTCGTCGCACGTGAGGGGAGTGCCCGCGGCGCAGCTACCCGACGCGTTGCAGGTCTCGGCGCCGTTGCAGGCGTTGCCGTCGGAGCAGGCCGTGCCTGCGGTGGCGGGGGCGTGCGCGCAGCCCGTCGCGGCGCTGCACGAGTCGACGGTGCAGGGGTTCATGTCGTCGCACGAGAGCGCGCTGCCCGCGCCGCACGCGCCGGAGCCGTTGCAGGTCTCGGTTCCGTTGCAGGGGTTGCCGTCGGAGCACGCGGTGCCCGCGCTCACGGGGGCGCTCGCGCAGCCCGTGGAGGGCGCGCACGAGTCCGAGGTGCAGGGGTTGGCGTCGTCGCAGGTGAGGGGCGTGCCCGCGAGGCAGGTGCCCGTGGCGTTGCAGGTCTCGGTTCCGTTGCAGAGGTTGCCGTCGGAGCACGAGACGCCCGCGCTTACGGGCGTGTGCGCGCAGCCCGTCGAGGGGCTGCAGGAGTCTGCGGTGCAGGGGTTTCCGTCGTCGCACGAAGGACCCGCTCCGCCGACGCAGACGCCCGACGCGTTGCAGGTGTCGGCGCCGTTGCACGCGTTGCCGTCATCGCACGACATGCTCGCGGAGACGGGCGTGTGCGCGCATCCCGAGGAGGGCGAGCACGAGTCCGCGGTGCACACGTTCGAGTCGTCGCACGAGAGCGCCGAGCCCGAGGTGCACGTCCCCGACGCGTTGCAGGTCTCGGCGCCGTTGCAGGCGTTGCCGTCGGAGCACGAGGTCCCCGCGGTGACGGGGGTGTTCACGCAGCCCGAGGAGGGCGAGCACGAGTCTGCGGTGCAGGGGTTTCCGTCGCCGCACGAGAGCGGAGTGCCCGCGCCGCACGCGCCGGAGCCGTCGCAGGTCTCGGCGCCGTTGCAGGGGTTGCCGTCGGAGCACGCGCCCCCGGCGCTCACGGGCGGGAAATCACAGCCCGAGGCGGGGTTGCACGCGTCCGTCGTACAGGCGTTTCCGTCGGAGCAGGTGAGCGGCGTCGAGGTCACGCAGACGCCTGATCCGCAGGTCTGCGCGCCGGTGCACACGTTGGTGCTGCCGCAGCTCGTGCCGTCGACTTCGAAGGCCACGACGCAGCCCGTCGCGGGGTTGCACGAGTTGATCGTGCAGGGATTCGAATCGGTGCACGAGAGAGCGGTTCCAGCCGCGCAGGTCCCGGCGCCGTCGCAGGTCTCGGTGCCGTTGCAGAGGTTGCTGTCGGCGCAGCTCGTCCCCGCGCTGACGGGGGCCGTGGCGCACCCCGACGCGGGGTCGCACGAGTCCGTGGTGCAGGGGTTTCCGTCGTTGCAGGTGAGGGGCGTCCCGGCCGCGCAGACGCCCGCGGCGTCGCAGGTCTCGGCGCCGTTGCAGGCGTTGCCGTCAGGGCACGCGGTGCCCGCCGCGCGAGGCGCGCACGCGTTGAGGTCGCAGCGGAAGCACCCCCCGGTGCACTCCGTGTCGGTCGCGCAGGTGGTGCCTCCGTCGCCGAAGTCGACGCTGTTGTCGTCGCGGTCGGGCAGCGTGAGGAGCCGTCGATACACGCGCGCGGTGACGGTGATCTGCGCGGCGGCCGTGACGCCCGCGTAGGTGCCCGTGCCGAAGGTCGCGATGTCGACGATGGTGTTCGACGGGTCGAGCACGAGGATCTCGTCGCCCGCGTTGGCGAGGCCGAAGGTGCCCGTACCCCACGCGGTCGAGCGGGTCATGTCGGGCGTCGTATCACCCGCGGTGGTGGCGAACTCGGCGTCGGCGGGGCGGCCGTAGCGCGCCGCGTAGTGCGATCCGCTCGCGGCGATGATGAAGGTCGCGCCAGCAGCCAGCGTGGTCGCGGGGAAGGCGTACATCCCCTCGGTGCCCGCGACGGTCTCCTCGTCGCCGATGCGAAACGCGCCGAGCGAGAGCGCGCCGGGGGTCATGTTGCGCACGGCCACCCACTCGTTGCCCCCAACCGTAGACGCGGCGGCGTCGGCGACGAAGCGCGTGACCATGAGCGGCGCGTAGACCTCGCCGCTCGTGCCGAAGTACACGTCGGCGTAGTAGTTGATGACCTGATCGGTCACCTCGGTGAAGGTGTTGGGGTGCGCCGACGCGCGCGGGAGGCCGTAGTCGCTCACCGCGTCGAGCGCGTTCGAAACGCCCGAGCCGCCGATGTCGACGGTGTCGTCGCTCGACTGCGAGCGGAAGGTCGCGACGGTGAAGCGCAGCGGCGTCGTGGGGGGCGCGCTGAGTCCGAGCGCGGTCCACGGGATGAACATCTCGACGCCGTCGGCGCCTCGCACCGCGCTCACCGTCGCGACGGAGGCGAACGAGGTGTTGAGCACGCGGGCGGTTCCGCCCGAGCCGAACTGCGTCTGGACGAGGTACTCCCAGCGGGCGTTGGGGTCGACCTGCGTGTCGGCGAAGCCCGCGAGAAAGTTCTGCCCGCTCCCCGACGCGCGGTCGGTGTCGATGGCGAGCTGCACCTGCACGGGGGCGCCCGACGGCGTCGCGCTGTTGAGCCGCACGAGCACCGCGAGGCCCGCGGAGGTGCCCGTGTACTGCACGCGGGTGATGTTGGCGTCGTTCTCGGGGCTCGCGAGGTCGGTGCGCGTGTCGGCGTTGTTGTCGAGCCACACGTACTCGCCCTCGGAGCTCGCGTTGCGCGCGACGAGCCCGAGGTTGTCGGCGTTGGGCACGCGCGACGACCACTCGGCGGCGCTGCCGTCGACGGTCACGGGGTGTGCGCGCGCGGCGCCTCCAGCGAGCACGGCGGCGCAGAGCGCCCCGGCCGCAGCCAGAAAGGTTCCGGATCTCATGATGACGTCATCATCTCCTGCGGCGCGAACGGACTCGCGACCGTAGGGCCGAGTTGCTCGCATCGGCGCGCAGGATTCAAGATGTGATGCGCGCGCCGCATGTGGAATCGCGGTCGCGACACAGCCGCACAACGCACGCGCTCGCGTCAGATCTGCGCCCGTTCAAGTGGGTGACGGTTGGATTTCATCTGAACGCGTCAGCGGAGCGCGAACGACGCTTCGACGGTGGTGACATCGCTCGAAGGCGCGGTGAATCTCCACCGCCGCGCGTGTCGCGCCATGCAGTCGGCGACGGCCACGTAGGGATCGGTGCTGCTCGCCACGCCCGCAGCCATGACGTTTCCGTCGCCTCCGATCACGAAGCGGAGCGTGACGCGGCGGTCGTTCGATCGCGGGGCCTCGGGCGTGACGTTGCAGCGCGCGAGGGCGGGGAGCTGGCGAAGGACCTGACGACGAAGGTCGGAGGTCGCGGTGAGGCCCATCACCTTCACGGCGCGGAGTCGCACGCTGTCGACGCGTCGAGGCGCGCTGCGATCGAAGGAAGAGGGCGTGAAGCCGAGGAGGTCGAACGCGGGGTCGAGCCCGATGAAACGCTCGTCGTCCTCCCAGGGCTCTGCGGGTGACCACGGCGTGGCAAAGCACCCGTGGCAGCAGAGGTGACTGCACACGACGATGGGCCCGCGACCGACGAGCAGCCCCTCGGTCGCGCTCGCACGCGGCGGCGCCTCGTCAGACCGCGCGACCATGACCGCGAGGAGCCACGGCCGCGGGTCTTCACGCCGCGAGTCGAACGCGCTGTCGGCGTCGTCGGGTGTCTGCGCGTAGACGCCGCCGGTCACTGCGAGGGCGAGCGCGCAGGTCACCGCCGCGGCGAAGCCCGTCACGCGTCGCACGCGGGGGAGCGCTTCGGCCGCGTCGACGCGTCGCACCCGCAGCGTGAGGTCTCCTCGCGCCACGCACGCTCGCGCGTCGACGGGGAGCGCGAAGGTCGCGCGACGGTCTTCGCAGACGCCATCGCGGAGCACCCACGCGGAGGCTCCTTCGGGCACCTCGACCTCGACGGACGCGCCGTGCGTGACACGAAACGTCGCGCCGTCTTCGAGGGCGTGTTCGAAGCGGTCGCCGCGGGAGAGGTGCGCGACCGTGAGCACGTCATCGCCCCACGAGAGCGTGACTTCGAAGAGCGCGTCGTCGGTGACGATCGCAGGAGGCGTGAGGTCGATGGAGCGGTAGACGGCCCACGAAGCGCTTCGAGGAGATGCGTTCATGCAGGGCGAGACAGCCGCGGTCGCGGGACGGTTCCAGCGCTCAGTGCGAGGCCGCGTCGGCGAAGTGCCACTGCTCGATGCCCTCGCCGAAGCGCACGCCGGGGCCGCGATCCCACCCGCGGAGCGAGGGCGAGACCACGTAGCGCTCCGAGCCGAGCGCGAGCGGGAGCAGTGGGAGACGCTCGGAGAAGAGCGCCATCAGCCGCGCCCTGAGCTGCGCCCGCCGCTCGGGGAAGAGCGCCCGCTCCTCGCGCTCGGTGAGCTGCGCGACGGCGTCGTCGAAGGCCGCCGTGCGCGCCGCGAGGAGCACGCGCCCTTCGCCCCGCGGGAGGTTCCAGAAGCGACGGACCTCCGTGTCGCGGTCGGCCATGAGCGATTGGAGCAGCATCCCGCCGTGGGACCGCGAGCGCGAGAGCGCCGTGATCGAAGGCACCTCGCGCACGTCGATCTGAAGTCCGAGAGATCGCCAAGCCGTCGCGATGATCTCCGACGCCGCGCGCTCGATTGCCCCGTTGCCGTGCGTGAGGCGAAGCGTCTGCCCGACGACGCCCTCGCGCGTGAGGACCTGCTTCGCGCGCTCGGCGTCGAAGCTCACGCGCCGCGCGCCCTGCACCGTGGCCTCGGGCGTGGGGGCGTCGGCGACGCGTCCCTCGTCACCGAAGAGCGCGAGAGAGAGGGCCGCGCGGTCGACGCCCTGGAGCAGCGCCTCGCGCACCGCGAGCCGCTGGAGCATCGGCACCGCGGGGTCGGGTTGCAGCGCATAGAGCTGGTTCGACGGGCGCTGGAGCACCGCGCTCGGGAGGCGCGCGCCGAGCGCGTCGGCCTCTGCCGCCGAGAGGGCGCTCGGTGCGATGAGGTCGAGCTCGCCGCGTTCGAAGGCTCGAATGAGCGCGGCGTGGTCTGAGTCGCAGCGGAGCTCGACGCGACGGATCGAGGGCGCGGGGCCGATGAAGTGCGGGTTCGCCTCGAGCACGGCCTCGCGCTCGGCCGTGAACGACACGACGCGATAGGGCCCCGTCGAGGGGAGGACGCGCGTGCGCCGGGCCTCCGTGACCGCGTCGTAGCCGCCCCGTCGCATGACGTCGCCGAGCGCGTGGCGCGGGAGCGGCTGCACGCCGTCGAGCGCCGACGCGATGACGCCTTCGTAGGTGAGAATCACCGTGCGGGCGTCGGGCGTCTCGGTGGAGACCACGCGAGGGTCGGGCGACACCTCGAGCGCGAAGCGGACGTCGTCGCTGGTCACGGGGCGACCGTCGCTCCAGCGGAGCCCGTCGCGGAGGCGCCATCGCACTTCGAAGCGTCCGTCGGCGAGGAGGCGCAGCGCGTCGTTTCCGACCGCGGGCGCGCGCTCGGCCCGGAAGGCCACGCGCCGATCGTCGGGCGTCGTCTGCACGAGTCCCCAGCGCGTGCCCCAGGTGATCGCGCCCGTCATGAGCGACGGGAGCTGCGAGACGCCCACGCGCACCACGGATCGTGACGATCGCTCGCGCGCGGCGGGGCTGAGGCGGGGCGCGGGCGGCGCGGCGGGTGTCGGCGGGGTGCGAAGGAGCGTCAGGGCGATGAGGGCGGAGGTGACCGGGATGCCGTAGCGACCCGCGAGGTCGACCCTGCGCGCCGCGGGGTCGTGGCCGTGCCGGTGGAGCCAGTAGGCGCTCACGCTGATGACCAGGGCGAGCGCGGTGACCGCGTAGGCCACGATGAAGAGCGCGTCGGCGACGGTGAGGTACGCCACGTCGGGGATCGTGCCCGCCACGGTGAACTGGAACGCGAAGCACGAGAGGAGCGCGGTGACGCCGATGCCCGAGCGCGCGTCGACGAGGTCGACGGGCATGAAGAGCGCGATGAGGGCCACCAGGAGGATGAGCACCAGCGGCATGAAGAGCTTGAGCGCGACGGTCACCGCGGGGCGCCGCATGGTGACCTCGAAGCGCACGTGATGGACGGCCGTGCGCTGACCTTCGTGGGAGAGGCTCCCGAGGTCCGAGGGGTACACGCGGCGAGAGGCGCGCGGGCGAAAGTGCGGGTCGTAGTTCCAGCCCGTGACGCTGAAGTGCGTCTCCATGCCGCTGCCGGTGAGGTCGGGGGCGAGCACGGCGTCGCGCTCGGGCAGTTCGAAATCGATCCCGAGGCTCTGGTCGTCGAAGGGAAAGCGATGGAGCGGGAACTCTCCGCGCAGCGTCCCCCGGAGCCGCCACCGTCGGACGTGCCAGCCCGCGTCGTCTTCGCTGCCGAGGTCGTCGCGTTCGAGGTCGCTCTCGTTCGCCACGCGCAGCGCCGCGGGGTCGAAATCCCCGAGCCACTTCGCCCACGCCTCGAGGTCGACGTCGAAGGTCCCGTTGCGCTGGTCGAAGCGCGTCACGTCTCGGAGGTGAATCCCGACGTAGACGGTCTTCGCGGGGTCCGCCGATGCCTCGCGGGGGCTGAGGAGCAGCGCCCACGCGAGCAACACACCCATCAAGGCTCGCAGGGTACGCACGCTCCCGCCGAGGGAACACCAGCGCCCTCGCGCGGGTCAAGCGCCACCCGCCGCTCACCTCGCAGGCGCAGCGGCGCAGTGATTCTCGACGCTCGCGCAGCGCAGCACGTCGGTTCGCGGGATGCACTCTCCGCCGCACGGGGTCCCGTCGAAGAAGACCTCGATGCAGTCGCGCTGCGCGGGGTTCGCGTGCTGTTCCGGCGCGCCGTGACCCGCGGCGTCGAAGCACCAGCGCGCGACGGTGACCCTGTCGAGGCGGCTGTCTTGAAGGTCATGCGCGACCTCGTGAACGCCCCCGTCGAGGAGGTGAACGGTAGACGCGCAGGCGTAGGCGCAGCCGCAGCCCGAGACGATGGGGAGGCAACGCGGTCCGTCGACGGGGGCCGTGACCGCGGGACGTGTCGCGAGGGGCGTCGTCACGGCCGGGGGAGGGGCGCTCGGCGGGGCGCCTCGGGTGCACGCCGCGGTGAGGAGCGCGAGAGTGACGACGAGCTTCATGCGGCGATGATAGCTTCGCCGCGCCGCGGCCGACGTGCCGCCGAAGGAGTTGGTTCATGGCAGACATCGAAGTGCAGCCCGACGCGCTGGTCATTCACATTCGTGGCATCGACAAGCTGCTGTCGTTCGCGAGCCAGTTCACGCTGCCGCGCTCGCACGTGAAGGGCGCGCACGCGGGCATCGACGCGGGCGCGAGGGAGCAGCTCGATCACAGCTACCGGCTCCCCGGCGCGTACATGCCGGGCATCGCCATCGCGGGGCGCTTCTTCGAGCACGGGCAGTGGGCGTTCTGGGACATCCACACGGGCGAGAAGGCCATCACGATCGAGGTCGATCACGACAAGTACACGCGCTTCGTCGTCGAGGTCGACGACCCGAAGCTCACCGTCGCGAACATCCAAGAGTGGCTCGCGGCGAAGTAGCGAGAGAAGGAACGACCGTGCGCGAACCGCTCCCGATGATGGCTGCGTACCTCCCGATGATGAAGGGCGCCGCGATGGTCAGCGCCGGGGAGCTCGGTGTGTTTCATCACCTCGCGCGCGGCCCCTCGACGGTCGACGAGACGGCCCTCGCGTGCGGCGCGTCTTCGACGGGAACGCGCGCCCTCCTCGACGCGCTCACGGCCTGGGGGCTCACCACGCGCGACGGCGACCGCTACGCCAACGGTGACTTCGTCACGCGTCACTTCACGCCCGCATCGAAGCCCGACTTCACGCCGGGCCTCGTGTGGACCGCCGAGGCGTGGCGCATCACCGGAGACCTCACAGGCGCCATCCGTCGCGGAGGTCCCGCGGCGATGCTGTGGGAGGAGATGGCGCGCAGGCCAGGCCTCGGCGCGACCTTCGCGAAGTACATGGAGGCCATCGCAGACCTCCTCTCACCGCTCATCCTCGACGCGGTAGAACTCCCCATCGGGGCGCGCACGCTCCTCGACGTGGGCGGGAGCCACGGGCTCCACACCGCCGCGTTCTGCGCGCGTCACCCGAAGCTCGACGCGGTGATCTTCGACCTCGCCGAGAGCCTCACGACGACGCAGTCGCTCCTCGACGCGCGCGGCCTCTCGGGGCGCGTTCGCACGCGGGTCGGAGACGCCACGCGCGACGATTTCGGGGGGCCGTACGACGTGGTGCTGATGCTGAGCGTGCTGCACAACCAGACGCTCGCGAACGGCGAGGACCTCATCGGTCGCGCCGCGAAGGCCCTCGCGCCGGGGGGCGTTCTGGTGGTGCACGAGCACTTCCGGGGGCCTGTTCCTACGCTGTTTCCTGCGGCCTTCGATCTCACGCTGCTGGTCGAGACGGGCACGGCGACGGTCCCGTCAGAAGCGGCCGATCGATGGATCGCCGACGCGGGGCTCACGATCACGCGCAAGACCGAGCTCGCAGGCGACGGCGCGGGCTCGCTCGTGGTCGCCACGAAGGGGTGA
>JBPOHC010000854.1:0-4827 GCA_052035985.1 Myxococcota bacterium | reverse complement strand
CGACTCCAAGAACCGGCGGCGGTCACGACGCCGGGAGCGATCTCAGCGCGACACCCCGGCGTCCTTACGGCCGCCGGTTACTGCTGGTGCTCCATCCACACCCATCAGGGACAGTGGTGGTAGGGAGTGCTCCGTGACCCCATCGGTGCTCGATCGAAAATCGTCGCGCGCTCGCTTGAGCTTTCTGATCAGGAAGCCGTTGTGCTGATCATGTCAACCCGACGCAGCATCCCTCCGGGACCCGTTACGCCGGCCGCCTCCTCGAAGGGCGGCCATACCGTGAAGACCAGCGCCTACACGGCGCCGCGGTACTTCACGACCACCGACCCGCGCCTCGCGTGGGAACATTTTCGTCCGACCGCGCAGCGCGTCGACACGAAGAACCTCCAGTACTTTCGCTACGACGTGCACATCGCGATGCACAACGTGAGCGTCGGCCTCGCGGCCGTGGAGCCCTTTCTCGCGGAGCTCGCCGAGAAGGCGCCCCACATCGTGCAGTCGGAGCTGCTCGAGATGCCCGCGCTCGGGCTCGGGTTCTCCTTCGCGGTCGGTCGGTGCCCGCCGTCGCGCGTTCCCTCGAAGGGTGAAATCGCCGAGAAGGTCGCCGCGATCACCGAACCCAGGGAGCTCACCGTGAGCTTTCTTCGCATGTTCTCGCGGCTGCACCCCGAGCAGCTCCCGACGAGTCGCGTGGCGGTCTTCGCGACCCAGAAGGGGCCCCTCGGCATGGCGAGCGACTGCGTGCAGGTCGCGGGGATCTTCCACGAGTTCGCGAGCGCGCTCGCAGGGAAGCACCCCTTCGAAGAGACGTTCCTCCGCGACATGGCCTCCACCGCCGCGTGGCTCGTCACGACGCTCAAGCCCTCGAAGGCCATGAAGCGCGCGACGCCTCGCACGCCCGAGTCCATCGAGCGCGACCAGTTCGCGAGCCTCTACGAAGCGCGCCACGACGCGCTGCGTACGGCGGGCGTCGTGCTCTTCGGCATCCGTCACGTCGACGAGCATGTGCCGCCGCTCTACTCCTCGATGCACGAGCCCGCCGCCGAAGAAGTCGTCGACGACGGCGAGACCGAGAAGAAGCCCACGGGCTGAACGCTACGTCGTGCGAACCCGCGCAGCCTCGTCGCCCATCACCGGCTGCTGATACTTCTTCAGCGTCGCCAGGAAGGTCGTCTCCGCCGCGTCGATCCACGCGGCGGGGAGCTCCGCGGCGGTCGCGGCGAGCGCCTCGGTCCAGCGCTCGATGCGCGTGAGACCGGGGACGCTGTCGACCGTGCGCACGGGGATCAGCGCTTCATCCGCGATGGCCTTCGCCTGGTCGAGCTCCAGCACGTCGAGGGCCGCGCGGAGTCCTGCACGTACGCGCTCGGCTTCGATCTCGCCCATCACGGGGTCGTTCGCAGGACGGAGCTGCGTGAGGTAGCGGAGCATCAGCGCGCCCGCGCCCCACGTACGGAGCACGTTGCCCGACGCGTCGACGAGGCGGCTGTACGGCACGAACCGATCGACCACCCACCGGATGCCCTGGGTGACGTTGCCGCGGATCGTCGACGACTCCTCGAGGTCGACGAGGATCCGTCGCGCGCCCGCGGTGAGCGTCACGCCCTGCGCCCGCGCCATGCGATCGAACATCGCCGCGCGGAGCATGCGGACCAGCGGAACGTCGAACATCGGCGGAAGCAGGAAGCGCGCGCTCCCGGCCATCACGCCGTACATCACAAGCACGCCCTCGTTGAGCGCTCGAGGCTTCATGGTGGCACGGACCGTACAGCACCCGTCGTCTTGTTGGAACCCGTCAGCTCCTTCACGATGAGCTTGCACGCGGGGGTGAAGGCGTCGTCGGGGGGATCGTAGTCGTAGCAGGTCGTCCAGACGTTCACTTCGAGCAGGATCGGGCCGCTCGCCGAAATCGCCACGTCCCACCCCAGGGAGACGAGGTCGAGCCCGAGGCGACGGTGCGCCACGAGCGCGAGGAGCCGCCCCTCGTCGAACCACGGAACGCGCATTCCCACGAAGCTCTTGCCCGAGTCGGGGTGCGTTTCGAAGCGTACGGGGGCGTCCTTCTCGTAGCGTCCGAAGGAGGCCTTCGTGACCCCGGGGAGGATCTTGCCCGTGCGCCGATCGACCTGCGCCCAGATGCCTCCGCGCGCGGTGTTGTCGGCGTCGACGCCCGCGCGTCCGATGCGAATGGCGCAGCGCGAGACGTGGGGCTCGCGGGTCTTGGGGTCGAGCGTGGTGATGACCCTGAACGACGACAGCGGCGCGTCGTCGGGGAGCACCTTGAGCAGCTCCGCGTGGTTGCGCAGGCGCATCTGGATGATGAGCTCGTCGGCCTCGGCCCCGAGCGCGCGGATCTCGTCGGCCGTGAGCGCAGCCACACCCGCGCCGAGGTCACGCTGCGGATCCTTGACGATGTAGGTTCCGCCGCGCGAGACGGCCTTCTCGGCGGTGTACGTGGGCGGCGTCGGGATTCCGTGCTTCTCGCACTCGGCGAGGAAGTGCCGCTTGTCGTCGATGCGCAGGCTGTTGGGCGCGCTCTGGTGCCAGCGCCACGCGTAGTACATCCCGAGGGAGAAGTCGGGCCGCGACCACTTCGCCTCGTGGTCGTTGTAGTCGGCCTCGGGGTGCAGCACCGAGAGCTCGGGATATCCCAGACACAGGTGCCAGTAGCGCATCGCCCCGCCGCGCCGACGGAACGATCGAAACAACGCCACGAAGGGCCACGCGAAGAGAAAGAGCAGGTACAGCGCGCGCAGCGGGAGCACCCTGCGGAGCGTCGGAGAGAGCCGTCCCGCCTGGAGGTCTTCGAAGGTCCGACCGTCGTAGCGGACGACCTTGTCCCAGAGGCGATAGGGCAGCGAGAGCGCCCATGTGGGCACCTCCACGGGGCGCGTGGGTAGCTCCCCTCGGAGCGCGAAGCGGATCACCCTCTTCCAGTAGGTGACCGCGTCGGTGCGCGTGTCGTGCATCGAGGACCGTGGACGTATCACGTCCGCTGCACACTCGGAAACTGCGACTTCCACCCCTTGCGCAGCGGGTGATGGTCGAAACCGTTGGGTTCTACTTGTCGAAGAGCCCGAGCTGCGCCCTGGGGCGACGGAAGGGCTTTCTCTCCGCAGGTGCGACCTCGTTCATTCCGAGGCGCTTGCAGGTCGTGTCGAAGAGCTGACGGATGATCTCCCAACGGGCTCCGCTGCCCGTCATCCGCGCGCCGAACTCGCTCTCGGTGCGCTTGCCCCGACGCACCTGCATGAGCGCGCTGTCGATGCGCCGCGCCCGGTCGGGAAAAGCTTCTCGCATCCTCGCGTCGAAGATCTCCATGACCTCGCCGGGGAGCCTCACGAGCTGCATCGCCGCGCGTCGGGCGCCCGCTTCGTAGGCGCGCGTGAGCACCTCCGCGATGTCGTCGTCGTTGAGCCCGGGGATCACCGGCGCGACCATCACCCCCGTGGGAATCCCCGCGGCCGAGAGCATTCGAAGCGTTTCGAATCTCTGCTCGACGGAGCTCGCCCAGGGCTCGACCTTCTTGCGCGTCGCGTCGTCGGCGTAGGGGATGCTCACGATCACCGTCGCGCACCCGTCGCCGGCGAGTCGCGAGAGCACGTCGATGTCGCGGCGTACGAGCATCCCCTTGGTGACGATGGCGATGGGGTTGCGATAGTCGGCGCAGACCGTGAGGCACGCGCGGGTGAGCGCGTAGGTTCCCTCGATGGGCTGGTAGCAGTCGGTGTTGCCCGAGAACATCACGGTGTCGCCCGTCCACGAGCGCCGCTCGAAGGCGTCGCGGAGGAGCTCGGGGGCGTTGATCTTCACGACGATCTTGCGATCGAAGTCGGTGCCCGCGCCGAAGCCGAGGTGCTGGTGCGAGGGGCGGGCGTAGCAGTTGTGACTGACGACGCCGTTGGCGATGAAATCGCCTGTCCCCGTGGTGATGTCGAACATCGGCAGGTCGACACCGAGCGGCTCGACGAAGGTGACGCCGAGGCGCGCGTTGTTCTTGATCGCCTGCCCTTCGATGTCTCGCTTGCGCGTGATCGCGCCCGTGCCGATGAGGCTGTTGCCCGTCGTCAGGTGTGGCCGACGCGCGTGGCCCTGCTCCGCGCCGGTGACGTGCTTCCAGCCGCGATCTGAGAGGAACCGATGGTCGCCGCTCGCGATGAGCTCGGTGCCGTCGTCGAGCCTCACGCGCCACGCGGGCTTGAACGTGCTCCAGTGCGCGAGCACGCGCGTTCGCACGTAGCGACGGTAGCGACCTCGGAGCTCGGTCCCGTAGATCTCGTCGCCGACGCGGAGTGAGGCGATCGCGCGCACGCTCCCGTCGCCCATCAACACGGGCGTCTCGGCCGACAGGCAGTAGGTGCACGCGTGCATGCAGCCCCGGTACGGGTTCACGCTCCAGCGGTGGGGAATGTCGGGGCTGTCGTTCTCCGACAGGATCGAGCGGGCGCGCTCTTCGAAGAGTTCGAGCTTCGCGTCGGGGGCTTCGCCGTCCCACTCGATGTGCGTCGCGTGCCAGGGGTTCGGCGGGTTGTCGACAGGACGGACCATGCGCTGCGCGAATGTACAGTGGCCCGCCTCCGCGGTCATCGCCTCGGAGGGAGCGACATCGTCTCGCGCGATGTGGCGGTTGATCCCCGTGGGGCGTTGATCTATCTCCGCGGGTCTTCCGATGAACTCACCCTGGAGAGACCGCGCGGCCTTGAAGGCCCTCGCACCGCTCGGCGCGCTCCTCGCGGTGATCGCCGCGGCGTGCCCCTGGTACGCGAACTTCGACGTCGACACCCTCACGTGGTTCGAGCAGATCCGGTCCATCGCAGACCACGGCTC
>JBPOHC010000509.1:0-6915 GCA_052035985.1 Myxococcota bacterium | reverse complement strand
ACGCCAGGAAGCGAGAGGAGCGCCTCGACGACATCACCAAAACGCTTCTGCATTAGGCACTTCGGAGAAATCGCCGCGGGCCAGACACGAAATACTTTACGCTACCCCAGAAGCTCGAGGTGATGGCGAGTCGGGGCCGCCAGACGGTGGCGTGGCGCTCGACGACGGGGACGGTACGAGGCTCTGCGGCAACACCTCTACGCGCCACACCGGGTGCAACTCCCAGAGCGTCGCAACCGTGGCGGTGCCGTGGCTGCACCCGCGCACAGCATCACGTTGGCACTGGTGCGCCGCATCCCAGAAGGCGTACCCCGTGAGGCGTACACGCACGGGCGCCATGAAGGCGAGGCGATCGCCAGCCCGCGCGCTCGTCAGATGAACGGCGCGGAGCAAGTCGGCGCGCACCAGCTCGTAGCCCGGTCCATCGGGCACCTCGGCGATGACACGCGGCGCGTCGGCGGCGCTGCCGGGTGCGGCGATTTCGAAATGGAGATCGCAGTCGTCGTCCTCGACCGTCATCCGCCAGATGTCGCCCTCGATGGTGAAAGCCTGGACCTCGCGCGGGTCGATCGGCACGTCCCGCGAGCGCTGGCCAGCATTCGAATCCGCGTTGGGCGCGGGCCACGAGAGCATCGCAGTGACGGTAAGTGGCGTGCCGCCCGACCCGGGCGAACGGTGCTTCATCCTCGTGCGGTACTGCCTCTCGACGGGCGTCGACGGCTCGCACGTCTGAGCTCGACCGACGGCCGGGAGCAACATGAGCGCGAGGACGAAGGGGGTGGATCGCACGGTGAGGATGGTAGTGCACGGCGCCTGTTACCCGTGCGACATCGGCGCGAAGGATCGCACATCATCTTGTAATCCCTCGACTGAGGCCGCGAGAACTCCTCACCATCGCGCTGCGCGCGAGGGCCCTCTCGACGTAGCCCGCACCTCGAACGCGCCCACCACATCGGGATCGGGAAGTTCATGCCGTGCCTCAGAGGAGCCAGACCGACGGTGTGACACGCGGCGAACGCGTGAGAGATGGCCCCGCGCACTCCTTGCCGTAGTCTACGAGAATGAACGAGCCGCAACGTCTCGTGTACCTCGACGCAGGCATCATCAACGACATCGCCGACGGCAAGAAGTACCCGCAGTCCGCGGTCGACGATCTCCACGCCGCGATGCGGGAGGTTGGAGCTGCGCTCGTGATCTCCTTCGCGCATGTGTGGGACTTCGCGCGGGGCACCGATGAGGCGACTCGCCTGCGCGTGTCCGGGTCGCTCAACGCCTTCCCGGCCGTGGTGTTTCTGCGCCAGGACCCCACTTCGTTCGAGCGCGAGAACCTGCGTGAGTACGGCGGGCGCGACGACTGGCAACGTGATCCGAGCGAGTTGCTGCCCCGACAGATCGAGGCGCAGCTCGTCGAAGACTTCGCCGCAGAGGTGCTCCTCAACCCAGAGATCGTGTCCATCGCTGAGCAGGTTGTCGCTGTGGCCATGCAAGCGACGGATGCTGATGCGAGCGCCCGCACATCGGAGCGGCAGGACGCTGGGGCCGCGCCCCCTCGTGGCTTGAAGGTGCAGGCTTTCGCGGCACTCACGCGCGCCGAACCCGCGGCCGACATGCTCGCGTTTGTGCGCGCGCAGTTCGAAACCTACCCGCCCGAGAAACGAGCCGAGGGGGAGGCTGCGTGGCCGCAGATCGAGGCGCAGATCAACGCGATGTGGCTCGCGATTGCTCCGCTGCTACCGCAGATGCGGCAGGCCATCGAGGGACTGCCCGCCGATCGGATCGGACGCCTGATGGTGAACAAGAGCGGTCTCTCCGCGATCGGCTTCGCGGGCGCGAACATTCGTGGCGACGATGCGCGCAGGGCCGAGGTGATGGCGTGGTTGTCGCCGGGACTCGCGATCGTCGCTGCCCTCGCCGAGCGCAACGCGAAGAACATCGGTCGGACACTGCGCTACAGCGACAGGGCCGATCTCGAGCATGTGAAGTTCGTCCCGTACGTCGACCTCGCGACCGTCGACGCCGCGAACTTCGACGTACTCGGAAAGCTCCGGGCGGCGCTCCGCTGCCCGCGCGCAGCCATTGTGGAGCGGAACCCTTCGGGAGGCGCCGACGCGGCCGCGGCGCTGGGAGCGCTTGTCTCCAAGATCCGAGCGCTGGGCGCTGTGTCGCCGTTGGACGACAGCGTCGAAGTCGCGCAGGGAGGGACGCGCTGAAACTCGGAGCCCCACGAGGAATGCACATGCTCCCCGGCTCCCGATCGAAGGGTCTTGGCGCGCTCGGGCGCGGGTGCGATCCTCGCGCCGAATGACCAGCCGCTCAGAACAGCTCGTCGCAGAAGCGTGGCGCCTCGCGCGTGGCGAGCACGTGCTGGAAGAGGCTGTTCTCGAGGTCGCCTTCGCCGCCGCGCTCGAGGTCCCCGAGACGTGGCCTCGGCTCGTGCAGCACTTCGGGTGGAAGTCGGTGTCGGCCACGCCGCCGACCGTCAGTACGCAGGACGTCGTCCCCGGCGGCAGGACGGACATCACGTTGACCTGGCCGACCACGCGGCGTCTCGCGCTCGAGCTGAAGGTCTGGGATCACCCGGCGCCCGAGCAGGTTCAGCTCTACCTCGACGCGAAGCTCGACGTCGTCGCTGTCGCCGCGCTCTTCGGGGTGATCGATGTCAAGGTGCCCGCAGGACAGCAGTTCCTCGGCGTCGTGACGTGGCGCCAAATCCACGCGATGGTGAAGGCGTGGCCCGAGGCGCCGCTGGTCGTGCGGCAGTTCGCTTCACTTCTCGAGGGGATGGGGGTTGCAATGCCGAAGCTGAGTCTCGCCGCGCTTCAAGGTGTGGCCGCGTCCTGGGACGCGTGGTCGACCCTGGAAGACTGGATCCACAAGGCCACGGGAGAGGTCGAGAAGACCCTCACGAAGGGCGGCCTCACGTGCGTGCGCAAAGACGGGCCCAAGAACTGGGTGCGGATCGACGAGCGCCGCGAGCACCGCCGCTACGTCGGCTGGACCTGGCCGTCGCCGTGGAAGGACGACGAGCAGTTCGGCTTCTGCGCGGGCTTGCGCATGGGCAGCCCCGAACTCCCGCCGCAGGTCGAAGGCCTGCCGGAGCTGATGCTCTGCCTGCACGTGAGTCCGACTTGCGCGGTGGGGAAGGCGCTTCGTACCGACGTCCAGTTCGACACGACGGCGAAGGTGTGGTGCCAGCGCACGGACCCGTCGACGGTGATTCGAGAGTGGATCCCCGGCAGCACCGCATGGAGCATCTTGCGGGCGCGTGCGAGCGCCGTGGAGATCCTCTACGCCGAGGACCAGGGCGAACGACTCGCGTCGTGGATGCGTGAACGTGCGCAGGAGTGGGTCGACGATGGCGTGATCGCCCGTGCCGCCGCGTTGCACCAGTCGTCGAAGGGGTGATCCTCACCCGCAGCCGCGCGCGGTGTTCACGAAATCCGCTCGAGGGCCGCCGCTCAGATCTCACCGAAGCGATTCAGACGCTCCGTTGCCAGAGCGAACAACTCGGGGTCGCCCTCTGCGACCGCCCGCTGGAACCGACCGACATCGAGGCCGCTCTGGAGGGCGGCATCCATCAGGTTGTGTAGGTCGGCCACGTAGTCCTTGTTCGGGGGCGTGTTGAGCAGCGCCAGCACATCACCCGAGCGCGGCGCATCGACGTAGCGGGCCGTCCAGCCAGTCCCCTTGAGTGCCGGCCACCCATCCCCGAACGTAACCGAGCTCATGGGGATCGGGAGTCGGTGTGGCCGCCGGAGTTGTCCGAGCGTGAGGTCGATGATCGCGCGCTCCCCTTTGAAGCGAGCCTCGATTACGACGTGCGTGGCGAAGCTCCCTTCCGGCGGCAACCCGGCTCCGTGCTCGGCCTTCCACAGTTCGAAGGGCGGGAGGAGTTCCCCGTCCGCCGAGAGACGCTCGTACAGCCCTCTCACGTCGAGCCCGACACAGAACGTCAAAGAGCGCTCGGGGGCCTTGCCGAGGATCGCGCATGGGATCGCGCGGGCTTGGATGTTGTAGCGCTTGAGCGCAGCAGCGCCGCACACCGAAGCGTCGAGGCAGTGCGCCAGGTCGTCGTCGGCGCGCACCGCCAGGACGTAGGGAGACGCCAGCGTCAGGGCCCTGATCGTGCGTCGGAAGAACGGGCTCTGGGAATCAAGACTCGTCATCGCGTGATGGGGCCGCGAAGTCTCGTGGCCGTCAAGAATCCTTCCAGAGGAGCACAAAGAGGCGCGCGGGCGTCGAGATCGAGGTCGTGTGCGCCAACACCCTCGGTCACCGCGATGGGCGCTTCGCGGCTGCGCGCTTCGACGTCGCCTTGCGCGGCTTCGTGCTCGCGTTTGGAGCGCGGGACGGTGCGCGGGCGATGGCGCGGTCCACCGCGGCGCGTCCCTCGGCGGTGGGCGGCGGGTACGCGGCGGCGAGCGCCTCGAGTTCCTCGCGGGAGAGAGCCTCGCCGTCCCCGCGCATGACGGTGATGGGCACCTCGAGCTCCTCGGGCACGCCCGGCGAGTTGGGGACCTTCACGTCGTAGATCGTGGCCACGGGGTGATTCTCCTACGGGACGACGGTCAGCGAGTGTTCGCTCGCGCCGTCAAGCTCAGAACGCGAACCGCCCGATCAACTCGCTGGTGGACGTCGACGCGGACGAGCGAGCGCGCCTCGCGCATCACCGTGATGTTCGCACAGGCATCGCAAGGGCCGCGGGAGCGCCGGGGACTTCTCACTCAAAGCGAACCGGTCGCACCAGCCCGCGGCTGACGAGCGCTTCGAAATGCAGTCGCAGATCGCGCGCGAACACCGGATCGCGTAGGAGCACGCCCGCCTCGATGTTCCGCTCGTGGGCGGACTCAGTGAGGTTCGCGGACGTCACGAACGCGCGAGCGTCGTCGACCACGATGCATTTCGCGTGGAGGCACGCATCCCCTTCGCCTTCGAGCGAGCGCGGGTCGTAGTACACCTCGGGGACGCGATCCCACGGCCAGAGATCGCGGCGAAACCAACGAGCCCAGCGGGCGACCTGGTCCGCGGTGTTCCCCGCGTCGCCGAACCGTTTGATGTTCAGGAACACACGCACCACGAGGGCCGGCACCGCCACCATGCGAGCCGCGAGGGGGGCGAGAAGGGGGTGCCCTGGAGGTTCCCCCTCCTTGTGCTTGTGTCCCACGTTGAACGTCGACACGAGCACCGACGACTGCGCTTCGCGGAACAGCTCGTGCGCGACGACGGCCGTGTCGCGCGCTCCGCGAAGGTCGTGGTCCGACCAGACGAGCTGCGCGCGAGCCTCCTCCGCACGTCGACGCTCCTCCGCGAGGAGCTGCAACGTGATGGCGACCTGCTCGGGATTCATCCCTCGGTCGCCCAGCGATTCGAACAGTCGCAGCGCGGCGGGGATCTCATCCTCGCCGAGCACGCGAGCGAGTTGCGCCGCCGTGGCCCGCAAGGTCGCGGCACCTCGGGCGAGCGCGTTCGACAGCGCAAGCAGGCCCGCGCGAGAGATGTCCGACTGCGCGCTCACACACCGTTTCCGAAGAACGCGAGGTCCGTGCGGTCGACGGTGGGAACCACCAGCGCGCGATCGAGGAGCTCGTTGCGGTGCTCGCACGAAGGCTCCGCGATGAGCAGGCACCCGTGGCACGCGGCGCCGTGGACCGCACGGCTCTCGTGCATGTCGTCGGGGCTGTGCTGCGCGCACACGGGGTCGTTGCTGCACAGCGCGCCGAGCTCGATCGCGGCCTTGAGGTGGCGCGGGAGGTGACGCCCCACCTCGACGAGACCTCCGAGCGTTCCCTCGGCGTCGGGCGTGCCCGTGTAGAGCAGGATCCCGTAGCCCTCGTCGCCGAGGTAGATGCGCTCACGGATGCTCGCCGCGGAGTAGCCGCACTCCAGCGACATCGCCGTGAGCAGCAGGTGCGAGAGCGAGTGCAAGAGCATGTACGGCATGTACACCTCGCGCACGAGTTCATCGCTGAGGTCCTGCCGCGTAGCCGCACGCAGGCCGGGGAGGAACTGCTTCGCGCGGGCCTTCACGGCGTCTCGGTCGCGCCACGTCTCGACGGCCTTGCGATCGAGGGCGACGAAGATACCTTCGCCCCTGTTCTCGATCGCGGGGAGCCACTGTGCGTTGAGCGAGAGCGCCGCGCGCCGCACGTTCAACGCCACGTCGGCGTCGACGGGGAGCCCGGGCGACTCGAAGCGCGTGAACCCGAGCTGCACCACCACTTCGCGGAGGCGATGCACGAGGACCACCCGGTCGACGTCGCGCATCACGCCGACTCGCGGCAAAAGCGGGAGTCGGCGGGCGAAGAAATCTCCTTCGGCCACGTCCTGGCCGAGCTCCACATCCGCGCCGAGGAAGGTCGCCAGTTCGACCTCTTTGAGAGTGCGCGCGGTGTCGCTGCCCCCGTGCTTGCGACGCTGGCACTCGGCCCACACGAGGTCGTCGGTGAAGGGATCGAGGGCTTTCTTCACGCGCTCGCGGCGGCGTTCGCGTGTCACGTCGCCGAGCGCCTCGGCGTACTGGAGGAAGTCCTCCCACACGGCGTCGACCGCCTTGCGCAGCGCCTCATTCGTGTCGGGGATCGAGATCGCCCGCTCGACCTCGGGGAAGTACGCGTTGCTCGCGTGACGGATCAGCAGGCGGTTCGTGATCTGGAGCCCCGCTTCATCGAGGCACGTCTTCTCGTTCGCGTGGGGCCCGAGCCACGGGCGATCACCCTTGCACGCCCCGAGAGGGTGTTTGCTGCTCGCGCTCTCCTTGGTGTTGCCCTGCAAGCGGGCCAGCGAGAGGGTCTCGGCCGCGCACCCGTCACAACGGAGCCAGAGGTCTTTGAGATCGCCCGAGGTGCCCATCTCGTCGATCCAGAGGGTGCCTCCGCACGAGCCGTTGGGGCCGTGAAGAAGCTCGGACCACTGGAT
>JBPOHC010000945.1:0-10817 GCA_052035985.1 Myxococcota bacterium | reverse complement strand
TCGCGCGCTGCCATGACGCGTCGGATCGCGGCTTCGAAACGGCTTCCTCCGCGGTCGACGCGCTCGCGCCGGGCCTCGACGCTGCGAGCGCGCGCGAGGCCCCGCGCGACGGAGCTCCGGCGGCACCGACGGCGAAGAAGCGCCCTCCGTCGAAGCTCTTCGCGCGACTGCGGAGCGGTGACTATTTCATCCCCGCGGCGCTGGCCCTCTCGCTCGTCGCCGCCCTCGGCGTGCGGCAGGTCATTCGCGTGCGACGCGCGCGGGCTGCGAGAGCGGCGCCCGCCGTGATGGCCGCGCGTCCGACGGCGCCGGAGCCCTCGAACGCTGCCGCCGCCGCGCCTTCGCCGCCGCCGAACGCGGGCCCGCCGAGGCTCGACGACGCGACGCTGCGCGACCTCCAGACGCGGCTCTCTTCGACGACGGGTTCGCAGCCCGTGTGGATCGCGATCGCCGCGGGTGACCCGGCCGCTGCGACCATCGCCGAGCGGCTCCAGTCGGCCTTCGAAGGGGCAGGGTGGAGGACCCACACCATTCAGCGTTCGAACCTCCGCGCGCGGCCGGGGCTCTTCGTGTTCGCCGCAGACGACTCGCCGCCCTCCTATGTGCAAGACGCCGTGCGTGCGCTCGGGGGGGCTGGTATCACCCCCACCGTCGCCTCGGGGTACAGGGCCTATTACGAGGAGCGTTCGCGCACGTCGCCCGACTTCCGAGGGATCCGCTTCGATGCGGACCAGACCTGGGTGATCGCGGTCGGGCGAGGGCAGTAGGCGACCCTCGCGCACGAGGCGCCGAGGCGATCACGTGGCTGACGGGGGTTCTCGTCGGTGCCTGTTGAGCCCGGCCGCGATGGCGTGTACGAACGGGCCCGATGATCGCGACCGAAGGGGCCTCGTGGAACGTCGACTCTCTCGTGACGCTGTGCGCGCACGGCGATGAAGGCGTGCGGGCGTGGGCCGTCGGACGCCTCGGGCTGCTCCGCGACGCCGCGGCGATGCCCGCCCTCGCGGCGTGTCTCGAGGACGCTTCGCCGACGGTCGTGGCGCGCGCGCTCTCGTCGCTGCGGACGCTCGGTGACGCGGAGCTCTCGGAGGCTGCGCGCGACGCGCTCCGCAAGGTGATGCGCAACGCATCGCTGCCGCGCGAGACGTCGACCTCGGCGCGTACGCTGCTCATCGAGCGCGGCGATGCCGAAGCCGTGGCCGAGACGGCGTCGCTCTGCCTGCGCGGCGACAGCGCGGGTGATCCGTGGTTCGAACTCGCGCGCGTCGACCCGGCGCGCTTTCGCGACACCGCATCGGAGCTCGAGCGACTCGCGCCGTCGCCCTCGATGATCGCGCGGGCCGTGATCCGAGCGCCCCGCGTGGCGCGCATCGAGGAGGTCCCGGAGGCATACGGCAACCTCGCCGCGCTCTCGTCGCCTGAAGACCGCGCGACCTTCGCGTGGGAGCTCCTGCGGCGGTGCAGGGCCGACCACCTCTTTCCGCGCACGGAGCAGACGCCGAGCTTCTACGCGGATCTCATCGACGACCAGGGCGCCGCGTACCTCTACGAGGTCGACGAGCCGCACGTGCAGCGCTGGCTCTCGCCCGAAGAGTTCGGACCGCTCCTCGACGCGCTCGGCGGGCAGCGCTGGGCCGAGGCCATCGCGTGGTGCGCGTGGTGGTGCGATGACGTGGGCGGCGACGACGTGGGCGCCGCGTGGACGCGCACCGTGCTCCAGCTCCTCGGTGAAGAGTCAGCGCCCGATGAGCTCCACGCGCGCGTCGCGGCGTGCCTCGCGGTGGCTGCGGGGGAGCGCGCGATCGAGCGCGAGCACCGCTTCGCCGAGTGCGACATCGAGGAGCAGTTCGCCCGCGCGTGCGGCTGCGCCGACGAGCTCGAAGCCGAGCGCAGGGGCGTGATCCTCTCGCGCTGGAAGGATCTCCGAGACGACGAGGACGCGCGCGCCGAGCTCACCGACGCGTTCGAAACCGTGCTCGACACGCGGGGGGCTCGCGCCCGCGAAGCCGCCCTCGCGCTCGCCGCGGAGATGCCGCGATTCCCGCTGCCGTCGCGCGCGCTCGCGCTGCCTGACGAGGGCGCGGAGGGATACCGCGCGAAGCTGGTCGCGTGCCTCGCCGCGAACACGCCCTCGCTGCGCGCGATGGCGCCGACGGCCCTCGAAGACGTCGACTGCGCGACGCGGCCCGAGGTGCTCGCCGCCCTCGCTTCGCAGCAGGGCGTGTGGGCCGGAGAGCTCCTCCGCGAGCGCTTCGAATCGCTCGCCGCGGGGCCGCACCGGGAGGCGCTCCTCGACGCCGTGAAGGCCCTCGGAGACACGTCGCTGCTCCCGCTCGCGGCGGCTGCGTGGCGTGACGGAGACCTCAGCGCGGCCGCGGCTGCGGCGCACCTCGCGAGGCTCGCGGGCACGGACAGTGAGCTTCCTGCGGGGCTCCTTCGTGACGCGTCGCTGCGCGCGGAGGAGCGTCCGAAGGCCCTCGACGTGACCTCGGCGCCGAAGGGCAACACCGTCGCGCTCGACGTGGTGCGCGGCGGCGGGCTCACCGTCGACCTCACCTGCAATCGCTGCGGACGCGTGTCGGCCCACGACCCCGGCGGCGCCGTCGTGCACCCCGACCTCGTCGCGTGCGCCGGCGAAGGCTGGGACGGCGTCGTCTTCGAGCGCGTGATCGCCTGCTCCCACTGCGGCGCTGAAGACGACTACTCGCTCGGCCCCACGGCGCGCCGCGCGATCGCCGTCTGTCGGCTCGGCGCGATGCAGCACGGCCGCGCGGGGGCCCGCGTGCTGGTGGGTATTCCCTCGCTCAGCGACGGCACGCCCATTCGACGCGCGTCGGACGGGCTGCGCCACTGGCGCTCGCGGCTCGAGGCCGACCCCAACGACGCCGAGGGGTGGCTGCGTCTCGGGCACCTCTACAAGATCCATCGTCGCGTCGAGCAGTCGATCGACGCGTACCGACGCTCGATCAGCTTTCGTCCGCGCGACCTCGAGGCGCCCGGCGCGCTGCTCCAGACGCTGCTCGAAGAGGGCCGCGTGCACGAGGGCCCCGATCTGCCCGAGGTGATCTTGAAGGCGCTCCCGACGGCGTCTTCGCTCGACGCGAGGCTCATGTACGCGGAGCTCGTGACCGAGGCGCTGCGCGTCGCGGGCGAGGGAGGTCAGCCCCTCGGGTTCACCGCGAGCTGGCCCTCACGCGGGCAGGGCGGCGTCGAGCAGAAGGTTGGCGCCGTCGACCTCCGGCGCGTGACCCGGTGGTGGCGCCTCTCGGCCTTCATCGCGCACTCTGCGGTGCACTCGATGGGCGTGAAGATCGCGCATCCCGACGACGCCGAGTCGGAGCTCCGAGCGATCGTGGAGGGAGATGGTCCCGTCGACGCGTCCTTCGCGGTGACGCCTTCGGTGACGTCGCAGCCTCCGCGTCGCATCTCGCGCGACCCCGAGGCCCTCACGGGATCACACGCGCAGAAGGGCGGCGCGCGCATCGGGCGCAACGACCCGTGCTTCTGCGGCTCGGGCAAGAAGTACAAGCGCTGCCACGGGGCGTGAATCGAAGGGCGCTCAGGCCCTCGAGGTGCGGCTCATGAGCTGGAGGTTCTGGTAGCCGAGCATGCCGAAGAGCACGGCGCGGTAGATCGATCCCTCGGAGATCGACCACGCGACGATGGCGCCCGAGACGACGAGGGCGAGCACGCGGACCGCGCGCTCGTGACGCGGACCCGCGACGGCGAGCGCGACGTGACCGCCGTCGAGCGGAGGCACCGGCAGGAGGTTGATGACCCCCCACCAGATGTTCACCGAGAGCGTGAGCGATACCAGCACGCCGACCTTCGGCGACAGCGCCATCCACGGGAACTGATAGAGCAGCCCGTAGACGATCGCGGCGAGCGCGAAGCCCGCGAAGGGCCCCGCGAGCGTCATGATGATCTCGTGGGAGCGCTTGAGCTTGCGGTCAGGGTATGTCAGCCCGCCGAAGCTGTGGAGTCGGATGCGAGCCTGCGCGCCGAAGGCCCTCGACGCGACGGCGTGACCGAGCTCGTGCACGAGGATCGACACGAAGACGACGCCGACCCAGAGGAGGATGTCGGGGCCACGGAGGTTGCTCCCCATGACGAGCGCCATGACCCAGAACCAGGGCTCGATGACGACGGGGATGCTCCCGAGGCGGAAGCGCAGCGTGAATTGTTCCATGCGTGAGGGATGAAGGTAGTCACCGCGCCGCGCTTCGTCGAGTGCGCGACGCTTCACGACGCCGCGCGATCACCCCGCGAGGAGCCGATCGCCGTACTCCTCGCGCAGCTTCGACTTGAGGAACTTGCCCGTCGAGGTGCGCGGGATCTGCGCCACGAAGACCACGTCGTCGGGCAGCCAGAACTTCGGGAAGAGCGGCGCCAGATGCGCGACGAGCTCCTCGCGCGTCGCCGTGTGAGAGGCTTTGAGCACCACGGCCGCGATGGGGCGCTCGTCCCACTTGGGGTGCTTCGCGGCGAAGACGGCGGCCTCGAGCACCGCGGGGTGACTCATGAGCGCGTTCTCGAGCGCGACGGAGCTGATCCACTCGCCGCCCGACTTCACGACGTCCTTCGCGCGGTCGGTGATGCGCACGTACCCTTCGGCGTCGATGGTCACCACGTCGCCGGTCTTGAACCACCCGTCGGCGGTGAACTTCTCGGGGCCTTCTCCGCCGATGTATCCGCTCGCGACCCACGGTCCTCGCACCTCGAGCTCGCCCATCGTCGCGCCGTCCCACGAGAGAAGTTTGCCCGCGTCGTCGACGTGCCGCGTCTCGACGAACACCGCTGCGTAGCCCTGCGTGGAGCGCACGCGGAGGCGGTCTTCTTCCGACGATCCCTCCATGTGCGACTTGATCCGCGCGACGGTGCCGAGGGGGTTGGTCTCGGTCATTCCCCAGGCGTGCGTGACCTCGAGGCGGTGTCGCGCGCGAAAGCCCTGGATCATCGCGGGCGGCGCGGCGGCTCCGCCGATCACCATCGAGCGCACGGTCGAGAGGTCGTAGCGCGAAGGGTCCTGATCGAGCAGCGCGAGGATGCCGAGCCAGATCGTGGGGACGCCCGCGGCCAGCGTGGTGCGCTCCGCGGCCATGAGGTCGACGATCGACGCGGGGTCGAGGTGGGGGCCCGGGAACACCAGCTTCGCGCCCGTCGCTGCGGCGCAGAACGGCAGGCCCCACGCGTTGGCGTGGAACATCGGCACCACGGGCATCACCACGTCAGACTCCGAGACGCCGAGCGTGTCGGTCATGCACGCGACGAGCGTGTGGAGCACCGTCGAGCGGTGGCTGTACACGACGCCCTTGGGGTTGCCCGTCGTGCCCGAGGTGTAACAGATCATCGCGGCGGCGTTCTCGTCGAGCGCGGGCCAGGGGTAGTCCCTCGACTCGGGCGCGAGGAGGGCCTCGTAGTCGAGGTATTTGTCCGCGAGGGGCGCGCTCGTGTCGCGCATCACGATGACCTGTTCGACAGAGGGCACGTGGTCGATGAACTTCGCGAGGAGCGGCAGGAGCGTCTCGTCGACGACCACGACCTTGTCGCCCGCGTGCCGCGCGATATAGGCGATCTCGGTGGGGTGCAGCCTGAGGTTCAGCGTGTGGAGCACCGCGCCCATCGAGGGCACCGCGAGGTAGAGCTCGAGGTGACGCGAGTGGTTCCACGCGAGGGTGGCGACGCGGTCGCCGGGCGCGACGCCGAGGCGAGCGAGCGCGTGCGCGAGGCGGCCCGAGCGGGCGTGCACGTCGGCCCACGTCGTTCGATGGATCGAGCGGTCGGGGCGACGAGAGACGATCTCCTTCTGCGGCGCGTAGCGGGCCGCCCGTTCGAGGAGGTGCGTGATGGTCAGGGGGACGTTCATCATCGTTGCGCGCATGGCCGCCGAGACTAAACCAGGACACTCCCGCGCGGGCGCGATCTGCGTGAAAGGGCCAAGACGGGGCTCACACATCCCGGGCGGAATGTGGCACTGTCACGGCTCTGTTTTCGCTCTCGCTCCTCGGGAGGTGTGCGTCGCGCTCGTTGCGTGCCGTCGCCGACGGGGCTGCGAGGACGGCGCGGGACCGATCAGGAACGTCCGATCGCCGACGGGCGCGTCGGACTGACCGACCGACCAGAACGCTCCAGGAGGATTCTTCATGCGAACGAGACTTGGGAGTTTGATGGCTGTCGCGTGGATCGCGACGGCGCTGGGGATCGCCGGCTGTGACGGCTCCCCCGTCGTGGGCGGTCACACGCCCGACGACGCGGGCGGCGACGTGTCGATGGACACCACGCCGACCTGCACGACGTCGCAGCGCCTCTGCGGCGACGTCTGCGTCGACCCCCAGACCGACGACCGCAACTGCGGCGCCTGCGGGCGCGCGTGCTCCGTCGGGAGCCGCTGCATGGCGGGCGCGTGTCGCGTCGTGTGCCCCGCGGGCCAGATCGCGTGCCCCGTGGGCGCGAGCGGCGCCGGGGACGCGGGCGCCGACGGCGGCGTCACCGAGGTCTGCGTCGTGGTCGACACCGACCGCGCGAACTGCGGCGCCTGCGGGCGCTCCTGCGCGGCCGGTCAGGTCTGCTCTGCGGGCATGTGCACGACCACCTGCGCGGCGACGCTCACCACCTGCGGCACGGGCGACGCCCGCTTCTGCGCCGACACCGCGCGCGACCCCGCCAACTGCGGCGCGTGCGGAACGGCCTGCGCGCCCGGTCAGGCGTGCACGTCGGGCATGTGCTCCACGAGCTGTCCGCAGGGCCAGACGGCCTGCATGAGCGACGGCGGCGCGGGCTACTGCGCCGACCTCCAGGCCGATCGCAACAACTGCGGCGCGTGCGGGATGGCCTGCCCCTCGGGTCAGCTCTGCTCGGCCTCGGCGTGCGTGACCTCGTGCCCGACGTCGCAGACGGTCTGCGGCGGCACCTGCCGCGACCTCCAGAACGACCGCCTCAACTGCGGCACCTGCGGCAACACCTGCGGCGACGGGCAGATCTGCATGGCCGGCGCGTGCACGATCTCGTGTCCCCTCGGCCAGTCCGCGTGCGGCGGCGCCGACGGCGGCGCGGGCGTCTGCGCCGACCTCCAGGCCGACCGTAACAACTGCGGCCGCTGCGGCACCGCGTGCTCCGCGGGCCAGGTGTGCTCGGGTGGCATGTGCGTCGTGTCGTGCACGCCGGGCCTCTCGAACTGCACGGGCTCTTGCCGCGACCTCCAGAGCGACCGCGCCAACTGCGGCACGTGCGGAATGGCCTGCTCCGAGGGCCAGGTCTGCTCCGCGGGCGTGTGCGTGACGAGCTGCGCGACGGGCACCACGAACTGCGCCGGCTCGTGCCGCGACCTCCAGAGCGACCGCGCCAACTGCGGCACCTGCGGCGTGGCCTGCGCCGCCGGACAGGTGTGTTCCGGCGGCATGTGCGTGACGAGCTGCGTGACGGGCCTCACCGACTGCTCGGGCTCTTGCCGCGACACGCAGAGCGACCGCGCTCACTGCGGCATGTGCGGCCGCGCCTGCGCCGCCGGTCAGGTCTGCTCGGGGGCGATGTGCGTGACGAGCTGCGTGTCGGGCCTCACCGACTGCGGCGGCTCGTGCCGCGACACCGACACCGACCGCGCCCACTGCGGCGCCTGCGGTCGCGCGTGCGCCGCGGGGCAGGTGTGCTCGGGCGGCACCTGCGTGACGAGCTGCGCGGCCGGCCAGAACGACTGCGGCGGCTCGTGCCGCGACCTCCAGAGCGACCGCGCCAACTGCGGCGTGTGCGGGACCGCATGCGCCGCCGGTCAGGTCTGCTCCGCGGGCCGCTGCGTGGTCTCGTGCGCGACGGGTCTCACGAACTGCGGCGGCTCGTGCCGCGACACGTTGAGCGACCGTAACAACTGCGGCATGTGCGCGACGGACTGCGCCGCGGGCCAGGTGTGCTCCGGCGGCATGTGCGTCGTGTCGTGCGTCGCGGGCCTCACCGACTGCGGCGGCTCGTGCCGCGACACGCAGACCGACCGCGCCCACTGCGGCGCCTGCGGTCGCGCATGCGCCTCGGGGCAGGTGTGCTCCGCGGGCGTGTGCGTGACGAGCTGCGCGACGGGGCAGACCGACTGCGGCGGCTCTTGCCGCGACCACCAGAGCGACCGCGCCAACTGCGGCGCGTGCGGGACCGCCTGCGCCGCCGGTCAGGTGTGCTCCGGCGGCATGTGCGTGGTCTCGTGCGCCGCGGGTCAGACCAACTGCTCGGGCTCGTGCCGCGACCTCCAGAGCGACCGCGCCAACTGCGGCCGCTGCGGCGCCGCGTGTGCGGCCGGGCAGGTGTGCTCGGCGGGCGCGTGCGTCGTGTCGTGCCTCACGGGCCTGACCAACTGCTCGGGCTCATGCCGCGACCTCGACAGCGACCGCGCCAACTGCGGCACGTGCGGGCGCGCCTGCGCCGCGGGTCAGGTCTGCTCCGCGGGCGCCTGTGTGCTCTCGTGCGCCACGGGGCTCACCAACTGCTCGAGCTCGTGCCGCGACCTCGACACCGACCGCGCCAACTGCGGCATGTGCGGACGCGCGTGCGCCTCGGGCGAGGTCTGCGTGACCGGCTCGTGCACGCTCTCGTGTCCGACGGGGCAGTCGTCGTGCGGCGGCACCTGCGCGAACTTCACCAACGACCGTAACAACTGCGGCGCCTGCGGTCGCGCGTGCGCGGCCGGCCAGGTGTGCTCCGCGAGCGCCTGCGTGGTCTCGTGCGTGACGGGGCAGACCAACTGCTCGGGCACGTGCCGCGACCTCACGAGCGACCGCGCCAACTGCGGCGCCTGCGGTCGCGCGTGCGCCTCGGGCCAGGTCTGCACGGCCAGCGTGTGCGTGACCTCGTGCCCGACGGGTCAGGAGTCGTGCGGCGGGTTCTGCGTCTTCACGGCGAGCGACCCCAACAACTGCGGCGGCTGCGGCGTCGTGTGCCCCACGCGCGTCAACGCGAGCCGCGTCTGCGCCGACGGCGCGTGCAGCTACGTCTGCACGACGGGACGCGCCGACTGCGACTTCGCCGCGGGCAACGGCTGCGAGGTCACTCCCGCCACCGACGTGCTCAACTGCGGCCGCTGCGGCAACGCGTGCCCCGTGCGCGCCAACGCCACCGCGACCTGCGCGTCGGGCGCCTGCGGCTTCACCTGCAGCGCGGGCTTCGCGGACTGCGACGGCGTCGCGACCAACGGCTGCGAGGTGAACCTCAACACCTCGAGCACCAACTGCGGCCGCTGCGGCAACGCCTGCGGCGGCTCGGTGGTCTGCATGTCGGGCACCTGCGGCCCGCGCTGCAACTCGGGCACGCGCCGCGCGATCATCTACGGCCCGGCGGGCACGCTCGAACAGCCGTACCTCCCCTCGGGGACGGTCGTGACGGTGGCCTCCGACGCGATGTGGCGCTCGATGACCACGGCGGACTTCGCGACCTATCAAATCCTCATCGTGGGCGACCTGAGCTGCTCGGGTCCGACGTCGGCGAACCTCCAGGCGCTCTTCGACACGCGCGCGACGTGGGGCGCGGCGGTCAACGGTCGCGTCGCGGTCACGACGGCCGACGCGGGATGCCACCAGCCCAGCGCCTCGGGCGCCATCACGTACCTCCGCACGGTGCTCTCGTGGGTCGCCTCGGGGCCGGGCCTCGGCGCGTACTTCAGCGGCGACTGGGCTCGCCGACGCTTCGACTATCTGTCGCCCCTCGGCGCGTTCAGCAGCACCTCGCTCGACCGCGATGACGTCACCATCACGATGGCGTCGCACGGCTCGATGGCGGGCAGCACGAGCGGCAGCCTCTCGAACTGGGGCAGCACGTACCACGCGTACATGACCAGCATCGGCACGGGCTTCGTGACGACGGCCACCAACGGCGCGGGCCAGTCGATCTTCGCGGCGCGCGAAGTCGTCTGCTCGCCCTGACCTGACGGGCCGCCTCCTCCTGGCCGCGCGGGCTCGTCGGAGCCTGCGCGGCGCTCCCTCCCACACAGCAGCGTCGCGACCTCGCCCGCGCCCCACGGCGCGTCGGCCGTCAAGCGCGTGCGACTCAGATTCCGCGCGTGAACATGCTTGGAAATGCGTGCAATCTGCTGCCTTTTCGTGGTGTGTTCGAAGCCGAGACACCGCGGCGTCGATCGGTTGATTCGGACGCTTGAGGCCGATCGCGGGGTCGACGATGTTCTCGGCCGAGAGGCTCACGCGTGGCGGGTCGCGGATTCGCCATGCGGGGCACCACCCAACAGGGAGGAATGTTCATGCTCACATGCTTCAACAGAAGAGGGATCTACGCGGTGATCGCCGCGCTGGCCCTCACGGTCGCGGGGTGCACCGACTCCCCGCCGACGACGCCGCCCGTCCCGACGGACGTGCCCACCGACATGACGCCCACGTGCACCAGCGCGCAGATGCTCTGCGGCGGCGCGTGCGCCAACGTGCAGAGCGACGATCGCAACTGCGGCGCGTGCGGGCGCGCGTGCCCCGCGGGCAATCGTTGTACGGCCGGCGCGTGCCGCGTCGTGTGTCCCACGGGTCAGGTCGCCTGCACCGTCGGGACGCGCAGCGGTGACGCCGGGGCCGACGCCGCCGCGCTCCCCGAGGTCTGCGTGGTGCCCGACACCGACCGCGCCAACTGCGGCATGTGCGGCCGCGCGTGCGCCGCGGGCGAGGTCTGCTCTGCGGGCATGTGCACGACCACCTGCGCGGCGACGCTCACCACCTGCGGCACGGGCGACGCTCGCTTCTGCGCCGACACCGCGCGCGACCCCGCCAACTGCGGCGCGTGCGGTCGCGCCTGCGCCCCGGGTCAGGCGTGCACGTCGGGCATGTGCGCCACGAGCTGTCCCA
>JBPOHC010000325.1:0-19581 GCA_052035985.1 Myxococcota bacterium | reverse complement strand
GGTCTCGCTCACGAGGGCTGCGCTACGCGGTCTCACGGGCTCGGTGGGCGTGCTCCGAAGCGAGCGCGATCGGGCGGGCGTCACGCTCGAGGATGTCGGCGCAAGCGCGATCGATCCGTCGGCGGTGCCGGTGGACGAAGCGCTGCCCGAGCTGACTCCACCCGTGCGATTGCGTGCGCCGTGACACGACAAGGATGCGGCACGCGTCACAAGCCATGACCTGCTCGACGTCCGAGAGCCACGGCACGGTCACCGCGTCGAGGGAGGGCGTGCCCGACATGCCGAGCCCGAGCTGACCGAGATCGTTGGCCCCGCGACAGCGGACGGTGCCGTCGCTCAAGCGCGCGCTCTGGTGCAACGGCAAGGCGACCGCGAGCTCGACGACGTAGGGGCCATCGGTCGGAGCCGCCACATCGTCTACGCTCGCATCCGCGAGGATCGTCGAGGCGCGGATGGGTGCGTCGAGCACGCAGCCCGCCGCGCCATCGACGGCGTCGTTGGTCGACCGCGCGGCCGCCGTGTCGTCCAGAGTCGTGGTGTCGCTCCGCGACTCGTCGCTGATGTCCGAGAAGGTCGATGCGTCGTCGAAGGTCTGCGCCTCGTCCGCAGCATCACTCGTGCGGCTCCATACATTGCTCGCGCCGCACCTGGCACAAAGCACGAGAAGCGCAACAGCAGGACGTGTCTCCACGCTGCCCCCGTAGCACCACGAGCGCGACGCGCACCGGGCGAGGTTCGTGTCAGCGCCTCGGCGGAACGCGTGAGCGATGAGCACGGAGGAGGTGGAAAGGACGCGCTTCCGCGCGCAGATCTCTGCCCTCCTGGCGTTGTGAGAAGATCTACCCATGAATGAGCTCCGCGACGAGGTGGGGACGTCGACCGAATCTCGCTGCGAAGCGCACTGCGGGGCTCTGTCGTCGACGGCCGTGCTCGCTGGTCTTGTCGCAAACCTCTTCGCATCAATCGGCTGCGGAGCCATGACGACGAGCGGCGACAGGCAAGACGCTTCTGCCCTCGACACGTTCGATGCGCTCCCGCTCGACGTTCGACACTGTGAGCCCACCGCGCTGTTCGACGCGAGCACGAACACGCCGCCTCCTGACGGTCTCTACGTCGTCGACCTGTCGGTCGAAATCATGAGCCAGTGCGCGCGCATGAGCGACGGGACGCTCCACTGCAGAGGGATGAACAACCGCGGGCAGCTTGGAAACGGCACCACGATCCATTCGTTCGAACACACGACTCGCGTCGTCGGCATCGACAACGCGGAGCAGGTGGTGGTGGGTCTGGAGTCAGCCTGCGCGCGGTTGCGTGACGGCACCGTCCGCTGTTGGGGGTCCAACCGCGACCACGCCCTCGGGACCGGTCACGCGGACGACGAGAACTGCGGCAGTCACGAGGTCCCCGACCCCTGCCGCCTTCGCCCCGCGGAGGTGCCAGGCCTCACCGACGTGGTGCACCTCACTGCGAGCATGTTCACCTACTGCGCGGTGCGACGCGACGGCAGCGTGTGGTGCTGGGGAGGCAGGGGTTTTCCTGCGAACATCGAGGCCAGCAACGCGCCGACGCCCGTGCGCATGCCGGGCCTCGACGACATCGCATGGCTGCGCCCGCTGGGGCTCGCGTGGCTCGCGCGACATGAAGACGGCCGCTACGAGGCGCTCGTCTGGGGCGCGGGGCCGCCGAGGGTGCCCCGCGATGCCTCCGTACCTGACGGGATCCGCACAGACCACCTCTGTTACGTGCTGCCCGACACCTCGATGCGTTGCCAGGGCGCCAACCACAGCGGCCAGGTGGGCAACGGCATGTCATCGTTCCCCGAAGGCGTAACCGAGCCGTGGGATCCGGGCCTCTGCGGCGTACGCTCGATCGTCACCGGCGGTCGCCACACCTGCGCCCTGCTCGCCGATCGAAGGGTGTGGTGCTGGGGAGACACCGTCAACGACGACAACGGTGATCTCGCGACGGAGCGCTGCGTCGGTGTCAACGCCGTGATCCGCTGTGTCACGCACCCGACGCTCGTCGAAGGTCTCGACGACGTCGTGGAGATCTTCGCGGGCACATGGAGCACGTGTGCAATCCGCATGGACCACACGGTCTGGTGCTGGGGTAGCGTCGCGCCAGAACGCAGCACTCGCCCCGCTCGAACCGAGTGGTGAGCGTCACCACACAACCGGCGTCGGCGTGGAGGTCGAAGGAGGCCCGGCCAGCGATCCCCAACACCAGACGGAGCGGTCGGTGCGGAGTGCGCACGTTCCCCACACGCCCGCGAACAATCGGTCGACGTGGTCGAGGCCCGGGACCGTCGTAGGCCGCGTCGCGCAGTTCGTCGCGTGCGAGATGCCGACGCACTGCTCGCTCGTGTCTACGCCGAGGCTGTCGTAGCTGTCGTCTCCCCAGCACGCCACGGTGCGGTCGGCGAGCACCGCGCACGTGTGGTAGGCGCCCGTCACGATCGAGCGCACGCCGCAGAGGCCCGGATCCCACGGCGCCGTCACGGCGCCTGGGAAGAGCGACATCCCGTTGCCGATCTTGCCGTCAGCGTTGAGCCCGAGGCAGCGAACGGAACCGTCAGGAAGGCGATAGCAGAGGTGGGAGTCATCACCCTCGGCGATCTCCGCGGAAGAAGGGATGTCGACGGGGTCCAGCGAGAAGCGCATCGCGTAGCGTCCGCTTCGGAAGCGTGCGACCCAGCCGAAGGTGCGCTCCCAGAGCGCCGTGACGTCGTCGAACTCCGTGCAGCGTACCGGGGTCGGGGAGCCGTCGCGCGGCAGAAGCCGACTCACGCTCCCCCAACACCAGACGCTCCCGTCACGACGCACCGCGCACACGGAGAACATGCTCGCCGCGAGCTGCACCACGTCCGTCAGGCCCGGAACCAACGTGGGCCTCGTTCGACAAGGACTGCGTCGCGAGAAGGCGCATCTCTCGTCCCCGTCGTGCCCGGTGCCGAGCATGTCGAACTCGTTGCTGCCCCAACAACGGACCGTGCCGTCGCGGTGGCGCGTACAGGTCACGCTGATGTTGACCGTCAAGACCTGCTCGACGTCCGAGAGTCCCGGCACGGTCACCGCATCTCTGGACGGCGTGCCCGAGGTGCCGAGCCCGAGCTGACCGAGATCGTTGGCCCCGCGACAGCGGACGGTGCCGTCGCTCATGCGCGCGCACTGGTGCAGCTGAGAAGCGACCGCGAGCTCGACGACGTACGGGCCATCGGTCGAAGTCGCCACATCGTCGGCGCTCGCATCCGCGAGGATCGATGGGTCGCAGGTGTGCCCGACCGACGCGTCTCGCGCCTCGGCGACGCTCCCCTGAATCTCGCTGGCGCCGCACCCGACGCACCACACGAGCACCACCGCCGTGCGCCACACGCTCATGATCGCCTCCCCGCCGCGACGAAGACGCACCCTCGATGCGTCGCCAGCGTAACACGACATCCTGATCCGTCGGAGTCGGCGGCGGAAGACGATCGAACGCGTCGATCGGGCACGTCGATCGGGCGCGTCATTGGCGTGCCCCACGGCGACGAGCGCGCTTGCGTTCCGCGTGACGCTCGGGTGCAATGATCGTGGATCATCGGTCTGCGGGAGAGCGAACGGGGAGACTGCCATGGCGGGTGATTCGACAGCGCGCGACGTGTTTGCCATCCTCGTCGCCACGACGGCGCTCGGCGCGCTCGGCACGATCGCGCTCGCGACGACGATCCGATACGCCATCCCCACACCCCAGCACGGCGCACGCCCCGACCACGGGGACTTCGGCGTTCCGGCCCAGTGGAACCGTACGCCGCGCTCCAGCGCGGAGCTCGAGGGATGGCTCTCGGAGCGCGTCCGGCTTCGCCCCGACACGCGCGCGCTGCTGGCGCTCGACGCGCTCCACCGCATGCGGGGCGCCAACGTCGAAGCCGCGACCGCGCGTTGGATCGACGGGCGTTGGGCCCTCTCCGTCGCAGGCCACGACGCGGGGACCCTTGCGGCCGACGCGGACTTCGGCGACCTCCTCGACGTCGTCGCGCGTGAGGCTGGGCGTCTTCCGCCGCTCGGAGAGACGACGGCTCCCATCCCCGACGCGGTCACCTGGCCGACCCTCACACCGTCGAGGGATGCGACGGTGATCCTCGACGCGCTCGACGCTGCGTGGACCGCGGGCGCGCGACGCCCCGAGGTCCTCGGCGCCGCGGCAAGGGCCCTCGCGGCCCTCACGATCGAGACGCCCGATTGCATCGAAGGCGCCGATGTCATCGCAGCGCAGGCCCTCGCAGCCCTCGGGTGGGCGCGCGCCGTCGGGAGGCCCGAGACCACCGCCGAGGCCCTCCTCGCGAAGCGCATGGGCTACGACGCGGCCGCCGCGCGCACCGTCGACGCCTCCGACGCGACCGTGGGCGACGAGGCCGTCGGGCCGTGGGTGCGACGCGACGACGCCGCGCTGCGCGCGCTCGCCACGCGCGACGACGCACGCGAGCGGACGCGTTACCTGTGGTTCCTGCGGCTGGTGGAGCGACGTGACGGTGGCGCCGCGGCGTCGTGGGCGGCGTCGTCGCTGCACGCGTCGTCGTCTCGACTCCCCGTCGCTGCCTTCGTCTCCGAGGCGTACGACGTGGAGCCCCTCGACCTCGCGCGTCGGATCGCTGCGCGCGAGCCCTCGCTCCGCCTCGCCGCGCTCGAAGCCGAGTCTGGCGCGGCGGGAACGACCGTCCCCGAGCGGTCGGAGGTGTTCGCCCGGTTGTCGGCGCTGACGTCTCGTCTCCGCGCGCGCGGGCCGTTCTTCGATCGTGGTCTGCGCGTCGCACGGGCGAGCGCTTCGGTGCTCTCTGCGATCGCCGCCGAGCAGCGCATCCTCCTCGACGTGCTCGGCGCGCCTTCCGCTGCGAGCGAAGCGCTGGAGGCCTTCGGCCCCTCCAGCGACCACGGCGACTTCCTCGCGTGGTCGTCGAACCTCGTGGCCGCGTCCGACGGTCAGCGCGACGTGAGCGCCCTCCTCCGCGACCTCAGCGCACGCTCGACCGTCGGCGCGCCGCTCCTCGCGCGGACCTACGCGGCCGCGATCGAGGCCCTCGACGACCGTGACCCGCGACGCCGCGGCGCCTACGAGCGATTCTCCGCGAGGCTCGACGGGCGTCCCGCCCACCGGGCGCGGGCGGTGGAATCCCTGGGCGAGGTGCTCCATGACGTGCCCCGTCAGGAGACCGCGTGCACGACGCTCCTCCGGCTCTCGACGCGCGTGGCGCCCTCGATGACCCTCCGCTGCCTCAAGGAGCGCGCGGACACACCCGGCCTCCTCGCCTTCGTGCAGGACACCTCGTGGACCGTCACCGACCGCACGCGCGCCGTGCTCTTCGCCTCGCTTCACGGCGACCTCGCCGCGGTCGATGGAGCGTGGCAGCACCTCCTCGCCGACGCCCCGGAGGATCGAACGCCGACGCTGGAGTACGCGCGCTGGCTCGATGAGCACGGACGCGGTGCCGAAGCGATCTCGCGGCTCCGCGCCTACGACGCGACCCACCACGACGCGCCGGGGATCGGAGAGTTCCACCTCCGCGCGAGGCTCGCGAAGCTGCTCCGTGCGCGCGGAGACGCGGCGGGCGCGCTCGCCCTCACGACCCCCGATGTGCCCGGCATGGTGGGCTCGACCCTCACACAGCACGCCCTCACGCTCGCGACGCTGGGACGCTTCGACGAGGCCGAGGCCACGGCGCGCCAGAACCTCGCGCGCTATCCAGGCGGATCGACCCGTGCGCTGCTCGCGGAGGTGTTCTGGATGCGCGGCGCCCCTGACCGCGCTGCCGAGACGCTCACCGAGCTGCGCGCCTCGGCCTCCGACTGGCACGAGGTCGGGACGTCGTTCGCTCGCGCGCACCACACCGCCTCCGTCGATGCGACGCTGCGAGATTTCGCGCCGCTCACGCGCCCGCCCTTCATCCCCGGCTACGTGGAGATCGTCACGAACGCCCTCCAGCACGAAGGGCGCGCCGACCTCGCCGTGGCGACGCACGCGACGCTCCCGTTCCAGGGGCGCGTGACGCCCGTCGCGGGGCTCACACCGATCGTGCGGGAGTATCAGTTCCGTCGCGTCGCCGAAGGTGACGAACGCGCGCTCGCGTGGATCCGCGGCGCGGTCCCCGATGCGCTGAGAGCGCCCCTCGTGATGGAAGCGTACCTCCGCCACGAAGAGGCGCTGCTCTGGTCCGTCGTGACTCCCTCCGGTGACGACGACGGCGTGGAGTGCGTGTGGCTCCTTCGAACGTCGGACGCCCTCACGCGCGGCGAGGCTGACCCTCATCGCGCGGCGCTCGTGGCGCACTACGGCGCGCCACGGCGGAGTGCGTACGCCCTGATGGGGCGATACCTCCTCGGCGATGTCGCCCTCGACGAGGTGCTGGCGCTCGCAACCACTCCCAAGCGACGCGCCGAGGTGGCGTATTTCGTCGGCCTCCGCGCGCAGGCGTCGGGCCACAGCGCGGAAGCCTCCGACTGGTACCAGCTCGCTGGCCTCGTCGGCGCGCAGGGCGTCGCCGAGACCGGGTGGGCCTCCGAGGCCCTCAAGGCGCTCTCGGAGCGCGACGAGCCCGTCGCCGCCATCGACGCGCACCCGTGGACCGGCGAAGCGATCACAACGCCCGCGGCGCAGCCTGCCGCGCCCTCACGGCCGACAGCGCCACCCACCGAAGACGCTGCGCCGCGCGGGCGACGCCATCACCGCCATCACCGCGAAGGGAGGCATCACCGTGGTCACTCCTGAGCCCATCTACCGGGTCGCGCAGGGGTCACCGCCTGCGCCGCTCACCCTGCGGCCGCGCGTCTGGACGGTGTGGGTCGCCTTCGTCGCTGCACTCTGCTCCACGGCGCTGTTCACCGGCGTGGTGCTGGCAACCTTCGCCCTCACGATCGCCTGGCGCTACGGCGACCGCAACGGGACCCTCCCGCCGCCCGCGACGCTCATGCGCGCGGTGCCCGAGCTCATGCGCGAACCGGCGGGGCTCCTTGGGAGCGGTCTCGCGGCGTGTCTGTCCTTCGCGATGTTCGCGCTGATCCCGGCGCGCCTCTCCGCGGTGGGGCTCGTCGACCGGCTTCGCCTTCGGTCCGCTCCCCGCTGGAAGGCGCTGGGCATGCTCGGCGCGGGCGGGGTGGTGGGCATCGGGCAGGTGTTCTCGGGCGTGATGGTCTTCGCAGGGATGGAAGGCCGAGGCGCGCTCGGCGTCATCGCGCGCGCCTTCGCCGACGCGCCCGCGGAGATCGTCGTGGCCGCCGCGCTGATCGTCGGGGTCGGCGCGGGGGTGGGCGAGGAGCTGCTCTTTCGCGGATACATGCTCACGCGGCTGCGCGAGCGATGGGGGCCGCGCGTGGCCGTGCTCACGAGCGCCGCCCTGTTCGGTCTGGTGCACTTCGATCCGTGGCACTCAGCCTTCGCCTTCACCGTGGGGCTGCTCCTCGGGTGGCTGAGCCTCCGCGCGGGGACGGTGCGCAGCACCATCGCAGCGCACGTCCTCAACAACCTCGTCGGCGTCGCGGGGATGGTGGTCGGCGATCCGAGCGAGCCAACGCCCGCGCCGGTCGCGGCGATCGAGCTCGTCGTCGGCGTGCTCCTCATCGTGGCGTGCGTGCTGAGCGTTCGGCGCCTCACGCAGGCCGACCTCGCCGCGACGCCCGCGACGCCGCCCGCGGCCACGCCTCCCGCCACGCATCCGACGTGATCGGCTTCCCGAACGCGCGGAAGCCCTCGTCGGGGCCAGTGGTGTCTGCAGTGGGCTTGGCGGGCGTGACGCCGCCGCGCGAGGCGCGTGCGGGCGGCGACAGACGTATGCAGCGCTACCGCTCGCAGAGGGTGGAGTTGCGCGCGACGAGCACGGCGCCAGCCCCGTTCGCCATGTTGACGATGCGCGTGAACGTCGACGGATAACCGTCGATCGTGTTGTGGACGCTGTTGCCCCATCCGCTCAGCGTCGCCGAGGTGTTGCCTGCCACGATGGGATGCGTGGGCGTCACCACGATCACCGAGTCGAAGTTCATCCCGACGCCACCGATGGAGCCCAGGGGTGAGAGGTAGTCGAGGTGACGGCTGCCGAGATCGGTCGACGCGTGGAGCCCCGTTCCCGCACCGCTCGCGACCCACGCCAACGAGGTGCGGAGGAGGAGCGCCGCCCCCGGAGTCGCCCCGTGCGCCGACGCGTCGAAGCCTGAGATGACGACGCGGCCCGTCACCGCGGGGCCCCAGATGGCCCGCGTGTCGAAGAGCGCCTGGAGCTGCGCTGCGGTCACCGCCGCGTAGTTGTCACCCACGACGATCAGGTCATACGCGGCGAAATCTGCCGTGGTCATCGAGCGCCACATCGACTCGCTCGCCGTCACCGCCATCGCGGTCGCAGGGAGATACGGCACATCACGCGTACCCGCGGGTCCGTAGATCAGGGCGCGCGGCGCGGTCGACGGCGGCGGGCACGACACGCACGCCCCCCCCACGCAGGAGTTGCCCGTCGGGCACACGACGCCGCAGCGCCCGCAGCTTGTCGTCGCCGAGAGGCTCGCCTCGCACCCGTTCGTGGCGACGCCGTCGCAGTCCGCAAAGCCCGCGACGCACGCGAAGCCGCAGGCGCCCGCGGCGCACGTCGCCGACGCGTTTGCCCGTGGCGAGCACACGCGCCCGCATCCGCCGCAGCCCGTGATCGAGGTCGTCGTGTCGACCTCACACCCCGTCGCCGCGACGCCGTCGCAGTCTGCGAAGCTGGCGCGACAGGTGAACGCGCAGGCCCCCGACACGCAGCTCGCCGCGGTGGCGTTCGCGGGCACCGGGCACGTCGTCACCATGCTCGTCAGACCGTCGGCGTTGCACGTCGCGACGGCCGTCGACGAGGCGCACGAGGTCGAGCCGGGCGTGCACGTCCACGAGGTGCAGTTGGAGCCCGCGCAGGTGGACATCGCCGGGCAGCTCACCGTCATGCTCGACGTACCATCGCCGTTGCACACCGACGCAGTGCGGGCGTCGAGGCAGCGCGAGCTCCCGGGCGTGCAGATCTGCGTGAGGCACACGCCCGAAACGCAGCGCTCCATGGTCGCGCAGGGCGCGTTGGTCGCGCTCAGGCCGTCGGCGTTGCAGACGCTCCGCGTGACCGCGTCGGCGCAGGTGGCGACGCCGGGCGTGCAGCTCATCGTCATGCACACGCCGCCACGGCACGACTGTCCGCTCGCGCAGGGCGTGACGGTGCTCCCGAGGCCGTCGGCGTTGCACACGCTTCGACCCGTGGTGCCCGAGCAGCTCGCGGCGCCAGGCGTGCAGATGCGTCGCTGGCAGGTCCCCGCGGCGCACGACTCGTCGGCGGCGCAGGGAGTCGTCGAGTAGCCTCCGCCGTCGGCGTTGCAGACGCGTCGGGTCGTGGTGTCCGCGCAGCTCGCCGTCGCGGGGGTGCAGACCCACGGCGCGCAGCGGTCGGAGCGGCACGACTGTCCGCTCGGGCATGCGCTCGTGGCGGCGTCGCTGCCGTGCGCGTTGCAGACGCGCGCGTGTCCGGTGTCGACGCAGCTCGACGCGCCCGGCGTGCACACCTGCGCGACGCAGGTCGCATCGGCGCCGCAAAACTGCCCGGTGTTGCAGTCGGTGTCGGCCACGCAGTCGACGCAGTGCCCGAGGGTCGTGTCGCACACCTGATGGAGGTCGCCGCATTGGATCGACGAGCGGCAGGTGCGCGGCGGCATCGCGCAGACGTTCGCGCGACAGATGAGCCCCGTGGCACAGTCCGCGTCCATCACGCAGTCGACGCAGTACCCGAGGGTGGGGCTGCACACCTGCGCGGTGCACATGCGCGAGGAGACGCAGCGAGTCACCGCGACGCAGTGGCTCCGTTGGCAGACCTGCCCCGTCGCACAGTCGGCGCCCGTGACGCACTCGACGCAGACGCCGACACCGTGGTCACAGACCATTCGCATCGGCGTGCACTCGAGGTCCGAGCGACAGGGCGTGCCGACGCGCGCGTCGGTGGCCGCATCGGCGGCGACGTCGGAGGCAACGTCAGGGGCAACGTCGGGGGCAACGTCAGGAGCAACGTCGACGGACGCGTCGGCGGTGACGGTCACGTCGGCATCGACAGTCACGTCGGCGCCTGTCTCGGGGACGGTGGATGCGTCGGCACCGGTGTCCGTCGGAGCGACCACGTCGGCGCCTCGATCAGAGCCGAGGTCGCCCGCGGGTGGCGCAGAGGATGGGTCGGACGAGCACGCCGCGAGCATCGCGACGACGACAGCGAGACCGTGGTGCGAACGAAACATCAGAGGCGCCCCTTTGTACTCGGACCGAACCGCCACGATGGAGCGACGTGACCCGTCACGCGACGCTCGCATCGAACGACGATGAGTGTAGTGGTCGCGCGCGTAGCTGAACAGCGCGCAGCGGCGTTGGCGGGCGACGACACCGCAGTCTGAACCTCGCCGCCAGGAGATCTCGCCCCTCCGCGGAGTCGCCCGTTCCGTCGGCGCAGCGGCCTCGAGACGCCGCGACGCGGAGAACGCAACCGACGATTGAAGGGGAGCGACTCGTGCGTCGGAGACCGCCTCCGCGCGAGGCGTGCGCAGGCACTGGCGACGGACGGCGTGACGACATCGCGTGATCCTCGCTTGTGCGTTTCGCCGCCACGCCGACGCGGTTACTTCTACGGCCATGCGTCGAGACAGTGAGGACCGAACGCACGCCGAGCCGAGGTTCTCGCGCCTGGTCTGCGGGCTCTGTGGGGTGACCTTCGTCGTGTGCGCGGTGTGTGCCCGCAGCCGTCGGTATTGCAGTCCTTCGTACGGCGCGCTCGCGCGCGTGCGCTCCCACCGAAGGTCGTCGAGCAAGTACCAGCGGAGCCCCGAAGGCGCGGCGCAGCACCGCGAGCTCTCGGTCGCATCGCGTCGTCGAAGACGGTTGACTGAGCCCTGTGGAACACGCGACGCGATGATGCCAGAAGTCGCCCCCGCGACCGCCACACGGCCCCCGCGTCGGGATGGCTGCGCGGCCGCAGGAGGGACTCCCCATGTCTCCGATGCGCCTTCGAGTGACGCTGCCCGCGAACGACAACGACTGGCGTCCGCCGCTGCCCCCTGCCCTGTCGATCAATGCGCGATCTGTCGCGCCACGGCGCGACCGCGCCCTGAACGCGAACGCTGACCCGCCTCACGCGTCGGCGCCATCGACCGAGCGCGCGCCGCGATGACCGCCCGCGAACACACCCCGATGACCGCCCGCGCTCACACCCCGGATGACGGCGTCGCGCAGGCGTCGCCCTGCGTGAGCTGCTCGAAGCGCGTCGCGTGCCGCGCCCCCTGCGACGCGCTCACGCGGCTCATCGGACGCCCGGTTCCCTTCAGCCGCGACCTCCCGCTCTTCGAACACTGCGTCGCCAGCAACGACGTCCGCGACGACGAACCGGGCCCGTGGGCGAGGACCGTGGCGCAGGAGGCTCCGCGGCTCCGTGATCACCTGACGCACCTTCCCTCGCGCGAGCGAGCGGTGCTTCGAGGAGACCTCGAAGGGCAGTCGAGTGTCGCTCTCGCGCTCGCGCTCGGCACCTCGACGAGCGTCGTCGGTCGCCTCCGCGCGCAGGGCCTCGAGCGCCTTCGCGTGTCGCTCCTCCCGTCTCTCGCCGCCTCGATGAACGCGTCGAACGACGGCCCCGGCTCCCTCACCTTCACGCCCCATGCTCAGGAGTCCACGATGCCCAACACCGCTTCCCGCTCGCACGACCAGCGCCCCCGCGCTGCTCAATCCTCGTCGACGAGCGCCACCACGCGCGAGGAGGGCACGGCTCCGAAGGTTCCGCGCTGCACCGAGCGCGGGTGCCGACGCGCGGTCTCCACGGCGTCCGCCTCGAGCCCGTCGCTCGCGGCGCTGTGCGACGCGCACCGACGCCTGCGCGAGCAGGCTCGAAAGGGCACGCTCTCACGGGCGGAGGCCGCCGTGGCGCCGCCCTCGACGCTCGCAGACCACGAAGCCGCCGCTGCGCTCTGCTCCGCGGTCGAGGGCATCGACATCGTGATCGCCGAGGTCACGCCCGCGCTGGCCCTGGCGCTGCTCGAACGCAACGTCACCAACCGCCCCATCGCCCGCGAGCGCGTCGACGCGTACGCCCGCGACATGCTCGACGGCGCGTGGCGCGCCAACAATCAAGGCATCGCCCTCGGCAGCGACGGCACTCTCTACGACGGACAGCACCGCCTGCGGGCGGTCGTGCAGGCGAATGTCCCGGTGCGGATGGTCATCGCGCGCGGCCTCGACGTCTCGACGCGCGCGACCATCGACCAGGGTCGCGTGCGGAGCGTTGGTGACACGTTGCGCATGCTCGATGGAGAGGAGCAGGGCGCGAGGGTCGTGTCGTGGGTGCGCGCGATCGAGACCCTCCGCGGCCGGGGAAGTCTCGTGCTGTCCCCTCACACCGCGCGCATCGAGATCGAGCGCTACCGCGTTTCGATCGACTGGATGCTGAAGCATGGTCCGAGAGGACGCCTCCTCACGCGTGCGTCGATCGTGGGCGCGCTCGTGTACGCGCACCACGTCCTCGGCGAGGAGATCGTGCCGATGCTCCTCGGGTATGCGCACGGCACCGACCTCTCCGCGGGGTCACCGGCGCTCGCGCTGCGAACCTACGTCACCGAGCGGCTCCGCGTAGGAACCGACCGAGACCGCGCGCAGAGCCTGAAGGCGCTCCGCTGCGCGATCGCCCACGTCCGCGGCGAATCGATCGAACGGATGCAGGCGACGGAAGAGGGCTACGACCACCTCCGGCGCATCGAGGAGGCGCGCGCGACGACGCCGGACGACGCTCCGACGGAGGCGCGTCCGTAGCGCGCGTCACGCGCGTGCCCCGCCATGCGCGGCGAACGCAGGCACTCGCGGCGCGAGGTTCGCAAGATGGATGCCGTAGATGCCGACGTGATGAGGGAGCGCTACGACGGGGGGTTCGAGGTGAAGATCGGCTCGGCGCCGAAGCCCGTCGGACCGCCCGCAAAGATCTCGAACCTGTGAGTGTCGTCGCTCCAGACGTAGAGATCGCTGAAGCCGTCGCGGTTGAAGTCTCCGCGGAGAAGTGCCAGTAGGGGCCACAGACCCGCGATGTACGCGTGCAACGTGGCAGCGCCGCGGCGAAGGTGAAGCCCGTGGGGCTCCCGAAATACAGAGCGGCAGGAACACCGTTGGGAAACACGAGCCGATCGCTACGGCCGTCGCCGTTGACGTCGAAGAGGGGGCCTCCGGTGCCATCGACGGTCGCGAGGTCGTAAGGGATCGTGCGCGCGAACGAATACCCCTCGGGGCCGCCGAGGAGGATCACCGAGTAGCTCACGAAGGTGCGGGCGTTGATGAACCACACGGCGAGCTCCTCGTCGCCATCGCCGTCGAGATCTCCGATGCGCTCGAAGCCTCGAGACGCTTGGAGCGACGGAGGCAGGGACCACGACCTCGTGTCCGTCGCCGTCGTGACGACCAACCTCGTGGACGACTCCAGGGGGTCGAACGCGGCGCGGTCGGCGCGGCCGTCTCCGTCTACGTCGAGACCGTAGATGTCTTCGCCATAGCCGCGCGTGTCGTCCGGGCTGGGGTAACTCACGCGGCCGCCGAACCTTCCCGCGCGACTCGGAAAGAGTCGTCTCCGTTCTGCTGCATCGCTCCGTTCCCTTCGGCCCAGCCCCTCCGACCGCAATTCCCTCGCGGTCAACTGTCCACTCCTCCTGCGGAACACAATAGCCTCGCGGACCTCCAGGAGCTGAACGCATTCGACTTCCTCTTGCCCCAGCCCACGACATCGCGAGAGCCTCCCGACGCGGACACCACGAGGAGGGTCGATGGACCGGGGGACGAGATTCATTCACACGGCCGACTGGCAGATCGGGATGCACGCGCGCCACGTCCCGGGCGATGAAGGCGCGGCAGTGCGCTTCGCGCGCTACGACACGGTCCGACGGATCGCGGACGTGGCGCGCGACACCGAAGCAGACTTCGTCGTCGTCGCAGGCGACGTGTTCGAACACCACCAGCTCGATCGAGTGCCGCTGCAGCGGTCTTTCGAAGCGCTGCGGGCCTTTCCTTGCGAGGTCTACCTCCTGCCGGGAAACCACGACCCCTACACGCCCGACGCCCTGTACCGCTCGGACTGGTGGGCGCGTGAGTGCCCACCGCACGTGAAGGTCCTCACGCAACGTCGCCCCCTGGACCTACCGACCGCGACGCTGCTCCCTTGTCCCCTCCTCGAACGACACTCTCACGACCCGACCGCGTGGCTCGGCCCCAACGTGGGCCCCTCGGACCGCATCCGTGTCGGTGTCGCGCACGGCGGCGTCCTCGACATCCTTCAAGCGCTCGCCGGAGACGAGGAGGTCGAGGTGCACAACGACATCCCCGCCGGCCTCGCCGACCGAGCTCGACTCGACTACCTCGCCCTCGGTGACTGGCACGGCCGCCTCCGTGTGAACGAACGCACCTGGTACTCGGGCACGCCCGAGCCCACGCGCTTCAAGGAGCGCGATCCAGGGCACGTCCTGTCCATCGAGATCGAGCGACCTCGCGCTCAGCCCAAGGTCACCGCGCATCGCGTCGCGAAGTTCACGTGGCATCGCATCGCGTCGACGCTCGCCACCGCGGACCACGTCGCAGCGCTCGACCGCCAGCTCGCCGAGCTCCCGAACCGCAACGACGCCCTCGTCGAGCTCACCCTCGACGGACAGCTCGACTTACAGCTCCGGGCTCGCGTCGAGCACGAGATCCTCGTTCGATATCGGGGGATCTTCAAACACCTGCGCGTCCGCGACGAGCGCCTCGGGGTGAGGCTCACCGACAGCGACCTCGCGGCGCTCCCGCACGAGGGCTGGGTCGGCAAGGTCATCGAGCGCCTTCGCGCAGGGGTCGAGGGCTACACCGCAGAGGACTGTCAGGAAGCATTGCGGGTACTCCACGATCTGCACGCGCGGACCGTCGCCGTGGGAGGCACGCGATGAGCGCCGCGATCCGGTTCAAGCGCGTGCTCGTGCAGAACGTCGGCATCCTCGGCGAGCGCGCGATCGACCTCGACGGGCTCTCGCCTGGGATCAACGTGATCAGCGGCCCCAACGAGTGCGGCAAGTCGTCGATCGTTCGCGCTTTGCGCGCAGCCCTCTTTCAGCGACACGGGACGGGGCACGCCTCCGTCCGCGCGCTGCAGCCCTACAACAGCAAGCTCTCGCCCTACGTCGAGCTCGAGTTCGACATCGACGGGGTCGAGTACCGGCTCGAAAAGCGCTTCATCAAGAAGGGCATGGCGCACCTCCGGGCGAAGGACGGCTCCGTCGACCTCGAAGGCGATGACGCCGACTCTTGGCTCTTCGCGAAACTCGACGCGCGCGAGCCAGCCAAGAAGGGCACCAACCTCGACGACATGGGCGTCTGGGGGTTGCTCTGGGTGAATCAAGACGCCCTCGCGACGAAGGAACCCTCGGAGGCGATGGGAGAGCACGTGCGAGGCTCCCTCGCCCGCACCATCGGCAGCCTCGTCGGAAACGTGATGGGCGGCGAGCACGGCATCGCCCTCAAGCGCGTGATCGAGGAGGAGCACGAGAAGTACTGGACCGCGAAGCAGCAGGGCGCGACAGACAAGCTGCTCACGGAGCGGCGACGCGTCGAAGCGCTCACAGACACCGTCAAACAGCTTCGCGACAAGGAGTCGGAGACGGTGCGCCTCGCGGATCACCTGCGGGAGCGCGAGCTGGAGCTCGACACGCTCGACGCCGAGGCCGCGGAGCTCGCTCAACTGCTAGACGCATGCGAGGACGCGGTGCGCGTCGGAGACGCGCTCGAACGAAGCCGTGACGAGGCGGCGGACTCACTCCGTGTCGGGGAGGAGTCGTTCACCCGAGCGTCCCGACACCACGCGGATCGCGTCGCGCGACGCGCCGAGCTCTCCGAGGCCGAGCAGACGGCTCGCACGCGCGACGAGGTAGCCGATCGGCTTCGCGCGGAGCACCAACGCCATCAGGGCGCGTGGCAGTCCGCGACGGAGTCTGCCGCGTCCGTCCGACGCGACGTCGACGCGCTCCGCGACACCGTCGAAGGGCATCGTCACGCCCTGCAGCGGCTGCGTGACCGCGAGGACCTCCAGTTGCTCGACCAACGCCTCGCAGACGCGCGCGCTCTCGATGCCACGATCCGCGCGACGCAGGAGTCCCTTCGATCGCTCCCAGATGCGGCGGCGCTGCAGGCGCTCGTCGATCTCGACGCGCGCGGCGCCCAGCACCGTGAGCACATCGCCCGGCACGCGACGCAGCTCCAGGTGACGCGGTCCGGCACCGAGACGGAGCGGACTCCGATCGCGACGCGGCGCACGGTGGCGCTCGCCTCGCTCGGATCGCTCACGATCGATCCGCCGCGTGAAGGCTTCGTGAAGGCGCGTGAGGCGTGGCGCTCCTCGCGGACGCGGCTCGTCTCGCGCCTCGAAGCGCTACGGGTCGAGAGCGTCGCGAGCGCGCGCAGCCTCGCCGAGGAGCACCAGCGCCTCTCGGTGGAGATCGACACGCGACGAGCGAGACTCGATGCCCTCGCGCCTCGCGGGTTCGCGGCGCTCTCTCACGAGTGCGAACGCATCGAGCGGAGCCTCTTCGAGCTCAAGGCCCAGTGCGACGACGCCACACGGCTGCGCGACGACCTGCGAAGGATCGACGCCGAACTCTCGACCACTCCCATCGACGACGTGAGCCTCGGCGAGCTCCTCGCGCTCGAGGCGAAGGTTCAATCGCTCCTCGGGCTCGAAGCCTCGGCCCCCGTGCGGGTCTCGGTGAGCCCCCTCGCCGCGGTGCGGGTGCAGTTCGGTCTGCGGGAGGCGACGCGCTTCCTCACTCCCGGCCACGACGTCCGTCGCCCCGTCGCGGCACCGACCACGATCGTGGTCGATGACAAGGTCCAGATCGAGATCGACCCTGGCAGCGCGGCCACGATGTCAGGTGAGGCGCTGAACGCAGCGCAGCAGGCGCTCTCGACGAAGCTCGCGACGCTTGGCGTCACGACGATCGACGAGGCCCGCGCCAGCAACCGCGATCACGTGGCAAAACAGGCGCGGCGCTCCCAGGTCGAGCAGTCGCTCCGTGCTCGCGCTCCGCAAGGCGTCGACGCGCTCACAGAGAAGCTCTCGGCGAGCGTCCGTGTCGCGGACGAACTGCGTCGCAAGCGCGATGAGGCGTCCGCCCTCGAAGCGGAGATCGCGGGCCTCGATGCCAGCGTCCAGAAGTCCCTGGTGCGCCCCGAGGTGTTCGCGGAGCTCGACGCGCTCGACCGCCAATGCCTCGCCGAAGAACAGGCGCTGCGTCGACTCGCAGGACGCATCGTCGCCGCCGAGGGCCTCGTCGCGCTCGCCATCGAAGGGCGTGAGGATCTCATCGAGACGCTCGACGTCACCGTCGATGGAGTGCGCGTCGAGATCATCCCCGGCGAGGTGCCGCACGACGTCGAGCTCCCCGTGATCGAGCGTCAGATCGCCTCGAAGCTGAAGTCGTTCTCGGTGGAGACGCTCGACGATGCCCGACGCGCGCACCACGCGTGGTTGACCCTCACGGCGCGGCTCGACTCCGACCGCCAGAGCCTCGCGCGTCTCGCGCCCGACGGGATCGCGGTGATCGACGCAGAAGCTGGGCGCTTTCGGGCCCGCGTGGCGGCCGAAGACGCGCTCGATGAGCCTCGCGCCGCCATCGACGTCGCCCTCGGGATCGCCCAGAAGCGACTGGATTCACGGCGCCTCGAACTCATCACGGCGGACGCGCTCGTCGAGAGTGTACGCGGTGAGGAGGAGACATCTCGTGCCGCGCTCTCTCGCGCGGATCAAGCGCGGGTCGAGCAAGCAGCGCGACGCAACGCCATCGCAGAACGCCTCCGGGCCGAGGAGGCGGTAGCGACGGACGCGGCGCTGAAGTCGGCAGCCGACGAGGCGAGGGCCGAGGTCGAGCGCCTGCGCGCGGGGTATGAGATCGCAGCGCGCGCATGCGACGCGGCCCAGCCGGAGGTGCGTCGCGCGGATCGTGATCGGGAGCGCGCGGGCCTCGCCGATGTGACGCGGCGATTGCAGTCGCTGCGCGAGTCGACAGCGCGCGAGAAGGGCACGCTCGATGGTCGCCTCGGCGAGGGGTACCACGACAAGCTGGCGGAGGCCGAGACCGCGCTCGCCGCCGCGCAGGCGGACCTCGAACGCATCGAGCGCGAGGCGAGGGCCGTGAAGCTCCTGCGAGACACGGCGTTGAAGGCGTACGACGACGCGCAGCAGACGCTCATGGGACCCGTGTACCGCGAGGCGATGCCGCTCCTGCAGATCATCCGTCCGGGCACGTCGTTCCGGATGAACCGCGACACGCTCCAGCTCGAACAGGTGCTCCGCAATGGCGTCGAGGAGGAGTTCGAGCACCTCTCCGGCGGCGCGCGCGAGCAGCTCGCGGTCGTCGTGCGCATCGCGCTCGCGAAGGTCTTCGCGCAACAGAGGCGGGCGCTCCCGCTCATCCTCGACGACATCCTGGGGTGGACCGACGACCGCCGTCTGCGCGCGATGCTCAACGTGCTCGAACGTACTGCGCAAGACCTCCAGGTGATCCTGCTCACGTGCCACCCGAACCGCTTCCGAGGGCTCTCTGGCGCTCGCACGATCGCGCTCGACGAGTTGAAGGCGGCGCCGTGACGGAGCCGACACTCGGGGCACGAGGCGTCTTCGTCACGTGGACTCCAGGCGGCTTCGCCTACCACTTCAACCCGAAGACCTCGCGCGAGTCGGGGGCGTGGCATGACGTGGTGCCGCGATACGAAGCGATCGATCGCGGACAGGTCGGTCCGTTGATCGACGCCGCGACTCGCGGTCGAAGCCTGCACGGCGTCCTGGGAGCGCTCGCGGGATTGAGCGTCGCGGGCGTCGTGATGCTCGGCTCTGAAGCGCTGCTCGCCGCCCTCGCGGTCGGCGGGTTCGCGGGTGCAGCGACGAGCTTCCTCGCGCGGCGGAAGACCTTCGCGCTCGCCTACGACACGAGCGATCCTGGGCTGCGAGACTTCGTTCTCCTGCTCGGGACCGCGGCTTCGTCGATCCAGGCGTCGGCGACGCTGGGGACGCTTCGAACATCCCCGAGCGGGTCAACGACGACGCCCCCGACAGGGATCCTCGTGAGGAGTTCCACTGCGTGCGGGCTCCCCTTCACGTTGAACCTGGAGGTGACTTGCTGGCTGGTGCAGGGAGCCTCCGTAGTGTTTCTGCCCGACCGCCTCGCGCTTGTCATCGAGGGCCGGACGGTCCTCATCGGCTACGAGGAGGTGCAGCTCACGCACGATGCCGAGGATGTGATCGAAGAGGGGCACGTGCCGACCGAGGCGACGGTGCTCGGGACGCAATGGCGACACATGACGCGCTCGGGTGCCCCTGATCTGCGCTTCCGCGACAACCCCGCGCGCAGCCTCGTCCGCTACGGGAGGTTCCACCTTCAGGCCGGGGCGTCGTTCGCGTTGATCGTACGTACGAGTCGCCTCGCCGCGGCCTCGGAGTTGTGCAGCGCGCTCCACCACGCGTTGCAGGGACACCCGAGCGTGCGAGGCGCGCGACCGTCCCTCCCGATCGCGCATCCGCCCTCCTTCCCG
>JBPOHC010000355.1:0-2125 GCA_052035985.1 Myxococcota bacterium | reverse complement strand
CGGCTCGGTGCAATACGTCAGCGCGGGCGTGATGCCGACGGCCTCCCCCGGCGCCGCGAAGTACACCGCGAACGTCTCCCAGTGGGGCAGCGACGCGAACTGGACGGCCATCGGCTTCTCGCTCGATTCAGCGCACTACTACCAGTACCTCTCGCCCGGCGGCACGTCGGCCTTCACAGCCCGCGCGGTCGGCAACCTCGACGACGACGCCACCTACAGCACCTTCGAGCGCACGGGCTCGATCGTCTCGGGCGAGCTCCAGGGGTCGAACCTCTCGGCCGCGCAAGAGCTCGAGTAGCGCGGTCTGTGAGGCGTGCTGCGCGCGCTGGCTCGACGCCGCGCCGCACACGCGCGGCGCCGCAGCTCGCGTCAGCCGCCGCGCAGGACGGCGCGCAGGATCCACACGACGACCACGACGCAGCACGCCGTCGGGAGCACGATCGCGCCGAGGAAGGTCGACCGGAACTCACGGTCCGCGCGGAGCATCATCCAGAGATGCTGGACTCGCGACGGGGTAGGGGCTTCTTTCTTCATGATGACGCTCGGAGGTGTGCGGGTGGGCGACGCTCAGATGGACGGAGTACGCGGACGTGACCGCCGCGTGACGCGGCTGAACAAGGTCGTTTGAATTGCAACAGATACGCCGTGGCGCCCACCCTCGATCCCCGAGCCTCACGATGAGCGCGAGCACGGCGCGTTCGGTGGAGCGTCTGCGCGCCACGCGTCACACGTGGCTCTGGGTCTCACTCGCGCTGTCGTTGGCGGTGGTCGTCGCCGTCGGGGTCTGGGACGTGAGCCGCGAGGCCGAGTCCGCGCTGCGTGACCTTGAGCGGGGACAGTCGGAGCTCGCGGCGCTGGTCGCGGAGGGGGTCGCGGCCCAGCTCGAAATCGTGCGACTCAGCGTGCTGGAGGCGCTGGCGCGCCCCGGTGACGGGGGCGGAGCGATCGGCGTCCCGAGGCGCTACGAGCGCCTCCGCGTGGTGGCCGACGGCGCGGCGTCAGCGGAGGTTCCTCCGGGCGTCGTCGTGGTGAGCGTCCCGCTGCCTGACGGGCGGCGCGCCGCGGCGCTCGTGCGTGTGACGCAGATCCTCACTCGCCAGAGCGACGGGGTCGGCGACGACGCGACGCTGCTCTGGCCTCCCGGTGATCCACGGTTCCACTCGTCGCTCGGGGAACAGTTCGTCGGCGCGCCCCTCCGCGATGCGCTGCTGCGAGGGCGCGTGGCCGCGCGCCTCACGCGCGCCCAGGCGGCGGCGCTGCATCTGCCCCAGCGGGTCGCGATCGCGGGGACGTCGTGGGCCCGCGCCGGGGCGCTCGGGCGGTGGGGCGTCGCGGTCGTCGCGAGCGCAGGGCCTGAGCGCGATCGGCAGGCGCGCGCCCGATTGCGGCTGATCTACGGCGTGGTGCTCGCGGGCGGGCTCGTGCTCGCCTTCGGCGGCTACGCGCTCCACGCGCAGCGAAAGGAGCTCGAGCTGGTGCGCGAGCTGGCGGTCGCCGAACTCGGCCGGCGCCTCGACGAGCAGCTCGAGCGAGAGGGGCGCGCCGCGACGATGCTCACCCTCGCGGCGGGCGTGGCGCACGAGATCTCGACGCCGCTGAGCGTCATCCACGGCCGCGCCGAGCAGCTCCTCGAGCGCTCGGTCGACGAGCGCGATGTGAGCGCGTCGCAGCGCATCCTCGAGCAGGCCGCGCGCATCGACGGGGTCATCCGCGGCTTTCTCAAGCTCGCGCGCGGAGACTCGCCGACGCTCGAACAGCTCGATCCGGCGGAGGTCGTGCGAGGCGCCGCCGCGCTCGTCGAACATCGCTTCGCAAAGGCGGGAGTGCTCCTCGCCTCGAACCCGGGCGCCGGGATGCGGCCCGTGCGAGGCGACCGACGCCTGCTGGAGCACGCGCTCGTGAACCTGCTGCTGAACGCGTGCGACGCGTGCGAGCGGGGCGGCGCGGTGCGGTTCAACGGGCGCCACGACCCCGAGACCGGCGTGGCGATCTTCGAAGTCGACGACGACGGCGCGGGCGTCAGCCCCGAGGTCGTGGCGCGCGCCACGGAGCCGTTCTTCAGCACCAAGCCCCCGGGGCAGGGCACGGGCCTGGGGCTCGCCATCGCGAACGAGATCATCAAGAT
>JBPOHC010001034.1:0-1929 GCA_052035985.1 Myxococcota bacterium | reverse complement strand
ATGGCCCTGGTGTTCCGACGCTCTTCTGGGTCGGGGCGGGCATCTCGATCGGCGGCTCGCTCGCGATCAGCACGGGCCGATGGGCCTTCGGGAGCAGCGCCAGCTCGACGCGCGCCGCAGCCTTCGGCGGCTATGACGGCGCCCTCCGCGCGCGGCTCGACCTCTGCGGATCTGCGGATGAGGTGCGCGACTGCGCCGCGTCCGCAGCGCCGACGACGCAGGCGCCCACGACGCTCACGCCGCTCGCCAACACGCCCGCCTCCGCGTGGGGACCGCCGCCTCCGCCTGCGCCCGCTAACGCTCCGTGAGACGCGGTGACGTCGCCGTGATCGCGGTCTCGCGCTCGTGCGCCGCGCGCTGGTACCTTCGCGCGATGATTCGCTCCGTCCTCGTTACGCCTCGCCGACGCACCCTGACCGCGCTCGCGATGGCCTTCGCCCTCGTGGGATGCGCCTCCAGCAGCCCTCCGGTCACGACCGCTTCGCTCCTTCGCGAGGGGCGGCTCTACGAGGCGTGCTACTTCCCCTGGCACCACGATCGCGCTGCGATCCTGGCCGAGACGCAGCGCCTCGCGCCGCCACGGGTGCGCGTTCACATCGCGACGGACCCGACGGACCCCGAGCTCGCCACCCTCGCGGTACCCGCGGCGCGCTTCGGGCGCTTCGGCTCGATGACCGTCGAGGTCCCGGCTGCCCCGCCGGGCGCTCCGACGATCGGCGTCTCGATCGAGGCGCCTCAGTTCGTCGCCGCGCCGCGCCTCGACCCGTCGGGCGCGGTGCTCCTCTCCAACCCCGACGAGACGATCGCGCGCTGGATGCTCACGGGCGTGAGGCCCGTCACGCCGGGAAGCGGTCTGTCGCTCCTCGGCGCCCTCGCAGACGCGGTGATGGCCTTCAGCACCTTCGGCGCGGTCGACACGCATCTCCGCGATGCGGCCGCCGCGGGTACGCCGTCAGCGCCGCCCGCGCCTGCGGCAGAGCACGCTGCCGCCGCGGCGCTCATGGCCCGCTTCGCGCGCTCGGACAACACGCGCGGCGCGACCGGTGGTCGGCGCAGCACGCAGCTCCTCGCGTTTCTGCCCGCACACGGAACCGTGGAGCCGACACACCTGAAGTTCATCGTCTCGTGGTGGATCTCGGGCCCTCCCGGCCAGGAGATCTGTGACCAGCGACGAGAGGTCTACGTCGCGCTTCCGCCGGGCCCTGACCTCGGGGTGCGCATCAACGCCGCCTTCGCCCGCGGCGCCGTGGATCTCTCGACCGTGCCCGACCTCGCGCACTGACGGAGCGGTCAGCCAAAGACCTCGCGCACGATCGATCGCAGGAGCGCCGCGGAGGGCGTCACGCCTTGAGACTGTCGCCACGCGACGTGTCCGTCGGGGCGTACGAGCAGCGCGCCGTCAGCCGCGAGCTGCGCGTAGGCATGCACCGCCCCGCGGCACGCGAGCGGAATCGCCTCGTCACCGAGTGACGCGAGTCGCACGCCGAGCTCCTTCGCGGCGGCGGTGAGCGCGGGGTCTTCCGCGAGCGAGGCGCCGAGCACCAGCGTAGGCGCGCGGTAGTCGATGAGCGTGTGGCTCGATCGCTGACGGCGTCGTCCGTCGAGCCAGAAGTGCGGGAGCCGCGCGCCAGGACGCGTCGAGGGCACGTAGTCGGTCACCGCGTGGTCGCGCTCCACGGGTGCTGTTCCGTCGGGGAGCACCGCGCCGACGTCGTAGGTGTATCCGAGGTCGAGTCCGATGCGGTCGAAGTGCGGGCGCTGGTCGGCCACGCTGCGCGTCACGCGCGCGCGCACCTCGGGGTCGTCGTTGAACTTCGCCAGCACGCTCTCGCCGTAGCGTTCGAGCTGACGCTGTCCCCACGCGCGCAGCGACGCAGGGAGCGCCGCAAGGGGACCCGCGCGGAGGCGCTCGTTCACCTCGACGATGTC
>JBPOHC010000462.1:0-21088 GCA_052035985.1 Myxococcota bacterium | reverse complement strand
GACGTTTGTTGGAGCGATTCCAGGACTCTTTTAAAGCCTGTATGCTCAAGTAACATGTCCGTCGTACCGCTGGCTTTCACCAGTGATGCGCGGACGATTCCGCTTCCACTACCGAGTCTCTTCAGACGCCGAGTTGTTCGGAGTCGTCAGAGGTCGGCGTCGATCGTGAACTGGTTAGGTTCTCGATCGTTCTTGCAACCAGGTTTTCAAAGATCGACGGAGACGCGCACGTCTCCCGATCACACTCCGGGTGAGCGACGAGGTAAGAGCTACCTCTCTGCCGCTTCGCCCTTCGTGTCCGTCAGGGGAGGCGGTTTGTATTCGCACTCCGTTTCTGGGTCAACAATTTCTACGGGCGAAAGTTACTTTCTCTCAAAATGCCTTCTGCCAAAGCGTTTTCGAGCGATGTTTTCTGCGCGCGTTGGTGCTCGACCTCGCGCTCGGCTACAGAAATACCTATGCGCAAAGCGTTTCGAGCGATGTTCGTTCTTCTCGCGCTCGTCGCCGCCGCCCCGCGCGCCGACGCGCAAGACCGCGTGACCCGCCCCGCGAGAGGGCTCCGATACCTCCGCCGCGTGCTGCGCGGGGCTTCGCTTCGAACGACGGTGCACGCGCTCTTCGTCGACCTCTGCGATCCCGCCGTCGAGCTGCGCGCCACGGCGCCCGACGAGGGAGCGCTCACCGCGGGCCAGTGGGCGCAGCGCGTCGGCGCAGCGGCGGCGATCAACGGCGACTACTTCGCGATGCAGCGCTTCGCGCCGCTCGGCCCCGCGCGTGGCGACGGTCGATGGTGGCCCGCGGGCGAGCGAGAGCATCGCGACGCGCTCCTCGTCGCCGCGCGCGGAGGCAGGGTCGACGTGATCGACGCGCCCGTGGGAGCGGCGCCGACGTTGTGGTCCGACGCGGAGCGCGCCGTGGCCCCGTCGTGGACGGAGGTCGTCGCGGTGCGTGAGCGGATCGTCGTTCGAGGCCAGGTGCGCGAGAGCCCCGCGATCGAGCACGACGGCGCGCGGCACCCGAGGACCGCCGTGGGCTTCACCGCCGATCGACGCACGCTCATCTTCGCGGTGGTGGAGGGGCGCGCGGAGGACGCGAGCGGCGCGACGGTGCGAGAGCTCGCGGTGATTCTCAGGGGCCTCGGCGCGTGGGAGGCCATGAAGCTCGACGGAGGGGGTTCTTCGACGCTCTTCGTCGCGGGCCTCGGGACCGTGAACCGACCGAGCGATGGAGCTCCGCGCGTCGTGGCGACGCACCTCGGGGTGATCGTGCGGAGGGAGGTCCCGCGGAGCGCTCCGTCGCGATGCCCCGCGAGGGCCCCGAGCGCCGCTGCGCCCGTGCGGTAGACGCTGCGGCGCGCACGAGCTGCCCCCGCGCCCACCCCCGACGGCGGCTCATTCGAAGACTTTTTCGAAGCGCCTTGACGATCCGGCTGAGAAGGAACGTCCTACGGCCCATCGCGGTCGCGACGGGCGGCCGCACGTTGCAACGGACATCCGTTGCAGGAGGCAATTCGATCATGCGTTCGTTCGTTCGTACGTGCGCGCTGGCGGTCACGCTGAGCATGGCGTCACCGGCCCTCGCCAATGAGTGTGGGTCGGTGCGGATGCCCAACCAGATCACCATCGCGAGCACTCCGCTGGTGCTCAACGGCATGGGGATCCGCGAGGCCACGGTGTTCAACATCGACGTGTACGTGGCGGGCCTCTACGTCGAGCACCGCTCGGGCGACGGCAACGCCATCGCCGCCGCCAACGAGCACCGTCGCCTCGTGCTGCACTTCGTCCGCGACGTGTCGCGCGACGACCTCACGGGGGCCTTCACCGAGGGCTTTCGCCGCAACGCGGGGGGATCGCTCGGGGCGCTCCAGGCGCGCATCAACCGGCTCATCGGGTGGATGCCCGCGGCCACCAGCGGCATGGAGCTGACCTTCACGTACCTCCCCGGCACGGGCCTGCGCGTTCACGTGGGGAGCTCGGCGCGCGGCATCATCGAGGGCGAGGACTTCGCGCGGGTCTTCTTCTCCATCTGGCTGGGGTCGCATCCGCCAAACGCGGGCCTGCGCCGCGGCCTCCTCGGCGGAAGCTGCGGCTGACCCGCGATCCCGTTCTCCCCTCCCCCCGACACTCCCTCTCAGCTCAGACCGTCACCCGCAGCTCGCGCTGCTCGGGAGCGTGCACGTCGCGGCTCCGCCCGAGGCCGGCGCCACGCACGACGCGGGCGTGCGGCAGTAGGGGCCCGCGACGCGGTCACACGCCGCGCCGTCGGCCGCCGTCGCGCGACACGTTCCGCGCAGCGTGGCGAGCGTGTAGCCCATGCAATCGCCGCTGTTCGCGCAGGACGAGAAGCCTCCGTCGGAGCCCACGCCGCACGCCGCGCCCGCGGCCACGAGGGTGATGTTCTGGCACGTGCGAGACATCGTGTTGCACGCGAGCCCGCGCTCGTTGTCGCAGCCCGCAGCGCTCGCTCCGCCGCACGCGACGCCGACCTCCGCGCCCGCGGGCTGACAGGTCCGCGAGGGCGCCGCGAGCGCGACGGGCGTACACGACAGCCCCGAGCCGCAGGGGTGCGAGAGGTCGCAGGTCGCGCCCATCGCGCCCAGGGCCACGCAGGTGCCGGGGGCCGTCGCGGTCTCGCCCGCGCAGGTGAGGCCGTGACCGCCGCATCCGATGGGCGCTCCGGGGCCGTTGCAGGGAGCGCCCGCGGAGGGCCGCGCAGCGCAGACACCGCACGAGGTCCCCGTGGGGACCGCGCAGAACCCGCTCTGACACTGCGAGGCGTAGCGGCAGGCCGCGCCGCTGGCGAGGGTGCCCGCCTGCGCGGAGCAGCTCGCGGGGAGGTTCGTGTTGTTGAAGTAGTCGGCGCATGCGATCGAGGGATAGGCCGTCGCGCAGGCCTGGACGTTGGTCGGGGTCTGCCCCGTTCCGCGGGCGGCGAGCGACGTGACGCAGGCGTCGCGGACGCGCTGCTCGCAGGTCGCGAGGTCGCCGTAGACGCGGCCGATGAGGAAGTGGTTCGAACACGCGTCGCGCCGCGCGCACTCGGCCTGCGCGAGCGCGGTGCACGCCTGCGTCGCGGTGGGCCCCGTGGGTCCGGGGGTCGTGTCGGCGCCGCACGCCGCGGTGAAGATGAGGGCGAAGGCGAAGGTGCGCGCGAGGGGCATGGCGAAGGCTCCGTGTGGGGGTGATCGGGCGACTTGCCGTTTCGAGGCGAGAGGATGTGCACGAGTGAGGGGCTCCCGTCGATGAGGCGCGCGAGCCGCTGCGCGCGTGGCGGCGATCGCCTCGCGTTCAGGGCTTCTCTGCCCCGGTCTGTCGGACGTAGCGTTCGTCGCGATGAGACCGTCTTCGAGACTTCGACTGGCCTCCGCTGCGGCGCTCCTCGCGTCGCTCTCCGCGTGCGACGACGCGGCCACCACCTCCGCGCCCGACGCGAGCGAGCGCGACGTCGCGACGGACCTCGTCGACGCGAGCGACGCTGCGACGCTCGACGTTTCGAAGCGAGACAGCGACGTCGACGTGGTCGATGCGAGCGTGGACGTCTCCCTCGATGTGACGCGCGACGTGACGGTGGAGGCTTCGGTCGACGCCGCCCCCGATGTGCTCGTGTGCGACGCGGGCACCACCGCGTGCGGGCGGGCGTGCGTCGATGTGATGAGCTCCCTCGCCCACTGCGGCGCGTGCGACCGCGCGTGCGTCGCGCCCGATCACGGCGTCGCGACCTGCGAGCGCGGCGCCTGCGGCTTCACCTGCGAGGCGATGTACACGCGCGTCGGCGCGGGCTGCGTGCGCATCGATCCTCCGCGGCTCGTCGCGCCGCTGACCACGGCCGCGGTCACCAGTCGTCGCCCTCGCCTCCGATGGTCGCTCGCCGCGGGCACCGATGGCGCCGTGATCGAGCTCTGCGCCGATCGCATGTGCTCCACCGTCACCTCGACGCTGGAGGCCACGGGCACGAGCGCGATGCCTCCGAGCGAGCTCGCGCCGGGTCGCGTCTTCTGGCGCGCGCGGGGCCGCGTCGGATCGACGACGGGAAGCACCGTGAGCCCCACCTGGCAGTTCGTGGTGGGCGCGCGTAGCGCCGCGGTTGATAGTTCGTGGGGGGCGGCCTTCGACCCCGACGGAGATGGTCGAACGGACCTCGCGGTGGGCGTTCCCAACCGCGCGACGTCAACGGGTCGCGTGCTGGTGTACACCGCGGGCGCGACGGGATACGGCACCGCTCCCTCGCTCACGCTCGATGGACGCGACGGGATGAACGCCGTCTTCGGCAGCGCCGCGGCCTGCGCGGGCGACGTGAACGGCGACGGCTTCGTCGACCTCGCGATCGGCGCGTACCGCGCCTCGTCGGGAGCCGGACGCGTCTATGTTCATCACGGCGGTGCGGGCGGTGTCGCGATGACTCCGTCGACGACGCTCGTGGGGCGCGACGGCGCCGACGGCGACTTCGGCATCTCGGTCGCGAGCGCGGGCGACGTGAACGGCGATGGCTACGGAGACCTCGTCGTGGGGGCCTCGGTCGTGTCGCGCTTCACCGGGCGCGCGTACGTCTACCTCGGCGGTGCGACGGGGCTCGCGACGACGCCCGCGACCTCGTGGACGGGGCCCGACGGACCCAACGGGTTCTTCGGAAACACCGTGGCGAGCGCGGGCGACGTGAACGGCGACGGCTACGGCGACGTGCTCGTGGGCGCCGCGATGGCCGACACCGCGACGGGCAAGGTGTACCTCTACCTCGGGAGCGCGACGGGGCTCCCGACGATGGCCTCGACGGTGTTCGCGGGCCCCGACGGCACGCTCAGCGACTTCGGCGTCTCGATCGCGAGCGCGGGCGACGTGAACGGCGACGGCTACGGCGACGTGCTCGTGGGCGCCGATCGCGTCGGGGCCTTCGCGGGGCGCGTCTACGTGTTTCATGGCGGCGCGACGGGGCTCTCTACGACGCCCGCGGCGAGCTTCTCGGGCGTCTCGGGGACCGACACGAACCTCGGCGCCGCGGTCGCCGCCGCGGGCGACGTGAACCGCGACGGCTACGGCGACATCGCGCTCTTCTCAGGAAACGCGGCCACGGGCGGACGCGTGCGGGTGTACCTCGGGAGCGCGACGGGGCTCTCGACGACGGCGGCGACGGTGATCGCGGCGCCCGATGGGGCCATGTCGGCCTTCGGCGCTGCGTTGCAGGGCGCGGGCGACGTGAACGGCGACGGCTTCGCGGACCTCGTGATCTCGGCCGCGCACACCGCGGCGCGGCCTGCGCGCGTGCACCTCTTCACGGGCTCGATGGGTGGGCTCTCCACGACGCCCTCAATGACGCTCGTGAGCGCCGAAGACGCCACCTCGGGCTTCGGCGCGCCCCTCGTCGGCGCGTCGGGGCGCTGATCGCGCGACGAAGTCACGCCTTGTGCCCGCGGGCAGATGGACGACAATCGCGCCCCGGAGGCGACGATGAGATCGCGGTGCCTTGCGCTCTTGTTCGCGGCCGGGATCGCGCTCGCGGGCGCGGTGGGCTGCTCCGACGACGACCCCACGGTGATCGGAGAGATCCCCGATGTGTCGACGCTCACCGCCCTCGAGATCACGCCCGCGCGCGTCGACCTCGCGCTCGTGCGGGGGATGACCGTCACCCGGCAGTTCGCGCTCTCGGGGCGCTACGCGAACGGTCACAGCTACGACCTCACGGGCTCCGTCGCGTGGTCGGTGAGCGGACCTCCGGCGACGGTGCGCGGGGGGCTCTTCACCGCGTCGGTTCCAGGGAGTTTCACGGTGTCTGCGACGCTCGGAGGCCGCGCGGCGAGGGCCGACGTGGCCGTGCGCGTGACGGGCGATCTCAGCGCCGAGGGCGCACCCGCGGACGCTCCTGCGAGGCTCGGCGGCACGGTCTCGGCAGGCGCAGCCAGGCCCGCGATCGCGTATCCGCTCGATGGCGCGATCTTTCCCGCGAACCTCGGCGACACCGAGGTGCACGTCACGAAGACCGACGCGTCGCAGTCGATCGCGCGGTTGTGGTTCTCGGGCACGCTCATCGACCTCTCGATGTACGCGACCTGCGCGCCCATCGCGGGCGTCGCCAACGGATGCGCCGTCACCGTCGATCGCTCGCTCGTTCCGCTGCTCGTCGGCGCGAGCGAGGGCGCGACGATGACGCTGCGCGTGAGGCTCGCGGCGCCCGACGGGTCACACCTCGCGGAGAGCGACGCGCGAGAGGTCCGCTGGACCTCGGTGAACCTCACGGGAGCCCTGTATTACTGGTCGACGAGGCTCGGCGAGAACGCCACGGCGATCTACCGCTACAACCTCGAGTCGGGGAGGTCTCCGCCGGAGCCGTTCTTCCTCCAGACGCGCGACGCGCCGGTGATTCGAAGCGAGCGCCCCTGCGTGGGGTGTCACTCGGTCTCGCGCGACGGGCGGCGCATGGCGCTCTCGTTCGGCGGCAGCGACCCGGGCAACTTCGGCGTCTATGACATCGCCACGCGGCGCCCCATCGCGACGCGCCTCGGCGATCACGCGTACGGCGCGCCCGCCACCTTCGCGGCCATGTCTGCGCTGAGTCCCGACGGATCGCGGGTCGTCACCGCGCTCCGTGGGACGATGACCCTGCGACGCGTCGACGACACGCTCGCGGCCATCGGCGCTCCGCTCTTCGCGACGGGGCTCACCGCGGGTGACCTCGCCACGGAGCCGTACTGGTCTCCCAACGGGCGGCTCCTCGCGTTCGTGGGGTGGAACCCGACGATGTACGACTGCGATCGCCCTCCGTGCGGCGACAACCGACCGAAGGACAACGGCGACCTCACGCCCTACGGCCAGGTCTATGTGGCCTCCGTCGACGGCGACACCGTGGGCGCTCCGAGGCTCGTCGTTCCGCGCTCTACGGCGATGTCGGGCCGCGAGTGGACGTCGCACTACCCCGGCCTCTCGGACGACGGCCGCTGGATCGCGTTCAACCGCGTGCGCTGCGACGCGCGCGGCAACGGCCAGGGCTACGCCGTCGATCGCTCGGGGGCCGCCGCGAACTGCTCGGGCTACGACAACCCCGGCGCGCGCGTGATGATCGTCTCGACGAGCGGCGGCGCGCCCGTCGACCTCGCGCGCCTCAACGGCGACGACACGTGGACCAACTCGTGGCCCCGCTGGGCGCCCAACCACGGCCGCTTCCGCGGCGCCGAGCTGTACTGGGTGGCCTACTCGTCGAAGCGTCCGTACGGGTTGCGGTTGCCCGGCGACAACACGGGGCGCGCGCCCAACGGACCGCCGCAGCTCTGGTTCTCGGCGATCACCCTCGGCGACGGAGATGTGCTCGCCAGCGACCCGAGCCATCCGCCCATCTGGATGCCGCGACAGAACGTCGACGAGGCCACGCCCTCGGGCAACCACGTGCCCCAGTGGACGGCCGTGTTCGTCCCCACGCCGGAGTGACGCGATGCGCAGCACGAAGCCCCGTGAGAGGCTGTTTTTCAAGCGTTTCATCGCGCTGATCGCCGTCGTCGCGAGCGTGCTCGCGGGGCCGTCGGCGCGCGCGCAGGACTCCCTCGGGCTCAACACGCACGTGCCCGCGAGAGACCTCCTCGACCTCTGCGTCGACCTCGGCGTGGGGTGGATCCGCGTCGACGCCAACTGGCTCGACATGAACCCCTCGTCGGGCACCTTCGCGTGGACGGACATGGACCGCGTGGTCGACGACGCGCGCGCGAGGGGGCTGCGCGTGTACATGACCCTCGCATACACGCCCGCGTGGGTTCCGAAGGTCGCCCGCGCGAGGACCGACACGTACTCGGGCAACGACGAGCCCGCCACGAGCGCCGAGTGGACCGCCTTCGTGAGCGCCGCCGTCACCCGCTACCGCGCCCGCGGCGTCACGCACTACGGCATCTGGAACGAGGCCAACCTCGGCGGCTTCTGGGAGGAGGCCGCGGGCATCGACGCGTACATCGACAAGATCCTCGTGCCCGGCGCGGCCACCGTGCGGCGCGTGTGCTCCGACTGCCGCGTGCTCGGCCCCGACCTCGCGCACGTGGGCGCCTACGACGTCGCGCTCGACCGCGTGCTCACGCGCGCAGCGAGCTCCATCGACATCCTCGCGCACCACATCTATTCGGGCTGGCCCGAGACGGGGACCGCGATCTGGGACGGCGACAACTTCCTCCAGGCGCTCGAGCACAGGCGCTTCTCGTTCACGCGCGCGGCGCTCAAGGAGGTGCTCGACGCCAGGGGCTTCACGCGCGAGGTGTGGATCACCGAGACTGGCCTGCGCGCGCGCGTCGGCGACGCGGCCGACGAGACCCGACAGGCCACCTACGTGCGACGCGTGATGGAGGAGCAGCTCGCCCGCGCGTGGTGGACCAACACGTTCTTCTACGAGATCACCGACTGCGGCGCCGATCAGCCCACGTGTGACATCGACGGCTTCGGCATCACGCGCGGGCTTCGATCGATCGCGTCGGGGCCGCGCGCGTGGCCCGCGGATTACCGTAGAAAACCGGCCTACGACGCGATCAGGGCCTTCATCACGGCGCACCCCGAGATCGTCGCGAGGGTCGCGCCCGCCGCGTGCGGAAACGGTCGCGACGACGACGGCGACGGGCGCATCGACGCCGCGGACCGCGGGTGCCGCGACGGCACGGACACCGACGAGTCCGACGATCCGCCGCGGAGGGCCATCGAGGCCGCGTCGACCGCGGGCGTCACCGTCGATGGAGACCTCTCGGAGTGGAGCGACGCGCGCTGGGTCACGCTCGGCGCGGGCGACTGGCTCGGCGTGGTTCCGTATGGCGGCGCGAGCGATGTCGGGGCGCGGGTCGCGGCGCGATGGAGGCCCGACACGCTCTACCTCGCAGTCGATGTGACCGACGACCGCCACGTCAACGACCGCTCCGACGACACGCTCTGGATCGGCGACTCGCTCCAGCTCGCGTTCGACGTGGCGAGGAACTACGGCGACCGCTACGACGCGACGGACGACCACGAGCTCAACTTCGCACTCGCGCGCGGCGCGCCGAGGGCGTTTCGCTTCGTGGGTCCTGCGGGCGCTGCGACGCCGGGGCCCGTGATGATCCGGCGTGATGCGACGTCGACGCGCTACGAGATCGCGCTCCCCGTGACCGCGCTCGCGCCCGCGACGCTGCGCGAGGGGGCCGTGTTCGGCGTGTCGCTCCTCGTGAACGACAACGACGGCGCGAGCACCTCAGACGGCTCGGGACGCGAGGGATGGATCGAGCTCACACCGGGCATCGGCGTGCGGAAGGAGCCGTACTACTTCGGCGAGCTGCGGCTCACCGGATCGGCCGTCGCCCTCGACGCGGGCGCGCCCGTTGACGCCGCGCTCCCGAGAGACGTCGTCGCGGTCGATGTCGTCGCGCGCGACGCGCAGGTCGACGCCCGGAGCTCCGCCGACGTCGTCGCCGACGCCTCGCCGGACGCCGCGCGGAGGCTCGATGCGGCGGCCGCAGACGCCGTCGCCGACGCGTCCCCCGACGTCAGCGACGCGGGTGGGGCGCTCTACGAAGAGCCACCCGCGGACTGCGCGTGCGACGCCCCCGGGGCGCGAGGCGGGCGCGGCGCGGCGCGCGCGCTCGTGGCGCTGGGGGCGATTTGTGCCCTCGCGGGCTCGTGGCGTCGAGCGCAGCGGCGCGCGCGACACCCCCGCGGGTGATTTTCCGCTCGAACGCTCTTCCCGATGGGCGCCGGTCAGGCTATCGGTCAACGCCGATCGATCGTGGGTGATTCATGCGCCGATGGGGGCGCATCGAAGACGCCGACGTTCGAGCCCTCAACACCTCCCTTCCCATCCCTCGGCCATTCGCGCGGGCCTCGCGGCCCCAGCGAGAGACCGCAGGGAGCCCCCAATGACAGACCCCATCCGAGGAGATCGCATCCGATGAAACGTACACACTGGTGGTGGCTCGCAGGCGCGATGGCCACCGCGATCGGCTGTGGAGACAGCGGCGGCGGAGGCACCAATCCGCCGCCCGCCGACGTCCCCGCCGACACCGTCGACAAGGACGTCCCCACGGACACGATGAAGACGCCCGACGTCGCCCCCGACGTCGCGCCCGACGTGGTCCAGCCCGACGACGTCACCGACGTGGGCGACGACGCCTCCGACGTGACGCCCCCGCCCGACGGCACGACCGCGTGCACGAACCCCGGCGAGATGCGCTGCGGCGACACCTGCGTCGACACCACGTCGAACAACGCCAACTGCGGCGCCTGCGGCACCACCTGCACGGGCACCCAGGTCTGCCGCATGAGCGCCTGCGTCGAGGACATGCCCTGCCCCACCGGCCAGCAGCGCTGCGGCGGCATGTGCGTCGACACCGCGACGAGCGCCGCGAACTGCGGCTCGTGCGGCAACGCCTGCCCCACGGGCCAGACCTGCACCGGCGGCGCCTGCATGGCGCCTCCCATGTGCCCCACGGGCCAGACCGCGTGCGGTACGGCCTGCGTTGACACCAACACCGACGCGACCAACTGCGGCCGCTGCGCCAACGCGTGCGCCGCGGGCCAGACCTGCGCGGGCGGGATGTGCACGGGCACCGTCTGCCCCACGGGCCAGACCTCGTGCGGCGGCACCTGCGTCAACACCATGACCGACGTCGCCAACTGCGGCGCGTGCGGAACGGCCTGCGCCACGGGCCAGGTCTGCACCGGCGGCACCTGCATGGCGATGGGCTGCCCCACGGGCCAGATGCTCTGCGGCACGACCTGCGTCGACCTCCAGACCAGCAGCGCCAACTGCGGCGCCTGCGGTACGGCCTGCGCCACGGGCCAGACCTGCACCGCGGGTCGTTGCACCGGCACGCTCATGTGCCCCACGGGTCAGATGCTCTGCGGCACCGCCTGCGCGGACACCAACACCGACCCGACCAACTGTGGTCGCTGCGGCAACCCCTGCACCGCGGGCCAGGTCTGCACGGCCGGCGCGTGCGTCGCGCCGCGCATGTGCCCCACGGGTCAGACCGACTGCACGCCGATGGGCACGGCGATGACCTGCTTTGACCTCAACACCAGCAGCGCCAACTGCGGCGCCTGCGGCAACGCCTGCCCCACGGGTCAGACCTGCGCCGCGGGCCGCTGCGTGTGTCCCACGGGCCAGTCGGTCTGTGGACGCGCGTGCGTGAACCTCCAGACGGACGCCGCCAACTGCGGCACCTGCGGCACGGCCTGCCCGATGGGTCGCGTCTGCACCGCGGGCGCTTGCGCCTGCGCGACGGGCACCACGCTCTGCGGCGGCGCCTGCGTGAACACCCAGACCGACGCGACCAACTGCGGCACCTGCGGCAACGCCTGCACCGGCGGACAGACCTGCGCCGCGGGCCGCTGCGCCTGCGCCACGGGCTCGACGCTCTGCGGCACCGGCACGGCCGCCGCGTGCACGAACCTCCAGACCGACCGCACCCACTGCGGGACCTGCGCGACGGCCTGCGCCATGGGCCAGACCTGCACCGCGGGCGCCTGCGCGTGCCCGACGGGTCAGCGCGTCTGCGGCACCGGCACGGCCGCCGCGTGCGTCGACACGCAGACCAACGCCGCGAACTGCGGCGCGTGCGGAACCGTGTGCCCCACGGGCGTCCCCTGCATGGCCGGCGTGTGCCGCGGTACGCCCCCCAGCAACGACCTGCGCACGGGCGCGACGGTGATCAACCTCGCCGCGGGCGCCGCGCAGACCCTCACGGCTGACACGACGAGCGCGCGCCACGACACCACGGGCGACTGCAACTGCACGAGCGGCAACGACGTGTTCTTCACGTTCACGCTGACCTCGCCCGAGTACGTGTACGCCGACACCCTCGGCGCCACCTGGGACACCTCGCTCTACATCCAGAACTCGGCGGGCACCAACGTCGCCGCCGCGACCGGATCGAACCAGGTCTCGTGCAACGACGACGTCGCCAGCGCGGCCCTCTGCACGGGCCTCGGCGGCCTCCAGTCGCAGATCCTCGTCCGCCTCCCGGCGGGCCGCTACTTCCTCGTGCTCTCGGGCTGCGGCGCGGGCATGGCGCAGATCCACTTCCAGCACCTCCAGGCCGGCAACGGCTCGCAGACGCGCATCGCGCCCGGCGCCACCGTGCAGACCGTGGCGGGCACCATCGCCGCGACCGCGACGGGCTCGGTCTCGTCGACCTGCTGCTCGGGCGGCGCCGAGAACTCGGCCTGGTGGCTCTCGTGCCCCGGCACCGCCGCGGCGGCCTTCAACGCCACCTCGTGCAGCGCCACGACGGGCGCCAACGTCGCCACGTATGACATCGAGCTCGCGCAGTACAGCGCGCTCCGCCCGACGGCGGGCGTGCAGGTCTGCAACGACGACACGCTCTTCCTCTGCGGCAACGGCGCGACGGTGAACTCCAACGTGCCCGCCACGACGACCAACCAGGTCGGCCTCAACACGCTCGTCCTCGACGCGTGCAGCGGCAGCGGCACGTACACCGTGAGCTACGTGCTCGCGAACTGCGCCACGGGCGCGCGCTGCGGCGCCGTGTGCGCCGACACCAACACCGACGAGAACAACTGCGGCGGCTGCTCGCACCGCTGCGCCGCCGGTCAGTTCTGCATCGCGGGCACGTGCATGGCGCGCCCCGCCGGCGAGACGAGCGACAACCCCATCGCCCTCGCCTCGGTGCCGAACCTCACCACGACGGTGAACACCTCGACGTACCGCAACGACATCGCCGGCCCCTGCGCCTGCACGTCGGGCAACGACGTCTTCTACCGCTTCACGGTCGCCGCGGGCACCGAGGAGCTCTTCTACGCCGACACCATCGGCTCGGCCTTCGACACGTCGCTCTTCCTCCAGACCGCGCCGGCGTCGGGCACGGGCGCGGGCACCAACCTCGCGTCGTCGGGCCTCACCAACGGCTCGACCTGCAACGACGACACGGGCCTCACGGGCTGCGCCACGGGCACCCAGTCGCAGGTGCTCGCGCGCCTCGGCCCGGGCAACTACTACCTCGTGCTCTCGGGCTGCACGGCGGGCAACGCCTCGCTGCGCGTCCAGCGCCTCCCGATCGGCAACGGAACGCTGACGCCCCTCGCGCGCGGCGCCTCGACGCCCTCGGGCACCACTGGCGGCACGGGCCGCCTCAACGTCACCTGCGGCGGCAGCACGAACGCCGGCGCCGGCCCCGAGAACACCTACTACTGGTACACCTGCCAGGGCGCCGCGGCGGGCTCGTTCACCGCGTCGACCTGCGGCCGCGCCACCTGGGACACCACCCTCGACCAGCGCAGCGCCGGTCGCGCGACGGTCAGCACCTGCAACGACGACTCGTGCGGCACGCAGTCGTCGCTCACCGCGGCGATCCCCGCGGGCCCCGGCCTCCACACGTTCTACGTCGACGGCTACTCCGCGGGCGCTGGCGCGTACACCGTGTCGATCTCGCGCCCCTGAGATCGCGTCACCCGACCGCCCTCGTGACGCTCGCGTGAGCGCCGCGAGGGCGCCCTCCCCTCCCTTCACAGCCCTCCGAACCTTCTGATCGCGATACCCTCGCGGTCGATGCGAAGCCCTGCGTTCACCGCGCTCTCCGTGGCCCTCCTCGCGGCCTGCGGGAGCACCTCGACCCCCACGAACGACGCCTCGACCGAGGCCGCGGTCGATGTTGTGGTCGATGCGAGCGCGACGCCCGACGCGGGCTTTCGTTGCCCTCGAATGCGCCCCGCGCCGCCCTCGACGGTGACGGTGTGCAACGGGGGCGCGCTCTGCGATCGGCGATTCGATCAGGTCGCGTACGCCACCACCCACAACGCGATGTCGTCGGAGGAGCGCGGCTTCGCGTCGCCCAACCAGCGCTTCTCGATCACGCGTCAGCTCCGCGACGGCGTGCGGGGCCTCATGCTCGACGTCCACCCGTGGAACGCCGAGGCGTGGCTCTGTCACGGCACCTGCCTCGCGGGCGCGCAGCGTCACGTCGAGGGGCTCTGCGAGATCGCGCAGTTCCTCGACGCGAACCCCGCGGAGGTCGTGACGCTCATCTACGAGAGCTACGTGCCGGGCCCCGACGTGGTGGCCGACCTGCGCGCCGTGGGCCTCGACGCCGACGCCTTGTCACAGCCCGCGGGCGCTCCGTGGCCCACGCTCGGAGAGATCGTGCGAGGCGGCAGGCGGCTCGTGGTCTTCACCGACCGCGACGACGACGCGGCGAGCTGGTACCACGACGTGTGGGCCTACGCGCAGGAGAACCCCTACGCCGCGACGACGCCCTCGGCGCTGAGCTGCGCGCAGAACCGGGGGTCGTCGACGAACGCGCTGTTCATCCTCAACCACTTTCTCACGGCGCCCCTCGCCTCGCCGGAGCTCGCGCGCATGGTGAACTTCAACCCCGCGCTGCTCGATCACGCGCGGCGCTGTCAGCGCGAGCGGATGCGCTTCCCCAACTTCGTCACGGTGGACTTCTACGACCTCGGGGACCTGATGCCGACGGTCGCCGCGCTCAACGCGATGTGATCAGAAGGTGATCGCGGGCGTGGCCGAGACGTCGCCCGTGCGCACGCCCGAGAGCGCGTAGGTCGCGTTGCAGGGCATGGCGTTGAGCTGCCCTTCGCCCGCGCCGATGAGCGAGCGGCAGTCGGTTCCTTCGACGGAGCCGTAGACGATGGTCTCGGTCGCGGTGAGCGAGCGCGCGACGGGCATCGAGCCCGCGTCGACCTGCGCGGACGCGTCGGCGGTGACGGACGCGTCGGCGTCGTCGAAGCTGATCGTGCCCTCGATGATGTCGGTGCGACGGATCGTGCAGCCCACGAACTGCGTACGGCGGTCGGGCGGAATGGCGACGGCGTCTTGCTCGAGCACCACGCGGAAGGCGTGAAGCGAGGCGCTCCATGAGCCCGTGGCGGTCTCGCCGGAGGATGGGGTCCAGCGGAGCGTTCCGTTGCCGACCTTGAGCTCGACGTCGAAGGTGGCCGAGGCGTTGAAGAGCCCCGACTGCGCGCCGCACGAGTTCGCCCCGCGCGCCGCGATGATGCGGAAGCGACCGAGTCCGACCTGCGTCCCGCTGTCACACGAGAAGCACAGGAGCGCGCACGCGAACACCAGGAGGGCGCGGATCGACATACCCCACGCCTCTACACAGCCCCGTGAGAGAGAGGCAAATTCCTGCCGTGATCGACGGGTGGGGAGTGGCGGTCAGTACCAGTCGAAGCCGACGCCGACGGCGAGCGTGAGGATGCGGTCGAACGATCCGCTCACGCGCGACATCGACGCGTAGCCGAGGTCGAAGTTGATCGAGAGCGAGCGCTCTCCCTCGCGCCAGACGTCGTAGCCGAAGCCGCCCGTGAAGCGCGCGCCGGGGAGCGGGAGGTACCAGATGCTGTCGGAGAGCCCGCCGATCCATCCGACGCCGCCGCCGCCGCGGAGGAAGAAGCGCGTGCCCACGTAGCCCTGCGCAGAGAGCGTGAGCGCGGTGTTCCACGACGTCGCCGCGCGATCGCCCGCCACGGTGGAGCCCGGGAGGAACTGCATCGTGAGCTCGCCGAGGAGGTGAACGCGATCGGTGAGCGCGCCGCCGAAGCGGAACGTGGGACCGACGAGCCCCGCGGGGTGGCCGTTGCCCTCTGCGTCGACGATGCCCGCGTAGCCCGCGGTGAGCGACACGCCGAAGCGTCCGCCCGAGCGCTCGGCCTCCTGCGCGAAGGCCGACGTAGACGCGAGCGCGAGGGCGCAACCGAGCGAGGCGATGGAGGTCTTCACGGCGACGGCAGTGATACCCCTACGAACGCAGAGAGCACAACGCTCAGAGGGCCTCGACGCGCGCGGGGACGTGCTTGTGCCAGGGCGTTCCCGCGATGGGGTCGCGGTGGTCGCCGGAGGTGAGCTCGTTGGGCGCCGCGCCGCGGGGATGTCCCTCGCGCTCGGGTCCCGTGAGACCGAGGCCGTTGGGGAGGCTGACGTGTCCGCGCTGCATCGTGGGTGACACTTCGACGGTCACCTCGACGCTGCCTCTTCGCGTGCTCACGCGCGCGGGTGATCCATCGCGCAGACCGAGCTTCGAAGCGTCGTCGGGGTTCACGCGGAGGGCGCCCTGCGCGTCCTTCGTACGCCACGTGGGGTCGCGGAAGATGGTGTTGGCGGTCGAAGTGCGTCGCTCTCCCGCGGAGAGAATCAGCGGGAAATCACGGTCTGCCACGGGTCCGTCGGGCGAGAGCGCAGAGAACTCTTCGAGGAGTTCGGGGACGACGAGGTTGACCCTGTTGTCGGAGGTCTCGACGCGTCGCCAGGTCTCTTCGTAGGGGTCGACGGTGAAGGTCACGCCCTCGGGGTGCGCGACGATCGCTTCGAAGAGCGCGTCGCCGCTCTCGTGCCCCGCGCGCGCGACGGACTCGGGCCAGGCCATGAAGCACGTGAGCGCGAGGGCCCACACCGCGGCGAGGGCCTCGCGACCTGCGCCGAGCGTGGGGCCGAGGGTCTCGTAGAGCATCAGCGGCGCGAGGTCGGCGAGCTTGGGGCGCTCCGAGAGCATCGAGAGGAGCGTCATCGCGAGGGTGTCGCGGTCGGACTTCGCGGCCTCGTGGAGCGGCGCGAGGTCGGCGTCGGTGTACGCGCCGAGGGCGCGCGCGAGGCGACGGTGAATCTCGGGCTCGGGGAGCGTGCCTTCGAGGGGTTCCATCAGCGGCGCGCGGACCTGAAAGACGTTGCGCGGGAACTCGAGCGTGAAGAACGCGGCCTCCCACTTCTCGAACTGCGACGCCGCGGGGAGCACGTAATGAGCGTGTCGCGCGGTCTCGGTCATCGCGACGTCGATCACCACCACGCAGTCGAGCGCGTCGAGGGCCTCGCGCATCCTCGGCGAGTCGGGGAGCGAGTGCGCGGGGTTGGCGCTCTCGACGATCATCGCGCGAAAGCGCTTGGGGTGATCGGTGAGGATCTCGTCGGGGATCGCCGCGCAGGGCACGAGCCCCGTGATGATGCGCTGATTGGTGACGGGCGTTCGACGATCGCGTCCGCCGCCTCCGCCGCCCGAGAGCTTCGCGATGCGCGTGTGGATGTTCATCGCGCCGCGCTTCGCGAAGTTCCCGGTGAGCAGGTAGATGAGTTTTTCGAGGTACGAGTTGAGCGTGCTCTGCGGCGCCTGCTGGATGCCGAGGTCCTCGTAGATCGACACGCTCCCGGCCGACGCGATGCGACGCGCCACCTCGCGCACGAGCTCCTCCGAGACGCCCGCCACGGCGCAGTAGCGCGCCACCGAGAGGCTCTGAAAATGCGGGACGAGCGCGTCGTACCCGTTCGCGTGCGCGTCGAGCCACGCGCGGTCTGCGAGCTTCTCCTGAACGATCACGGCGAGGAGCGCAGAGAGGCACCACGCGTCGGTGCCGGGCTTCACCTGGAGGTGATACTTCGCGAGCGCCGCGGTCTCGGTGCGCCTCGGATCGATCACGACGAGCGCGCGCTTCGGATCCGCCGCGATCTCTTTCAGCACCACGCGAGCGCGGGGAAAGCCGTGCGAGTGCCACGGGTTCTTGCCCACGAACACGGCCACCTCGGCGTGCTCGAAGTCACCCGACGTGTGGCAGCGCGGGCGACCGAAGAGCTGTCCGTCGACCCAGAACTCGCCGGTCTTCTCCTGCGCGAGCGCGTTCGACGAGTAGGCCACACCGAGGGCCGCGCGGACGCCGAGCGCGTAGCCGCCGCCGAGGTGGTTGGCCTGCCCTCCGCCGCCGTAATAGAAGATCGATTCGCCGCCGTGGGCGTCGCGCACCGCGGCGAGCTTCGCGGCCACTTCGGTGATGGCGGTGTCCCAGTCGATGGCTTCGAAGGTCCCGTCGGAGCGACGGCGGAGGGGCGTCGTGAGGCGGTGCGTTCCGCTCTGGTAGTGGTCGAGGCGGTGGGCCTTCTCGCAGGTGTATCCCTGCGACGCGGGGTGCTTTCGGTCGCCGCGGATCTTCACGAGGCGGCGATCTTCGACGCGCACCTCCACGCCGCAGTTGAGGCTGCAGAGGATGCACGCGGTCGAACGCCAGGGAGTGTCGGGGTGGGCTGACATCGCGCGCATCGTACACGAGCGATGACGAGGCCGTGCTACGCGTCGTCGAGCGACGCAGCGTCGGAGTCAGCGCGCGCAGGAACGTCGTTGGCGGCCAGACGCGCGAGGATGATTCCGCAGAGCGCGTCGATGCGGTTGCGCTCGACCCAGGCGCGAGCCTCGTCGCGAACCTCGAGCGCGCTCGCGGGATCGTTCAGGAGCCGCTTCAGGATGAAGCCGCGCTGGCGCTCGTGGGCCGGGCCGCGATGTTCCGCGAGCCACGCGCGCGACATGGCGCGGAGCTGCTCACGGTCCGAAGAGTCGAGGGTCTCGCGCACCTTCCAGAGGGCGCCCCAGATGTCGCTCCACCAGGCCTCCTCGGCGTCGCGGAGGAGCACCGAGAAGCCGAGGCGAATGAGCTCGCGTGCGGGCTCCTCGAGTGATCGCGCGACCAGCTTCGGGAGCACCACGCGCCAGGTCTTCGCCCAGCCCACCGAGCGCGGCCCCACATCGAGCCAACGGACGCTCGCGACGAGCAACAACGACACATCGAACTCCTCCGCGGGGAGCAGCTCCATCGATGCGAGCCGCAGCGCGGAGAGGCACATCTCGCCCCAGCGGTGGTGCCTCGCGTTGCTCGAGAGCCATCCGAGCACCGCGCGCAGATGCTCCGCGCGGTCGACCTCGTGGGGATACCGCGCCGCGTGCAGCTCGAGGACCGTCCAGAGGCGCACCCAGCGGAAGCCGTGCGGGTGATCGTCGAGCCAGCGGATCGCGCGCGCCGCGAGCTCTCGACGGGCGTCGGGCGCGGGCGCCGCGAGGGCGGGCTGCCAGAGTCCTTCCCATGCCTCGGCCCAGCGCGACGCGTGCGTCTGATCGAGCCGTGCGAGGGCCACGGTGAACGCGCTGTCGTTGTCGTTGGAGGGTTCGTCCCCGCGGCCCAGCGCGGGCGCAGGCGCGCTCGTCGGGGCCTCGTGCTCGATGGAGCGGGTGTTCAGTGCAGTGGTCGCGGCGGTCATCGTCTGGCTCCTGACGACGTCAACGGCGGCGCTACGGCGGAGCTTGAGGGGGCGCGTGATCGGAGCGCGCGGCGACTACTCCCACCGGCGAGACGCGCGTAGCGACGCGAGGCGCGCGTCGAGCGCTGACGTGTCCGCGGCGACGATCCACGCGCGACGGGCGTCGTCGAGCGCGACCCCGAGCAGCTCGCACACGGCCGCGATCGCCTCGCGTACGCCCTCGGCGCGTCCTTCGGCGCGGCCGAGTGAGTGACCGCGGCCCTCGGCGTCGCGGCCGTACTGGATCATCTGCTGCACCTCGTCGCGCGCCTTGCGATACGCCTCGAGCTCGGCGTCGGAGAAGGTCGACTCGTTGGCCAGCGAGAGCGCCTCGCGCTGCGCGTCGGTGAAGGGCTCGCGCGCGACGGTCTCGGCGTCGAGCAGCGGCGCCGCGTTGAACAGCCCCACCCAGCGCTCGGCGACGGTCGCGGGTCGACGCTCGCCCAGCTTCGGCAGCTCGCAGAACACGTACTCCACCTGCGGAATGCCCGGCGCGCCGCTCAAGCGTTCGGTCATGCGCCAGTGGCTCAGCATCGGAACCTCCGGCGCTCCCGCCGCCCGCTGCGCCGCGTCGGGCCAGAGCTCGAAGTCGCACACCGTGACCGCGACGACCGGCGTCAGCGCGTCGTAGGTGTCGCCGCGCTTGAGCGTGCCCACGTAGGCCTTGCAGGCGTTGTAGACCACGCGGTTCAAGAAGCCCGTGACCGGGAGCACCTGCATCTCGACCACGAAGGTCGCGCCGCTCACCTCGCGGCACTTCACATCGACGATCGAGAGCTTCACCCCCGGAAGCTCCGGCGCCTGGTCGGGCGGGAGGTACTCCAGCGACGCGATCGCGTGCGCTCCCTCGCGCCCGAGGAAGTCGTTGAGCAGGCCCCGCAGAACGCTCGCGTGCTGGCCGAACACGCGCCGGAACACGAAGTCGTTCTTCAGGTCGGCGTACGCCATCGCCTCGCGGTCGTAGCACCGTGCGCGCGCCGCGGTCCAGCGTGCGGAACGCGGGTTCGGCGCGTCGCGCGATCGCCGGGTAGCGAGGCGTCAGAGCCGCGCGAGACGGCGCTTCCGCGGAATCAGCGTCCCCGGTTTCGCGACGGGGGAAGCCGTCCCCTCCGGCGAGCGCCCGAGAGGCCGTCGGTACGCGAGAGAGCGGAGACCCCGGAGCGACAGCGACGGGGACGCGACCGAGAGGTCCTCGGTACGCGACGGCGAGCGCCCGAGAGGCCGTCGGTACGCGAGAGGAGACCCCGGAGCGTCAGCGACGGGGACGCGACCGGAGCGTCGCCAGCGGCGTCTCCCGTCGCGCTTCGAAGCCTCGTAGCGCCCGCTCTCGCGCCTCGGGCCGCCCCTCCCGCCCGCCGCGTAGGTTTCGGCGTCGGCGTACGCCACCGCCACGCGCTCGTAGCGCCGCGCGCGCCGCGGTCCAGTCGGCGGAACGCGGGCCCGGCGCGCCGAGCGATCGTCGCGGGCGCGAGGCGGCCGAGCGGCGAGAGAGAAGACCTCGGAGCGTCAGCGACGACGAGCGCCCGAGAGGCCGTCAGTACGCGAGAGTGAAGACCCCGGAGCGTCAGCGACGGGGAACGGCGAAACCTCTCGATACGATCTCTCAGAGCGTCGCCGAGAACGTCGCGGGCCTTCCCCGTCGCTGACGCTCCGGGGTCTTCTCTCTCGCGTACTGACGGCCTCTCGGGCGCTCTCCGGGGGCGTCGTTCGAAGCGTCGGGGCGACGTGACGGTCGATCCCCGCGAAGACGTGGGGAGGTAGCGATCCGCCGGGCGGCCGTCGGCGATCCGCTCCCCGCGCGCCGTCCCAATGGCCTCCCGGCTGAGACCGGTCTGCTCCGCGCAACTGCGCCAAGTACGGCAAGCATGGCTCCCTCGTCCCAAAAGCCTCTCGGCTGAGACCGGTCTGCTCCATGCGGACGCGCCTCAGCCGGAACGACTGCAAGTCTCAAAAGCCTCTCGGCTGAGACCGGTCTGCTCCACCTTCTGCACTCGTGTGCTTCTGCGCCTCATGTCCCAAAAGCCTCTCGGCTGAGACCGGTCTGCTCCAGTGCGTGCACGAGGCGAAGGGCGAGAGCCCCGAG
>JBPOHC010000868.1:0-1910 GCA_052035985.1 Myxococcota bacterium | reverse complement strand
GGCACACGTCGCCGTAACGCTACCGTCCCAGATTGGTGTGGGTGGAGCACCGAGCAGGACCGGCGGCCGTGACGACGCCGGGGTGTTGCGCTGAGATCGCTCCCGGCGTCGTGACCGCCGCGGGTTCTTTCGGGGCGAGCGTTCACGCGCCTGGCGCGCACACCGCGTACTCTGGGACAGGCCCTCGCGCGCGGCCTCGATCGACCGCGCGCGTCGAGGGTTCAGCCCTCAGCCTCGGCCTCAGCGCGCTCGTTACTGGCGCGCTCGCGGTCGAAGATGCGGTAGAGCGTGCGGCGGTCGAGGCCGAGGATCCGCGCGGCGCGCGATTTGTTGCCGCCGACGAGCACCATCATCCGGTGGATGTAGCGGCGCTCGAGCTCGGCGAGCGTGAGGAGCTCCTCGGTGCCGTCGGCCGTCGCGAGGACGGGGTCGGGGATCGTCGACGTCGCGCGCACGCGCTCGGGGAGGTCTTCGACCATGAGGTGGTCGAAGCGGGTGAGCACCACCGCGCGCTCGATGCTGTTCTCGAGCTCGCGCACGTTGCCCGGCCACGGGTACGTCATCAGGCGCTGGAGGGCCGGCGGCGCGATGCCCACGACCTTCTTGCCGAAGCGCTCGCCGAAGCGCTGGACGAAGTGCTGCGCGAGCGCGGGCACGTCCTGGATGCGCTCACGCAGCGAGGGGACCTCGATGCCCACGACGGCGATGCGGTAGTAGAGGTCCTCGCGGAAGCGCTTCGTGCGCACGTCCTCTTCGAGGTCGCGGTTGGTCGCCGCGATGACCCTCGCGTCGAAGGGCGTCTCGCGGTTTCCGCCCACGGGCCGCACGGTGCGCTCTTGAAGCGCGCGCAGGAGCTTGGCCTGCATCTCCAGCGGCATGTCGCCGATCTCGTCGAGAAAGAGCGTGCCCCCCTTCGCCTCGAGGAACAGCCCCGTCCGCGCCGCGCGGGCGTCGGTGAAGGCCCCGCGCACGTGCCCGAAGAGCTCGCTCTCGAGGAGCTGCGGCGGCACCGCGGCGCAGTTGATCGCCACGAAGGGCCCCTCGTGGCGCGCGCCCATGTCGTGGATCGCGTGCGCGATGAGCTCCTTGCCCGTGCCGCTCTCGCCCTCGATGAGCACCGTCGCGTCCGTCGACGCGGTGCGGGCCACCATGTCGAGCATGCGGCGCGTCGCGGGCGCAGAGCCGATGAACGCCCGAGACGGGCGCGCGCGGCTCACCTCGTCGCGCAGGCGCTTGACCTCACCGCGGAGCCGCGCGTGCTCGATCGCGCGGTCCATGGAGTGCGCGAGGATGTCGAACTCGATCGGGCGGACGTGAAAATCGTAGGCCCCCGCGCGCAGCGCGCGCACGACGGTCTCCATGCTCCCCTGCCCCGTGAGCACGATCACCGGCGCGTCAGGGAGCACGTCTGCGAGCCGCTGGCAGAGCTCGATGCCGTCCATTCCGGGCATGGCGACGTCGGTGACCACGAGCGCGATGTCGTCGTGCTCGTGGGCGAGCGCCAGCGCCTCGACGCCCGACCGGGCCACGACGGACCTGCGGCCGTGCCGTCGTACGATATCTGCGAGCATGTCGCGCGCGTCGTCGTCGTCGTCGACGATTAGAACGCAGACGGAACTCTCGGGAGTTGAGGGCATTGTCAGTATCCGTTCGAGGGCGAGTAGAGCCCTCAGCTTCTGATCGGCGCGGAGACCACGGCGACTGGTGAAGCAGCGTCGCGGACCCCCGTATGCGGTGTTGGGGCGCCTCACGACTGCACCGTCGCTCGCGCGGCCGGAGAGAATTCACAGAATTCTCCCATCCGTCATCTTGACAGAGTGAGCGGTCGTTTGTCGACCATCGTACCCGGTAAAGCGCCGACGCCCTCGTCATTTGTGAGCGGACAAAGTGCGTGGCGTAACGCCACGATC
>JBPOHC010000970.1:0-4319 GCA_052035985.1 Myxococcota bacterium | reverse complement strand
TGCCGCGGCAGCGTCGGGTGGGCCGTGGGGGAGCCCGCGGTCCCGCTTCGAAGCGTGACGCGGACGTATGTGTTCAACGCGTCGCCGTGGCGCGAGCCCGACGCGCGTCGCTGGTACGGCGCTCACTGATCTCGATCGGTCGCGCCGAGACGTATTTCGAGGGTGCCGCCCGGTCCCGCGAGGTCCGAGGTGATCGCGCGCAGACAGAGCAGCGCCCCGAGCATTTCGAGCAGCTCCTCGAGGGCCGCGAGCGAGACGTAGGTCGCGTCGCTCCAGCCGTGCGTCGCGGCGTAGCGCTGACCGAGCGCTTCGAAGCCGAGGCCGCCGGTCACGAACACGCCGCCCGCGATCACGAGGTCGCGGCGCAGCGTCACGGAGAGCGCGCGCAGGAACGGCCCGAGCGACGCCGCGAAGGCCGCCACGAGGGCGCCCCCGAGCGCCCAGAGCCACGCGCGCTCGACGCGATGAGCCGCGAGGCGCGCGAGGAGCGACGCCGCGACGCGCTCGTGGACGCACAGCACCTCGTCGGCCGAGAGCAGCGCGAGCGCGCACGCGAGCACGCGCCACCCCCGGCGAGGTCGGGCCGGGCGGAGCGACGCGAGCCACGCGGAGACCGAGCACGCCAGCAGAAGCACCGACGAGACCCACGTGGGGAGGTTGGCCTCGACGTCGACGTCGACGAAGCGGATCCAGTCCGTCGACCGTCCGCGCCCGCGGCGCTTCTCGACCTGCGCGGCGAGGTTCAGCGCGTGGAGCCCGGCGATCACGTAGGCGAACGCCCGTACGAGGCGCGCGGGCCGGAGCGAGACGACCTCGCCGCGGATCACGTCGACGCGCGACGCGCTCATCCCGTCGCCCCGGCGGGGACCTCGCTCACCTTCATGCTCCCCTGTCCTCCTCGACCGGAGAGTGGGGCACCGCGCGCGGTGAACTCCAGCCCGTGCGCGCCTTGAGCAGCAGCCTCCCGTCGGCTGGTCGGGTGACGACGTGAAGCCACGTCGAGCCGTCTCCCTCGGGCGCGCACGCCGAACGGACGCTCTCGCCCTGGAGCGCCTCGGCGACGAACTCCGCGTCGAGGCTCACGACCCGCGCGCCGTCGAAGCGCGCGTCGGGCAGCGCGTCGAACACCCAGCCCAGCATGTGAACGTGGTTCACGTGCCCGTTGAGGTCGATGTCTCCGCGGCGCACTTCGAAGGTCCTCGCGTGCGCCTCCTCCGAGAGCGTCGGGAGCCTCCGCTGAAACGCGTCGGGGAGCGCGCGAGGGCGATCGGCCTTCCACCCGATGGGCGTGCGGGGCTCGCGCGACGGTCGACGGCTCTCGAGGTCGACCACGAGCCACGTCGTCGACGCCTCCGCGAGCGTCTCGCCCGCGGGGTTCGAGATGCGAAAGTCACGCACGGCGTAGATGCGCTCGACGCCGCAGGGCCACGTCTCGACGGTGACCTCGTCGCGCCACCGCGGGGCGTCGTAGAGGCGCAGCGCGAGGCGGTAGAGCATCCACGTCTCGCGGTGGGCCTCGACGATCTGGTCGAGGGCGACGCCGAGGGCCCAGGCGTGGTTCCCCGCGGCCTCCTGCATGATGTCGCAGAGCGCGAGGGGCGTCGCCCGGCGGGTGGGGTCGGCATCGCTCGCGCGGATTCGCACGCGCTCGGTCCACACCGTCGCGACGCGGTCGTCGTCGTTTCGGAACATGGCGCGCGAAGCTACACGATTCCTCCAGGCGACCGGGGCTGCGCGGGGGAGGCGGCGCGAATTGCCATCGCGACGACGCGGTAGGCCACCAGCACGACGACCGACGCCCCCGAGACGAGATAGAAAGCGCGCATCGCGGGGTCGCCGCTGTCGGAGCCCGCGAGCACCCCGTGAGCCAGCGCCGACGCGAACACCGCGAACGAGAGCGCGTGCAGAAGGCGCCACGCGCGCGCGCCGATGACGCTCTTCAGCGCGAAGCTGGCCGTGACGATCGCGCCTCCGTAGGCCGCGAAGCTCCCGAGCGCGACGGCCTCGGGGCGGTACGGCGAGAGCAGCGGCACGAGCGCCGCGAGCGCATCGAAGCGCACGTAGCGATCGCCGAGGAGCGCGACCACGTGGGCGACCGTGAGCGAGAGCGACACCGTCGCGAGCCAGCGGTGAACCTCGACGCTGCGCGCGCGAGAGACCGCGCGATCGAGCGCCCCCGTCGAGGCGAGCAGCCCGAAGAGCGTGTCGAGGGTCAGCGCGGCGAAGGCCGTGATCCCAGCGGCGCGCGAGGCGATCCAGAGCCACGGCCCCTCGGGGCGTGGGGTGGCGTCGGCGAGGACTCCCACGCGCACGCCGACGGAGGTCACGAGCGCGAAGAGCACGAGGCCCGCAGCGATTCCCCAGAGGATGAACCTACGCATCGACCACCTCCAGCGCGCCGAAGCGCGTCACGCGCCCGTCGACGCCCACGAGCACACCCGACACGCCATCGATCCGTTCGAGCAGCGCTCGCCCCTCGACGCTCCCGAGGATGAACACCGACTTCGCGAGCACGTCTGCGAGCTCGGCACACGGCGCCAGCACCGTCACCTGCGCGAGGTCAGCGCGCGCGGGCCGACGGGAGCGCGGGTCGATGAGGTGGTGCGCGTCGGTCGCGCCGAGGCGCCAGCGGCGACGGTTTGGCGCGCTCGTCGCCACGGCGCGATCGGTGACGGCGAGCGAGAGGATCACCCGAGCGTCGTCCGCGGGGTCCTCGATGTCGACGATCCACCCGGCGCCATCAGGTCCCGCGCCGCGCAGCACCGCGTCGCCGCCCGCGTCGATCGCGGCGGGAGACGAGGTCTGCTGCGCGGCCTCGTCGACGGCGCTTCCCTTGATGATCCCACCGAGATCGATCGCGACGCCCTCGGGGCGCGTCACGGTGCGCGTCTCGGCGTCGAGGGCCACGTCGAGAAAGGTCCCCTCGCCCGCGTCGACGGGACGCTCCTCGCTGCGGTCGAGCGCGCCCGGTGAGAACGAGCGGTCGTAGCCGAGCGAGGCGAGGGCGCGTCCCACCGCGGGGTCGAAGGCGCCTCGCGTGAGCGACGTGTAGCGGCGGGCGCTGACGAGCGCGGCGAACATCTCTTCGGAGACCGCGACGGGCCCCGCCGAGCGGTTGATGCGCGCGAGCTCGCTGTCGGGACGAAAGCGGCTGAAGCGGCGCTCCTTCTCGGCGAAGAGCGAGGCGACGCGCGCGGTGAGTCGCTGCTCGTCGGCCTCGTCGAGCGCGGGCGACGACACCGTGACGTCGGTGTTCATCGCACGAAACGTGAAGGTCATGAGCTCCGCGTGCGGACGCGGTGCCGACGCGCCGAGGCCACGCGGGTGATCGCGGGAGCGGCCTGCGCCACGGGCGAATCGACGCCCGGCGAGGGAGGCTTCTCGGCCCACGGGGCAGACGAGAGAGGCTGCGCGAGAGGCTGCGCAACGGCGACGTCCTGCGTCACGGGCGCGAGCGCGACGGGCGTGGCGTCGGCGTTGCGTTCGCGCTGCCAGTCGGTCGAGCGAGAGGCCATCGCCCACCACGCGAACACGTAGAGGCTGGCGAGCGCCGTGGTCAGATGGAGCTTCCAGCGAAGGCCCGCGGAGGGATCGGGCGCTTCGCGGCGAGGGGCGCTGGCGCTCTTCTCAGAAAGCATCGTCGTCCTCGTAGCGCTCGCGCTCGTGGTGATGACCGCGACGTCGACGCGGCGCCTCGGCGACCTGCGGAGACGTCTCGTCGCCGCGATCGAACGAGGGCGAGACGACGGACGGGGCGGGCTCGGCGGGCATCTGCGGCTGCTCCGTGAGCGCGGGCTGCGCGCTCGAAGAAGGCGGAGCGACGAGCGTCGGCGTCGTCGGAGCGACCGCCGCCGTCGGGCTCTGATCCTGCGCTGCGGGCGCTCGGAGGTATCCGGTGAGCGCGCCGAGCGTCACGGCGAGCGCGAGCGTGACGGACGCGGCGGCGCCCGCGACGGCGATCCCAGTGCTGCGAGAGAGGGTCATTTCCTGTCCCATTCGGTGCACCTCGGTTTGTCTCGTTGGCGAAGGGGTTGGGTGGGCGTGGCGCCTGTCAAACGCGCGATCGATCCGCGTTCTTCAAGCGCGACAGAAGGGTGACACCCGGCGCATGCGCGCGCCGCTCACGTCAGATGAAGAGTTCTTGGTCGCGGCGCCCGAGGCCGGGGAAGGCGCGAACCGTTCAGCGCTGCGGTCGCGCCACGACCACGACGTTGCCTTCGGGGTCTTCGAAGTACGCGGCGGTGTCTCCCCACGGGCGATCGGCGACGGGTGAGAGGCACCGCGCGCCCATCGCGGAGAGGCGCGCGACGGAGGCGTCG
>JBPOHC010000079.1:0-20688 GCA_052035985.1 Myxococcota bacterium | reverse complement strand
AACGGCGAGCGCCATGCTGGAGGATCGCCGAGACGAGTTCGCAGTCTGGGCGATCTGTCCACGGCTGCCGTACGACGAGCACCGGCACTGTCGTGGCGAGACGCCGCGGCCACGGAGCGTGACACCGGTGCAACGCTTCGCCCCGGCGCTGGATCGACGAAGCGCGCGTTTCGCGATGGCACGACCGCTGCTCTCGCGTGACGCCATGAACATCACGCAGCCCTCGTGGTTCTTGGTCTTCGCACTCACGGTCGCCTCGTGTTCGGCAACGCCCGGCCCCGCTGCGACCAGCGACGTGCCCGCGTCGAGAGACGTGTCAGCGGCGGCGGACGCGCCGAACGCCGACGCGGGGGATGAGTTCGCCTCCGCGCCCGAGTGCACCGTCAACGGCTTCATGCGGCTCAACGGCACGGTCTACATGGGCGACGCGCCGCCGCCGTCGCTGCTGGTCGCGGGGCGGCCGATGCTCACCAACGCCGCGGGGCCCTCGTCGCTCGCGCTCATGAACGAGGCGGGGAGCGCGTTCCTGCTGCGCTTCGAGTGGAGCGGAATGCTCCGCGCCGACCAGCCCGCGGACCTCACCGGCGCGCAGATCTTCCTCCCCATGGACCAGGGTGCTTCGGCGCCGCCCCTCGACGGTCCCTGGGCCGACAAGCGGGTCTGCGCGGGCGCCGGATCGCGGATCGTGCTGCGCCGCAACGGGATGCAGTTCGTGCTGCGCAACGCCACGATCACCTCGGGCGCCTGCCCCAGCGGTGACGCTCTGGTCGGCGACACGCTGTCCGGGTGCTACATCCCGAACGTCGCGCCGTGACCTGTCGGCGAACGCGATCACCGACGAAGCCCCCGCTAAAGCGAGGCGCGTTCGCGTCCGACCGAGTCCGTCGCGAGCGGTGCGCGCGTCGTTCACACGTGCGGGTGCGACTCGATTCCGTCGAACCTCGGCGCGCGCTGCGTCGCACTCGCGCACCACGCCCAGCACGGCGAGCACCCCGAGCGCGTGCTTCACGCCGCGGGCGAGTCGCGCGGCGCCAGCGGCGGCACCGTCGGGAGCGCGCTCGAGCGGGTGGAGGCGTCTTGTCGCGTGGGGATCGAAGAGCACCAGCTCTGCGACGCCTAGCTGCCCGTCGAGAACGGGGTTGTCACGCTGGCTCGCAAACCACAGCTCCACGGCGCGAACTCACGGCGCGACGCCCCCGTCGACTGCGCGAGGGCTTTCCACGAGGTGCGCAGCGACCTCGCCGAGCGAGGCGCGCAGACACCCGCCGCTACTGCTCGACGAGGCCTGTCACGTCACGCGTGACGAGGCGCGGGCGCGCGTCGGCGTTGACGACGTTCGCGCGGCTCTGTTCGAAGCGCACCCCCTCGACGTGGCGGAGAAAGTATCCCCACGCGGGGAGGTCGCCGAACATGTTCGACTCGGGATACTGGTTGGGCATCGCCTCGGGCGGGTCGCCGGGCACGCTGTTTCGCCCACCGACGAACGACACCGCCACGCGGGTGAACGCGAGGTCGGTGATGCGATACGTGACGCCCTGAAACACGTGCCCCGTGATGAGCGACGCCTGATGCGGCGAGTTGCGCCACGACGCCGTGCGACCGAGCACGTCGACGAACGACACCCCCGTCATGCTGCCCATGCGCGGGACGTCACCGTCGGGGTGCGTGACGTCCTGCTGCGCGAGGTACACGAAGAAGGCAGAGCCCGCGTTGGCGAACTCCACGCGGCGAAAGCTCACGCGGGCCACGTCGGCGCCCTGGCGCGACTCGACGGCCATCGCGGCGTACTGCACGTCTTTCACGTAGACGTCTTCGATGGTGACGTCGCGAAAGGCGCCGTAGCTCGCGGTGCCGAACTTCACGCCGTTCGACCCGCCGTTGTCGCCGCTGAAGAACGACCGTCGCACCGAGACGCCCACGAGCCCGCGTCGCACGCCGCTCTTCAAGCACATCGCGTCGTCGCCGCTCCGCACCGCGCAGTCTTCGACCGTGACGTCGGCGCCGTCGACCACGTCGAGGCCGTCGTGCGTGATCCCGCTGCTTTGCACGTTGAGGTTCCGCAGCGCGACGCGGTCTGACTCCATCGAGACGACGCTCCACACGGCGCCGCGTTGCACGTAGAGATTCTGCACGGTCACGTCGTGCGAGCGCACGGCCCAGAAGACCATCGGACGCTCGCGCTCGGCGCCCGTGAAGCCGCCGCCCTGGCCGTCGAGGGTGCCGCCTCCGTCGATGCGGAGCCCAGTGACCTCGTGGGCGTAGAGCAGCGCGCGGCGGCAGTTGCCGAGCTGCGTGTTGCCCGTAGCGGGAGACTGCCAGGGATACCGCGCGACGTCGGTGGTGCCGCGCAGCGTGGCCGACGCGTCGACGAAGAGCGTCATGCGGCTGTGAAGGGTGAGCGTTCCGCTCACGAAGGTGCCGCGCGAGAGGAGCACCGAGCCGCCCGAGTCCGCGGCCGCGTCGATGGCGCGCTGAAGGGCGGCCGTGTCGTCGCGCACGCCATCTCCGATTGCGCCGAAGCGTCGCGCATCGAAGACGGGCTCTGGCGGTGCGCCGATGAGGTCGGCCTCGCGGTACACGCGCACGTTGTCGACGCGCAGGAGCCCGTCGCCCGCGCCGTCGAGGTAGTACCGCACCTGCTCGACGGCGTCGGCGGGGTTGCGGAGCGCGCTGCCACGGAGCTTCCGTACGCCGTCGACGAAGAGGTCGAAGGTGCCCGCGGTCGTGTCGACCACCACGCGAACGAGGTACCAGACCTCGGGGGTGAAGGGCTGCACCACGGTGCGCGTCGCGCCGACCCACGCGACGAGATCGCCGTCGAGAAAGGCCACCGACGCGATGGCCGTCCCCGCGCGGTCGTACACGTAGGGGATGGCCTTGAACCCCGCCGTCTCACGCGCCATCACCTTCGCCTCGAACACCACGCGCCCGCGGAGGCCGGGGAGCGACGTCGACAGTGACGCCGTTGTTGCGCCGCCCGCACGTGTGAGCTCCACGCTGTGATCGTCGGCGAAGGGAGCCGCTCGCACCGTGACGCCCGCCGTGGTCGTCCACGGAGACGCGGGCGCGCGCTCGGGCGCCATCGCGTTGAAGTCTTCGCGGAGCACGTGGCCTCTGCCGGGTGCTGCGCCGTCGGTTGCGTCGACGGAGGCGTCTGCCGTGACCGACGTGTCGACCGTGATGGAGGCGTCTGTCGTGACCGAAACGTCTGCCGTCACCGGGGCGTCTGCCGTCACGTCGACCGCGGCTTCAGCGCGCGTTGTGTCGGTGGCTCCGTCTGCGGGCGTCGGTGTCGGCGCACCGTCGCAGCCGATCGTCACGAACAGCCCGACGCCCACGAGTCGCACGATGCTTCGCCACACGCGTCGATCATACCCGCAGGTCACCGTGGGGAGGCGCGCGCAGACGCTGGTGCGCAGGGCCGTCGAACGGGGTCTCACCTCGGGCGCGCGGCATTCACTGAGCACGGTTACGTTGCTGTAGCCCGTTGACGCATCCTCCCGCCATGCTCACGCGGCTCGAGGTCGACGGGTTCAAGAACCTCCTAGGGTTTCACGCCCAGTTCGGCCCGTTTACATGCATCGCGGGCCCAAACGCGAGCGGCAAGTCCAACCTCTTCGACGCGATCCAGTTCCTCTCGCTCCTCACGGACCACAAACTCGTCGAGGCCGCACAGCGTGTACGGGGGCAAGCGGGACGCCCCGGAGACCCGCGCGACCTTTTCTGGACGGACGGAAAGACGCGCGCCTCGTCGATGCGATTCGCGGCGGAGATGATCGTTCCACAACACATCGTGGACGACTTTGGCCGCGAGGCGGTGGCCACAATGACCTTCGTTCGCTACGAACTCGAGCTCGGGTACGAACCCCCGCAGGGCCTTTCGAATCTCGGGCGCCTCGTGCTCCATCGTCGGCACGACCACGACCTCGGCGACCCCAACCATCCTGGCCGCTCGGCGAGAGATGCAGAGCTGGCGGATGCTCTCGCTGGAACCGGCCGCGATGCGCGGTCCAGACGACTTCGTGGCGACGCCGCAGATCTCGGTCAACGGAGGCAACCTCGCTCGCACCCTCTACGAGCTGGCGACACGCCGTGCAGAGGTCGCGGGCGAGGCAGAGGTCGAGCGCACGTACGCCGAGGTCGCGACCCGCCTCCGCGCACTCATCGGCGCGCGGGCGGTGCGCGTCGCGCGCGATGACCAGCGACAGACGCTGACACTCGAGGTCCTCGATGAGGGCGGCGCGTACATCCCCGCGCGCTCGCTCTCAGACGGCACGCTTCGGTTCCTCGTCCTCTGTGTCATGCGCATTGATCCCGACGTTCAGGGCCTGCTCTGTATGGAGGAGCCAGAGAACGGCATCCACCCGGAGCGCATCGCGGCGATGGCCGAGCTCGTCCACGGGCTCGCGGTCGATCCGCAGCGAACCCCCGGTGCGGACAATCCCATGCGCCAGGTGACGCCAGCGGCCCCGTCGCTGTCGACCTCGCGGTCGCTCGACCGCCGCTCATGCGGCGTCCGCCTCACGTCTCGAGGCGTCCCCGTCGCTTCGCAACGCTCCGACCTTTCGATCCGACTCTCTTCGGATCTCTGACCCTCACTCCGAACGGTCCGCTTTCCTCCAACGTGGCCGTGCGGGTGTCGGGGCATCACCGACGCCGTCTCCGTCGCGGTGGGCGCCACCCACACCTGCGCGACGCTGAGCACGGGTGAGCTCCGCTGCTGGGGTAACAACGGCCAGGGTCAGTGCGCGCAGCCCGGCACGGCCACGATCCAATCGCCCACCTCCGTGTCGAGCCTCTCGAACATGTCGGCCGTCTCGACCCTCCTCAACAACACCTGCGCGCTCGTGACCAGCGGCGCTCTCAAGTTCCGGGGCAGCAACGTCTTTGGTCGCGTCGGCAACGGATCGTCCACCGCCGCCTTCTCGCCGGTCTCGCCTTCGGATTTCTGACCCGCTCCGCTCCCCAACGGCGCCGTCGATCCTGAAGGCGCCGCCCGCCTCGCGGCAGCCGCCGCTTCTGGGCGAAGAGATCCCTTCAGACCCCATCGAGTTCGAGCCGGTGTCGCGCGCTACGGAGCGCAGCGTCCCGCGGCGATGTCGCCGAGCTCCTCGTCGGTGAGAGCGCGGTGGTAGAACGCCACCTCGTCGACGGCGCCGCGGAACCACTGCCGATCGTCGTGGGTGCCGTTGGCGCCAGGCGCACCCGCCACGCAGCGGCTCACCCCGAGGTACAGCGGCGTCGAGTACGGGTCGATGAAGTCGGCCTCGAAGCGGTGCGGGCCAGGGCTCTGGCCATCGACGTACATCGACAACGTGGTGCCCCGACGCACCAGGGCCGCGTGGTGCCAATGATCGTCGAAGGCGTTGGTGGGCGACTGCATCGTGAAGTACGTGAGGTTCGCGTAGAGGAACACCTCGAGGTCGAAGTGCCCGTCCATGTGGATGCCCATGTCAAAGCCCCGATACCCGGGGTTGAGCCAGCATGAGGCCCTCCGCGTGAAGAACCTCCCGGGGTGATCGGACTTGACCCAGAGGGAGAGGGTGAACTCTCCTTCGAGATCGCCGACGGCTGGGGGAATGCGTACGTAACCCGGCGAGCCGTCGATGTTGAACGCGCGCCCGTAGCGTCCTGGCACGTAGGTGACCGATCGCTCGGCGACGCCGTGCTGGTCGCCCGCGGAGTCGCGCGCGTCGCCCTCCGCCCGGTAGAGCGCCACGATCCCTCGCGCGCAAGGCACGTCGCAGGGCCCTTCGCAGATGGCCGTCGAGCGCTCCTCCGCCACGTCGACGTCGGGCGCTGGCGCGTCGCGCTCGGAGGCGTCGAGCGTGTCGGTGACCGTGGCGTCGACGCGGGACGGGTACGTCCAGTCGTCGGGGATGCACCCCGACGCGGCGAGCGAAGACAGCCCCAACGCGAGCGCGATTCGTCGCAACACGGCGCGATCGTATCGCACACGGTTCGGCGATTTCACGCGCCGCGCGAGCGCTACGGCGCGCAGCGTCCCGCGGCGATGTCGCCGAGCTCCTCGTCGGTGAGGGCGCGGCGGTAGAACGCGACCTCGTCGATGGCGCCGCGGAACCAGGGCCTGTCGTCGAAGGTTCCGTTGCCGCTCGGCGCGCCCGCGACGCAGCTGCTCACGCCGAGGTACACCGGCGTCGAGTACGGGTCGAGGAAGTCGGCCTCGAAGCGGTGCGGACCGGCGCTCTGGCCGTCGACGTACAACGACAACGTGGTGCCGCGACGCACCATGGCCACGTGGTGCCAATGATCGTCGAAGGCGTTGGCGGGCGACTCCAGCGTGAAGAACGTGGCGGTGCCGTTGAGAAACACCTCGACGTTGAAGTGCCCGTCCGCGTCGACGCCCATGTCGAGGCCACGAAACCCGGGCACGGCCCAGCACGCCGCCCTTCGCACGAAGTACCTCCCGGGGTACCCGGTCTTGATCCAGAGCGAGATCGTGAACTCTTCTTCGAGATCACCGAGGGGCGAAGGGATGCGCACGTAATCTGGCGAGCCGTCGATGTTGAACGCGGTCCCGTAGCGTCCGGGCACGTACGTGACCCCTCGACGGGCGATGGCGTGCTGGTCGCCCGCGGCGTCGCGCGCGTCGCCCTCCGCCCGGTAGAGCGCCACGATCCCTTGCGCGCAAGGCACGTCGCACGGTCCCTTGCAGAGGGTCGGCGAGCGCGCCTCGGCGTCGTCTCCGTCGGGCGCTGGCGCGTCGCTCTTGGAAGCATCGGCGCTGTCGGCGCTCGCGGCGTCCGCGGGGGATGGGTACTTCCAGACGTCGGGGACGCATCCCGAAGCCGCGAGCGAAGACAACCCCACAGCGAGCGCGAAGCGTAGGAGCACGGCGCGATCGTATCGCACAGAGCCCCGCGATTTCACGCGCGGCGCTCCCTTCGCGCCGCGTGAGCGCGACGGCGCGCAGCGTCCCTCGTTGCCGGGTGCGCCCGCCACGCAGCGGTACCGCGGCGTCGAGTACGGGGCGACGACGTCGGCCTCGAAGCCGTGCGGGCCGGGGCTCACTCGGGCGCTGGTTGCATCCGTGAGGGCGAGACGCCATCGGCGCCGCCGCGCAGGAGGTAATGCTCGCGGCGCAAGCAGGAGTCGCCCGTGTCGGCGTCGGTCTCGACGCAGTTCGCGCCCAGCACCACGTCGGCGTGGCCGTCGACGTCACCGAGCGAGGCCACCCGCACGTCTGCGCCGACGATCGATCGCTCGGAGGTGAGGTCGAGGTCTTCGGGGCGCGCGAGGCCGTCGGGGCTGCCGTGATACACGCGAACGAGCGCCGGATTCGGCCGCGCGCTCGTCGGTGCCGGCGGGGTGCGTGGCGCCGCGCAGCCGATGCCCCACGCGAGGAGCGACGCGGTGCGAAGGCCCCTTCGTGGAGACGTGCGGAGCGACATACTGACGTCAGTACACCGGCGTACTGACGTCGGTATACGGGTCTGTCGACGTCGGTACGCGGTGTCGGTACGACGCCCGCGCGGTGCTCCGATTCGACCCCCCGATCGCGGTGGCGCGCGACCCGCGGCGCGGGCCCGTCGGCTACTGCGTCGAGACCAGCGCTCCGGCCTGCACGCGCAGCGCGCGCGTGCCCACGCGGATGACGCCGCCCTCGACGCGAAACGGGGTGAGCCCGGCGACGGCGCCGAAGGGGCTGGCGAGGGGGCCTCTGGGGGCCTGCGTCGAGCGCTGAAACGCGTAGTGACCCAGCAGTGTGCCGTCGGCGTCGACGACGAAGGAGATCGTCTCCGGCGGGCACAGCCGCGCCTGGTCGTCTTCGCCGCAGGGCTTGACCCGCGCGGTGACGGCGAGCACGGCGCCGGGCACGAGCCATTGCCCCGCGACGGCCTCCATCTGCGCCTCGCTGTGCCCGGTGGAGCACTGCGTATAGCGGGTCGCGCCCGCCGCGGTGCGGGCGACGATCGCGTAGCTTCCGTCGCGGTAGACGCCGGTCTGCGCGTCGACGGCGCTCCACGCGGCGGGGTTGGGAAACGCCGGGACCCCGCGCGGAAGCTCGGCGATCACCCGACACACGCCGCCCCCGGCGCTGCGGAGGCGGGCGCGCACGGCCCCGAGGCACTGGTGCACCGCGGCCACGTCGCTGCGGGCGAGCACGCTCAGGGCGGCGACTTCAGCGTCTTCGAGGGCGCCGTTGTCGAGCCCATCGGCGCACTGCGCGCCGCTCCAGATCTGCCGCGCGAGTTCGAACGACGCCGGCTCGTAGCCCTGCCACGCGTTCGCCGGGAGCCGCAGCGCGATCGAGAACGCGTCGCCCAGGCGGGCCCAGGCCCCGCGGCGGTCGCCCTGCCCCTGCAGCGTCCACGCGAGGGTCTCGGTGCAGCGCATGCGCGCGCGGCGGGCGGGCACGGTGTCGAGGTCGCGGAGCGTCCGCAGGCCCTCTTCGAGGAGCGCGCGGGCTGCGGCGTGATCGTCGCCGTGCTGGGCCGCGTCGCCGCGGGTGCAGAGCGCCGTCGCACGTTGCACGGGGTTCGCGCCGCGGGGCGTCGCGGGCTGCGCGTCGGCGGCCGAGGCGAAGAGCCCGCTCGCGGCCAGGGTGATCACAAGCATCGAACGTTTCGACATGACTTTTCTCCCCGCGGCACCGGTCGGCGCATGCGCCGGAGCGCGCGGCGCTGGCCTGCGCGGGCGGCATCCACCGACGGCTCGGGCGAACACGAACGAGCGCCGAAGCGAGCGACGAAGAGGCATCGGGGGCCACAGGCCCTTCACGGAGCGCGGCCCCCGTCGGACACGCCCGCGTCTCTGGCGGCGCGCGGGCGCCTCCCGCGCACGGTGTAGCGGTAGCGCGCGACGAGCTCGACGGGCTGCGCCTTGGGGCGAAACCGGGCGTGGCTGAAGCCTTCCGTGAGGCACCGCTGGACCCCATCGGGCGCGCCCTCCGCCGTCACCCCTGCCACCGATCCGTCGCGCGTCACGGTGAAGCGCACGGGGAGGGTGAAGGGGTCCACATCGGGCGCTCGTTCGAGGCAGCGGAGCGTCCAGGCGCCCGCCACGGCGAGCCACGACCTCGCCTCCGGGAGGGGGACGCCCGCGAGGTTCTCAGGGTCGTCGAAGCGACCCTCGGTGGGCGACGGACCTATCGACCCGGCGCCCTCACCGTGCACGAAGGCGGGCTGCGAGGTCGCGGCGGCCCCGGCCAACAGGTCGTGAATGTCTGCGCCATCGTCGGCGGCCTCGCCGAGGAGCGCCGACGGGACGCCCGCGTCGATCAGCCTGAGCACGCCGCTCGAGGGCCCACCGCGGGCGAACCCGACCGACGGACCAGCGACAGGGGTCGAACGACGCACGCCGCCCGCGTCGCGTCGCGGCTGGGCGTGCACCTCCGCGCAGCCGACGGTGACAAGGGCAAGCAGTGAAAGGGCGCGCGGGGAGAGCATCGCGGGGGACGATACACGAGCACAACGCCGCGCGCGCCGCGACGCCACGATGGCGACGCTACGTCGACGGCCACACCGTCGGTCTGCGCCCGCTCACGGCGCCCGGGCGCAGCGGAAGCCGAGCGTGCGTGCCTTCTCGGCGTAGAACGCCGACGCCGTAGGGCGCGAACACGTCGCTCCTCGGCGTTCTCGTCGCGCGCCAGATGCGCCCCCGCCGAACTCCCTGTGTCGCCTGCTTCGATCCTTCGCGCCGCTCTTCCCTCGCGCCGCTCGCTTTCGACGACTCGTCGCGCGCTCATCGCCGCCTGTGTCCGACCTTCATCCTCGGCGCGTTCTCGCTTCCCTGTAGGCGTTTCACGGAGCACCGTGCCTCCCATGGCAGACCCCTACATCGATCAGTTCGAGACGCAGTCGTACGGTCCCTTCGCGGTGTCGCAGGTCGCGGCGCTCGCGATGGACATCGACCCGGCGTACGCGTCGCTCTTCACGCACCTCACGGGTGTAGTCACCACGCGCACGAAGGCCCTCGGGGCGCTCCTCGAGCGCGCCGACGACCACGTGTCGGTCACCTACAAGCCCGCGCCGGGCGCCGCCGACCCCGTGGCCGACGCCGTCGACGTCGTGCGCAAGCTGTCGGCCTACGCCTCGTCGCGCGACGACGCCGACGCGCTCACCGACGCCGTGCTGGGGGGCCGCACGATCACCGCGATCGGCAAGCTGCGCCCCGCGCGCCTGCCCGAGGTGCTCGACACCGCCCTCAAGGCGGTCGCAAAGAACCACGACGCGCTACCCGAGCACGCCCTGTGGACGCGGCGCCTGCGCAAGGCGCTCGACGCCGTGAGCGAGCTCAACACCCGCGTGCGCACGTCGCGCTCGGCCCGCCGCGAGATGACGCCCGACATCGCTGCGGGCCGCGAGGCGTGGCTCGTCGCGTACGGCGCGCTCAAGCTGGCCGTCGAGAGCGTGCTCAAGCTCCACGGCAAGCTGCGGCTCATGCCCGAGATCTTCGACGACCTCGCCGAGGTTCACCGCGCGAGCGGCGTGAGCGACGGCGACCCGCCCACGCCGCCCGCCCCGGTTGCCTAGTGAGCGCAGCGCGTCGGTGATGGGCGCAGACTCGGCGCCGAGTGCGCGCTGAGCAATCCCGAAATTCCATACTCGGTGGCTGAGCGAGCGCGCGGCCTCGTGGATCGGTGCGCTCGCGGGGCGTGAGGCGAGGCCCGGTGTGTGCTCCGGGGGGCCCCTCGGCGGCGAGTGCACGACGCGCGTAGACGACGTGCGTTGCCTCGGCGCCGAGGCGACGTTGCGGCGAGATGCGGGGCGTCGACGACGCGCCGAGGCGGCGTCGCGAGGGTTGCGCAGCGGGGCGCTTCCCCCACAGTGCTCCTTCGGAGTAGTGGCAGACGACACCGCATGGGCAAGGCTGACCAGCTCGCGAAGCGCATCTTTCAAGAGGAGACCCCACTGGCGACGGGACACCGCGTTGCCGTCGACGTGCCGCCCGAGGTGCCCGTCGGCGCGCTGCAGCCTGACGGCGTGGTGCGCGTGGTGTCGGCGCCGGGGCTCGCAGAGCTCGACGCGCCCTGGTGCCGCTTGCGCGTGGAGGCCACGCTCGACGCGAAGATGCCCGGCGATCACCTCGACCGCGCGGCCCTCGCGCGCTGCGAGCTGCGACGGCTCGCGCGGTGGGTGCGTCACCTCGAAGGCGACCCGGCGCCGAAGGAACCGGACCCGCGCGACTTCGCGACGTGGATCGCGGCGCCCCACGTTCCGCAGTGGATGCGCGACGATGTCGCGCGCGGGGTGCTTTCGTTGGAGCGCGTGGCGCCGGGGTGCTGGCGCGTAGGCCCGGGCGACCACGAGACGCTGTGGATCGCGGCCAACGAGCTGCCGCTGCGGCTCGATCTGGTGCCCTTCCTCGTGGCGCGCTCGGGGGCAGCGCTGGGCGAGTTTCTGCTGTGGTCGGCGAGCCATCGCGGCCTCGACTGGACCGTGAAAGTGGTGAAGGATCTGGACATGACCACGGAGATCGCAGGCGACATTCTTCGCTCGGCGGCGCACGACGAGGAGCAGTACGCCATCAAGACGGAGCTCACCCGCAGGCTCCTCGAAGCCTTTCCCGCGGCTGCCAACGAGATCCGCGAGAAGGCCATCGAAGAGGGCCGCGAAGAGGGCATCGAGAAGGGCCGCGAAGAGGGGCTCCGCGTTGCGATCGAAGCGTTCTGCGAGGCGCTCGCCATCGCCCTCGACGACGACCGTCGCGCGTGGCTCGCCACAGCCTCCGCTGCAGCGCTCGACGCCCGCCTCGCCGCTCTCCGCGCGACGCGCGCCTGGCGCTGACGCGCGCCCGGCGTTGACCGTCGAAACCCCGCCGTTGCAGAAGCGCACGCGATGAGCGACGCGCCCCGCTGCGAGCATCTCCCGCTGCGAGCATCTCCCGCCGCGCGAAGCTCCTCGCGCTCGTCGGCCTCGTGGTGCTCGCGGTGTTCGGCCCCGGCCTCGTCGGCGGCTTCGTGTGGGACGACCGCACCCTCATCGTCTCCAACGCGTACCTCCGCGACGCCGACCTCGCGACGCTCCTCCGCGGAGATTTCTGGCGCACCTCGGCGCGCGGCGAGGCCGACGGCGCCATGCTCCACGCCTGCTGGCGCCCCGTCGTCACCCTCGCGTACGCGCTGCAATACAAGCTCTTTGGTGAGTCTCCCTTCGGGTATCACCTCGTCAACGAGGCGCTGCACCTCGGGTGCTCGCTCCTCGCGTGGGGCTTCGTGCGCCGTCGCGTCGCGGGCGACGACGTCACGCGCGATGCGGCCGCCACGGTGGGCGCGCTCGTGTTCGCGGCGCACCCCTCGCGGCCCGAGTCGGTCACGTGGGCGCGCCGACACGCATCGAGCGCCGCATCGTGCTCGGGTGCCCCGCGCGCTCGAGGCCCGCAGCCACGCGACGAGCCACGCGTAGGGTCGCTGAACCGTCGTGGCCCTCCGCAGATGCGTCACCCCCTCGTTGGAGAGGCGTCCGAGGCCCTGGCGACGCGTCCGCGGCAAGCCTCCTGACACGTTCACACCGACCGCTGAGGCGCTCACCGCCGAACGCAGAGCGCGCAGCGCTGATTGAAGGGGTTTGCGTTGGCCCTCGGCGCTCGCGCGCCGGGGTTGTATCCTCGCCGCGCACATGACATCGACCTCGCTTCGCCTCGGACTCCTCCTCTCGCTCGCGGCGTGCTCGACCGAGCCCACGCGCTTCGTCTTCAACCCCGACGCGTCGACGCCGCGCGACGTCGTCGCGATGGATGGTGTCGCCGACACGGGTCCGCGCATGTGCGTCCCCGGGCGCTGGTACTGCGACGGATCACAGCGCGCGTTCCGCTGCGACACCGACGGCACCGAGGTCGCCTCGGAGCGCTGCACCGGCGGCGCGCGCTGCGTGGGCGGCGCGCTCTCGTGCGGCGTGTGCTCGCCGGGCACCGTGCGCTGCAACCCCGCGAACCCCGACGCCCCGCAGCTCTGCACTCCCGACGGACGCACATGGGAAGACCACCTCCCCTGCGACGGCCCCTCGGGCGAGCGCTGCGTCGACGGCGTGTGTCAGCGCAACTGCGCCGTCGAGTCATCGACCCTGAACTCGTACCTCGGCTGCGAATACTGGGCGACGCCCACCCCGAGCGCCGGGCTCGACTACCGCTTCTCGTACGCCGTCGTGCTCGCCAACCCGGGCTCCCGCGAGGCCCACGTCACCGTCACCGGCGGACGCCTCGGCTCGACCATCGAGCGCACCGTCGCCGCGGGCTCCGTCGAGCGCATCGACCTCCCGTGGATCGACGTGCTCAAGGGCAGCACGCCCGCGTGTCACCCGCTTCCGTTCGGCCTCGACTGCTCGTCGCGCTCGGCCTTCGGTCGCCTCAGCACGCACGAGGGCGCGTACCGCGTCGTGTCGGACTCGCCCCTCGCGGCCTATCAGTTCAACCCGCTGGAGTACCGCACGGGCACCGGCAGCGCGCTCGCGTACTCGTTCACCGCCGACGCTTCATTGCTCCTGCCGCAAGGCGTCTTGAGCGATCCGCGCAACCAGGAGTACCTGGTGATGACGCGGCCCAACTGGTCGCGCGACGGCATCAGCACGCCCTACGGCGCGTTCATCTCGATCGTGGGCGGAGGTCCCTTCGTCACGCCCGACGGCGGCGAGCTGGTCACCGTCTCCGTCGATACGCGCGCCACGGTGGGAGACCCCAACAACCGCTTCAGGGAGCTCCCTCCGGGCCATTACACCTTCACGCTCAACCGCGGCGAGGTGCTTCAGCTCGTGGGGACGCGCAACAACGAAGACCTCACCGGCTCGCTCGTGCGCGCCAACGGACCCATCGCTGTGTTCGCCGGTCACGACTGCACCTACGTGCCGCGCGACAGGAGCGCGTGCGATCACCTCGAGGAGCAGCTCCTCCCCTCGGCCACGTGGGGACGCCGCTACGCAGTGACCTTTCTCCGCGACCGCGTGGCCGACCCCAACGAGCCCTCGGTCATTCGCATCATGTCGCAGGCCGACGGCAATCACCTCAGCTTCGAGGGCATCGGCGCGCCGCCCACCTGCACCGGCGCGCTCGGTCGCGGGCAGTTCTGCGAGTTCAGCTCCAACGAGAACTTCGTCGTCTCGGGCGAGCAGCCCATCCTCGTCACGCAGTTCATGATCGGTCAGGGGAGCTCGCCGCTCTGCACCACCGTCGCGGGCGTCCCTCCGCCCGATCGCGACGAGTGCGTGGGCGACCCCGCGATGGTGCTCGAGGTGCCCATCGAGCAGTTCCGCAACCGCTACGACGTGCTCATTCCGAGCACGTACCGACTCAACTACGTCAACGTCACGGCCCCCGCGGGCGCCGAGGTCACGCTCGACGGCAACGACCTCGACCCCGCTCGCGTGCGCGGACCGTTCCCCGTGGGCGCGGGGCTCGAGGTGCGCGTGGTGCAGGTCGACGGCGGCGCGCACACGCTCGCCACACGCGACGGACGGCCCTTCGGCGCGAAGGTCTACGGCGTCGCGGCCTACACTTCGTATATGTACCCGGGCGGGTTGAACCTCTCGCCGATCAATCCTCCGGGCTGATCGGCAGACGTCGTTCTCGCGCCTCACGCGCGTCGGTTCGCGTTAGCTTCGCGCCACAACGAAGCAGCGAGGAGAACGATGCAAACCACATCTACGAAGCCCCTCTCAGCGCCGTCGTCGGAGCGCGTGATCGCCGACCTCCGCGAGCTCGCGAAGCGCACCTCCACGGACCGCGGCGCGCAGCGCGTCGCCTGGGGACCCGTGTGGCGCGAGGCGCGCGCGTGGTTCGCAGAGACCATCAAGCGCGACCTCGGACTGCCCATCGAGACGGACCCCGCGGGCAACAACTGGGTCACGCTCCCCGGCGCGTCGAAGCGCAGCGTGGTGTTCGGGAGCCACATCGACTCGGTGCCCGGCGGCGGCTGGCTCGACGGCGCGCTCGGCGTGGTCGCAGGCATCGAAGCGCTCCGCCGTCACGCCGCCGCGGGAACGCCCCCCGTCACCCTTCACCTCGTCGACTGGGCCGATGAAGAGGGCGCGCGCTTCGGCAGGAGCCTCCAGGGCAGCGCGGCCTCGGCGGGCACGCTCGACGCAGAGAAGGAGCTCGCGCACCTCGTCGATCGCGCGGGCGTGAAGCTGCCCGATGCGCTGCGCGAGAACGGCGTCGAGCTGCCGCGCATGCGCGAGGCCAACGCGTGGCTCAAGGAGCGCGATCCGCGCGCGTACCTGGAGCTTCACATCGAGCAGGGCCCCGTGCTCGAAGCGATGAAGAAGCCCGTGGGCGTGGTGCTCGGGACGATGGGCGTCGAGCGTCACACGGTGCGCTTCGAAGGCCAGGCCGTGCACGCGGGGGCGACGCCGATTCCGCTGCGGCGTGACGCGTTCCTCGCGGCGGCGGAGTTCGCGCTCGCGTGCAGAGACATCGCGATCGCCCACTCGGGTCGCACGCCCAAGACGCGCGTGGTCGCGACCTGCGGCGTGGTCAAGGTCGAGCCTGGCTTCGTCACCGCGGTGTCGGGTGCGACGGAGATCTCCCTCGACCTGCGCGCGCTCGACGCCGACGTGCTCGCGAAGATGCAGAAGGCGGCCGAGAAGGCCTCGCGCGCGGCGGCGAAGAAGAACCGCTGCGAGGTGAGCTGGAGTCCGCTCCTCTCGATCGCGCCGAGGCCCTTCGACAAGACGCTCCTGAAGTTCTGCGCGGAGTGCGTGACGGAGGTCACGGGCGAGGCGCCGAAGCTTCCGTCGGGGCCGCTCCACGACGCGGCCGAGATGGCGGGCATCATGCCGACGGTGATGGTCTTCGCGCAGTCGTCGCCGGGCATCTCGCACACGCGCTTCGAAGACACGCCGATCCCGCACCTCGACAAGTCGATCCGCGCGTTTCTGCGGCTCGTCGAGCGCACCGTCGAGCACGTCGCGGAGTAAGGCCTCCGACGCGTCGATCAGCCGATGCTCGAGAGCGCGGTCAGCACGAGAAAGCCCGAGAACACCAGGACGCCGCCGACGACACCCACGATCGCGCTGGGGCGCGCGCCGCGACCGCGCGCGCCGAGAGGGAGCGGCGACGCGCGGTTCATCTCCCAGCCGAAGGTGAGCCCGAGCGCGTACTGGTACGCGTCGGTCACGGCGAGGTGTTGCCAGTACTCCAGGCCGATGGAGAACTCCTCCGAGGCCCCGAAGTGGCTCGTGAGCCCGATGAGCCCGGACACGCTGAAGGCCACGCCGCCGCCGACGCGTTGAACGCTCGGCGCGCCGACGGGGGTGATGCCGTCGGAGCACTGCCAGCGCGCGTCGAAGCCCGACGGCATCACCCACGCCGACGCGACCGCGCCGACCACGAGGTGCAGCGGGAGCCTCGGGCCTCCGGGGCGCACGCGCGCGCCGAGCATCGCGTGCGGCGCGAGGCCGATCACCCGCGACGAGTCGCTCAACATCGCGGGGAGCAGACCGCTCGGGCACGTCGCGTCGATGGGGTAGAACTCCACCTGACGCACATCGGGGAAGCGCAGCCCGACGCGCCCGCCGAGGTCGATCCACGGGTGCACGGCGCGCCACGCGCTCACGGCGAGCGAGCCGTTGAGGAACCCCCGGTCGTTCTGCGCCGTCGCGACGTCGATGCGGCCGCGACCGAGCGACGCGTACGCGCCCGCGTCGAGCGAGACCCGCCAGCGATCGCGGAGCGTGATCTGCGAGGAAGCGTCCTGCGCATGCGCGACCGTCGGCGCGAGGAGCGCTGTCGCGAGGAGCGCGAAGAGCGCTGTCGCGAGGCGAGGCCCGAGGCGCGCGGAGTGACCCGCCGAGCTGGCGTCGAGGTTCATGCCGCCGCTGCGCATCACGACATGTGCCACGCGAGCGCGGCGAGGGCGCGGCGCCACCGGAGGGACCGCGAGCGTTGCAGCGGTGTCACGGGCGTGGAGGCGACGCATCGCTTCGACAGCGCGCGTGGAGCGGAAGACAAAGCGAATCCGCGCGGCATACGGGTTGCGTTTCAGCGCAGCAGAGACGGCGCGACGCCGCGCATCGGGCGCGGCCACGTCGACCCGTCACCGAAGGAAATCCGCGCTCATGCGTACCTGCTCTCCCTGGCTCTCGCTCTCGTTCGTCCCCGCCCTGGCCCTCGCCGCGTGCGGAGGCGGAGGTGGATCGCCCGCCGCGGACGCCGCGGTAGACACCTCGACGGCCAACCCGCAGGTGTCGGCGATCTGCGCGATCTCGCGCGCCGCGTCGTGCCCCACCGCCGCGACCTGCGAGCGTGAGGTCATGAGCCTCTACGACAGCGTCCCCGCGAGATGCGCGACGCAGCGCAGCGCCGTCTTCGCGTGCGCCGCGGCGTCGCGGGGGACGACCTGCGCGATGTTCGCCCAGGGGAGTTTCGCCGGATGCAGCGCGCAGGAAGCCGCCCTGGACGCCTGCGCGGACGGCGACGCGTCGTCCCCCTCGGACGCCACCGAGACAGACGCCGGGCGCGATCCGCCCGCGCCGAACTCGTGGCTCGGCCCGGCCGTCACCGTGGGACTCACCCTCGAAGGCGCGGGCAACACCACACCGCAGGGCGGCGAGGGCACTGCGTCGCTCAACATCGGCCCCACGGGCGCACCCGCCGGGTCGTACATCCTCAGCGTCGCCTCGACCGGGTTCCCGAGGCTCGGCGCGTCCTTCGACTGCCGCGCGGGATTCACCTACAACGAGTCGACGAGGTCGTACGCCTTCAGCGGCGACAGCCTGCTCACGGCCCCCTGCACCGTGACCCTCGACGGGATGACCACCACGCTCACCTTCACAGGCGGCACGGTCTCGACGGCCCCCGCGGGCAACACCGTCGTGCGGATCAACCTCACCGGCTCCGGCCCCCTCGCGATGGGCGCGGGCGTCATGCAGATCACCTACAACCCGCTCTGACGCTCGTCTTCAGCCCCCTGTATCGACGAGTCGATCCGCGCGTTTCTGCGGCTCGTCGAGCGCGCCGTCGAGCGCGTCGCGGAGTAGCATGCGCGAGAGACGATGAGCAGCGCCGAAGCCGCGACATCCGACCTCGCGACCGAGCCCGTCGCGTCGCCGGTCGCCATCTGGGCGGCGCTCACGTGGGTCCCGCTGTTGATCGTGGTGATCTTCGTGGTGCCGCGCGTGTGGCTCCCGCTGCTCGACCGTGACGCGGGCCTCGGCGTGCAGCTCCTCTGGGTGCTCGCGCTCCCGCTCGCGGCGATGTCAGGGAGCGCGCTCGTCGGGTACCTCCTCTGGGAACTCCGACGCCGCGTCGCGCTCTCGCGAGAGCTCACGCGCGACACCGTTCCGCGGGCGAAGGCATTCGAAGAGGGCGGCGTGACGACGCTCACGGGGGTCATCGAGGGCGCGCACGTGCTCGCCCCGCTGACGCGCCTCCCGTGCGTGGCCTCGGTGCAGCGAAAGCCCGGCGTAGAAGGGATGGTGGGGCCGTCGAACGTCTCTCACGCCGCGCCCTTCACGCTCGTGCTCGACGACGGGACGCGCCTCGAAGCCGAAGGGGGCGCGTGGCGCGTGGCCGACCTCTTCGCGCCCTGGACCCTCTCGGGCGAATCGAGGATCGAGTCCGGTGATCGCGTGACCGTGCGGGCGCGCGTCGCGGTCTCGCTCGAACCGTCCGAGGGCGACTACCGCGGGTCTGCGAGGCACCAGCAGCTCGCGGCCGAGGGCGGACTCATCGCGCCCGCGGAGGCCGTGAAGCCGCGACAGATGGCCATGCGCGCCGCGTGGGGGTGGCCCGCGGCCGCGTGCGCGGTGATGCTCGTTCACGCGTACGTGAGGCTCACGCAGCCCGCGCCGATGCACTTCAACGTCGCGCTCGGCGCGGCTTGCGACAACCGCCACACCTGCGGCACGCGGTCGTACTGCGACGAGACCCCGCACTCCCCGAAGGTCTGCCGACGAGACTGCACGCGCGACGCCGAGTGCGGCGAGGACGAGCGCTGCAGCGAGTTCTCAGGCCGTTGCGAGCCCGACTACGAGAGCTACGGCAGCCCGGGCAGGCGCACGCAGGAGCAGGACTGCACGCGACACCGCTGCGCGCCGGGCTTCAGCTGCGTACGAAACCTCACGCGCGACGACCCCGACTCGGGGGTCTACAACGGCCCCGAGAGCTACTGCGTGCGCACGTGTCGGCGCGACGATCAGTGCCCCGCGGGGACCGTGTGCGTGCTCCTCTCGCCCGAGACGCATCCCGAGGCGTGGTGCGACCGCCTCGAGAACCTCATCCCGGTCATTCGGATGTCGCTCGAGTGGCGCCGAGACGCGTCCGTCTCGCAGTAGCCGCGCGGCGCGCCTTCGCGGGTTCGCGCTACCGGAGATCCTTCGCGCGCACGAGCTCGCAGATGCGGGCGATCACGGCGGCGGGCTCCATCGCGCTCGAGTCGACGAGCACCGCGTCGGGGCTCTGCTTGAGCGGCGCGATCGCGCGAGAGGCGTCTTGCGCGTCGCGCTTGCGCACGTCGTCGAGCGTCGCTTCGAAGGTCGCCGCGACGCCCTTCGCCACGAACTCCTCGTAGCGCCGCCGCGCCCTCACCTCGTCCGACGCCGTGAGGAAGACCTTCACCTCCGCGTCGGGGAAGACCACCGTCCCGATGTCTCTGCCTTCGAGCACCACGGCGCCCTCGGCCCCGAAGGCCCGCTGCGCGTCGAGGAGCGCGTCACGCACCCCCGGATGCGCGCTCACCGCGCTCGCGCCCATGCCCATCTCGGGCGTACGGATGCGCTCCCCCGGGTCCTCTCCGTCGACGAGGACGCGGGTGGTTCCGCGGTCGCCGCGCGCGAGACGCAGCGCGCCCGACGCGACGGCCTCGTGCGCCACGCGCTCGACGCCCGCGCGATCTTCGAAGGTCACGCCGCGGAGCTTCGCCGCGAGGGCCACCGCGCGATAGAGCGATCCCGTATCCACGAGGGTGTATCCGAGGGCGTTCGCGACGCCCCTGGCCACGGTGCTCTTGCCCGCGCCCGCGGGTCCGTCGATGGCAACAACTGGTCTCGGTCGGGTCATCGCTTCACTCCACGTCGAGGGTCGCGCCGAGCCCCCGGAGGATCGCCGCGAAGCTCGGAAAGCTCGTGTCTACACAGCCCACGTCGTCGACGAGGGTCTCTCCATCGGCCGCGAGCGCGAGCACCGCCGCGGCCATCGCGATGCGGTGATCGCCGTACGAGCGCACCGTCGCGCCGCCCTTCGGACGGCCTCCCTGCACGGTGAACGCGTCGCCCGTCGCCTCGGCTTCGAGGCCGAACGCGCGCACCATCTCGACGAGGGCCGCGACGCGGTCGCTCTCCTTCACGCGCAGCTCGCCCACGTCTTCGAAGCGGCTCTCGCCCGGCGCCACGGCGGCCGCGGCCACGAGCGCGGGGATCTCATCGATGGAGCGCACCGCGAGCTCGCCGCCCACCCTCGCCCCGCGACGCAGCGTTCCCGTGTCACCGACGCCGACGTGGAGGTTGCCCACGGGCTCTCCGCCGCGATCCCCCTTGGGGTCGACCACCGCGCCGCCGCCCATGTCGCGCAGCACTTCGAGAAAGCCGGCGCGCGTGGGGTTGGTGCACACGCGACGCGCGGCGACCCTGCTGCCCGCGACGACGTGCGCCGCGACGATGAGAAAGGCCGCAGACGAAGGGTCGCCGGGCACGTCGAGGTCGAGCGGAGGGAGCACGCCGCTCCAGCCCGCGGGGTCGAGGCGCACCGCGCTCCCCATCGTGTCGAGCGGAACGCCCATCGCGAGGAGCATGCGCTCGG
>JBPOHC010000174.1:0-2112 GCA_052035985.1 Myxococcota bacterium | reverse complement strand
TCCCATGCCGTCGGGAATCGCACTCAAGGGCCTCACCGGAAACACCTCGCCCGTCCACTCGGGCACGGAGTGGTCGCTCCCCACGGAGCAGGCTGACGGATCGTGGAAGCCCGGCGCTTGGGTCGCCGCCCGCGCGGGTCAGAAGATCGAGTACCGCCGCAACGGCATCCACGTCTGCGGGTGCGATCAGCTCCCCTACTGGCGCGGGCACCTCAAGGGCCGCGAGATGGACGTCTATGTGTGCGAGTTCCGAGGCGCCGTGTCGATCGGTCCGCACGGTTTCGCCGCCCGCGAAGTGCGCCTGCTGCGCCCGTGGGATGGCGTCGAGGAGGTGTGAGCGTGCGAGTGATCCAGACCATCCACCGCCGCGGTCACGCCGTCGAGTGCGTGCTGATCGACACCGACGACGCCGACCTCGCGCGCATCGTCGCGTTCGTACACGGGGCCACCTCGCGCAAGGGCACCGTGACCAGCGTCGAGACCGACGGAGAGACCACGAGCGCGGAGATTGCGACTCGCGCACATCGATTCAAAACGCCTTCGCGCAAGGCATTCTCACGCAATCGTGCGAGCGTCGCAGAATAATCGTTGACGCAGCAACGGTTCGCCCTTAGAGTCATTCTCAGAACGGAGCACGAGACGCCATGAAGAACACCATCGCCCACGAGATCGCCGCCGCCATGATCGACCTCGACCCCACCGCCGAGTGGGACGACGCCTCGATCGTCGACATCGCCCGCGACCTCGGGATCAACCTCGACGTCGCCGAAGCGCCCGCGGTGTGGACGGCCTACGAGGCCCTCGCATTCGGCCACGACTGAGACGTGCAGGAGAACGACCATGACGACCAACCGCCGCCCCCGCAAGATCGCTGCCCGCACCGTCACCACCACCGACGGCGCGCGCACCTACCTCCCCGCCGTGACCCTCGTGGACGCATCGGCCGTGACGCCCTGCTACTGCGCGGGATGCTCGCGGCGCATCGAGGTCCGCAGCGCGCTGGTCGTATCGTCGCGCGACGGCGACTTCAACGCTGCCTTCGACGTGACGTACTGCTCGCGGGCGTGTCGTGCCTCGACCGTCGGAGGTGCGCTGTGAAGGCCGCCCGCGCATACCCCGCGCCTCGCTTCGACAACCCCCGCGACGCAGCCCGCTTCGCCGCATGGCGTACCGCTCACCTCGCCCGCGTGGGCCTCGCGCCGATCGCGACGTGTGTGTGCGGATGCCGCTTCCCTGCGTCGGCGTGCGGAGGTGCAGCGTGATCCCCGACGACGTGATCGACACGTCGCCCGCCGTGCGAGCCTCGGCGTTCGCTGCCTACCACCGCGCTGCGGTCGCCTTCGACGTCGCTGCGCACACCGCAGCAGAGCGCCCGTGCGACGAGACGCGACACGCTCGCGACGTGGCGAGGGTCGCGCTCTACGACGCCGAGCGCGAGGCGTTGCGCGTGGCCTAGTACCGAGGGATCACCCCGCGCATCGCGAGGCCGAAGAGACCCGCGAGTCGCCGTTGCGACGCCCGCCGCTCTCGCTCCCTCTCGCGTCGCTCCTGCGACGACATCCACGACACGCACACGTCACCGACGGGCGCTCTCAGCGGACACAGCGCACCGCGCTTGCGGAGGCGCTTCGACGCCGCGCATGTCGTGCCGCGGTCGATGGTCGCGCAGACGGTCACGGCAGTTCCCTCAGCGCATCTTCGACAGGCTTCGTTGCTGCGCGGTTGATCGCCGTCTCAGTCGCGACACCTCCGAGCGATCCGACGACATCCGAAGGCGACGCAGACCCGAGCGCGCGAACCGCGTCAAGCACCCGCTGACGCTGCGGCGCGAGGCGCGAGATACCCGACCCGCGGCACTTTGAGCACGCTGCTCCGTCGGGCGGCGGCGTGCGCTCGGCGGGGGCGATGGCGCGATTGCCTGTGATGGCGACGATCACATCGCACCCCCGACGAGCGCCACGAGCGCGGCGCGGGCGGCGGCGAGCGTCTTGATCGCCGCGACGATCCGGTCGCCCGCGGCATCGACCTCGTCGGAGCCCATCTCGCCCACGATGCAGAGACTCCCGGTGTGCGCCTCGTCCGCGTTCGCCTCCGCCGCGAGGTACTCCCGCA
>JBPOHC010000761.1:0-17041 GCA_052035985.1 Myxococcota bacterium | reverse complement strand
GGCAGACCTACTCGTCGAGCGGCGCGAGCGTCCCCGAGTATCCGTGCTGGTGCGCGCAGGTCGCGGCGGTCTACGGCTGCGGACGCCCGATGCCCTTCCTCTCCTTCGGCGGCTACGACCGCTCGGGGGGAATGCTCGCGCCATCGCGCGTTCCGCTCCAGAGCGCGCCGCTCATCCGCAGGCTCGGCGCGCCGTCGCTCGATGGAGACGGTCGCCCCTATCTGCTCCCGAGCTCGGTGACGCTCATCGAGGACGCGCACCGCCGACGGCTCGAACGGCTGCGTTCACGGCTGCGCCTCCCGACGCAGCGCGCGGGCCTCGACGCGCTCCTCGAAGCGCGCGGCTCACAGGGACGTATCTCGTCACTCACCTTTCCGAGCTACGACCCCGCGGTGACCTCGACGGTGCGGGAGTTCCAGCTCGCGCTGTCGGCCTTTCAAGCGGGGCTCACGGCGAGCGTGGCGACGGAGGTGGGCGGCTTCGACTCGCACTCGTCGAACGAGTCCGACCAGCGCACGGCGCTCGGCAACCTCTTCACGATGCTCACCGCGATGATGGATCTCTCGGAAGCCGCGCGCGTGCCCTGTGTGGTGCTCGCGACGTCGGACTTCGGACGCACGCCGCGCTACACGGGCGCGGGCACCGATCACCACCCGGTGAGCTCGATGATGGTGCTCCAGAACTCGCTCGCGCGTGCGATGCCGCTGGGGCTTCCGAGCGATCGCGTGATCGGCGCGTCGACCGACGGAGACGCCGCGCGCGCGCTGCGAGCGGTGAAGATCAACCCGCGCAGCTTCGCGCCCGATGACGCGGGGATCACGCTGACGCCGGGTCACGTGCTTCGCGCGATGCGCAGGGCCGCGCGGATCGCGAGCGCGCCGCGGCTGAGCGGCTTTCCGCTCGCAGTGCCGCGCGATCTGGAGCTCGGCGGGTGACGGCGGGGGTCAGGCGCGCGTGAACCAGCCGAAGCCGTGGCTCACGGAGCGGCCGAGGGCGAGGTGATCGGGCAGGTCGAGGTTGGTGACGAAGGTCCCTTCGAAGCCGACGAGCCCGGTGTCCTTCACGACGCAGGGGACCTCGCGTGAGACCTCGACGGCGGCGTACACGGTGTCGTCGAAGTACCAGCCGAGGCCCTGACTCATCGTGAGGATGTTCCCCACGAGGATGCGATCGAGCTCGGCGCGACGCTCGCTGCGCGCGAGGTCCTTGAAGCGCGCGTGGTTCTGCTGATTGAGCGCGATCCACGGCGCGCGGAACTCGTAGCGCACGAGGCGGCGAGAGAAGGCCCGCGTCAGCGCGAGCGAGCTCCAGTCGACCTGCGCGACGCGGAGCTCCTGATCTCCGAGCCGCAGGGTCGCGCCGGGCCACGGGTGCGCCATCACGCGCTGCGCGGCGTCGCCGAGCGCGAAGAGCTGCGGGCTCCCGTCGTGCCAGCGGTACTGCACCTCGGGGTAGCGGGCCACGGTGCGCGCGCCGTCGTGACCGTGAAACGCCACGTCGCCAGGAAAGCGCTGCGCGACCGCGCCCCGCCACCACGCGGCGAGCGTCTGCGCGTTGTCGCGGGGGATGCTCCCCGCGAGTCTGAAGCGTCCGATCGCGGCGTGTTGCGGGGGCTGTGCGTCGTCGGTCATGGGCGAGGATGCGTCGGTCGTAACACACGTCGCGGCGGTGGAGATCACGTCGTTCGGCGCGCGGCCTCATGGGGTATCGTCGGCCGCGATGGCGAGACGCTTCAACACCGCGGGTCCCTGTGACGCCGAGCACCACCACATGCTCCCGCCGGAGCGTCGGCTCGTGGGCGTGCGCGAGCTCGTCGACGACAGCGCGTACTTCGTGCTGCACGCGCCGCGGCAGGTGGGCAAGACCACGGCGCTCCGCGCCTTCGCGCAGACGCTCACGGCCGAGGGGCGCTACGCGGCGCTGCTCGTCTCGATGGAGACCGGCGCGGCCTTTCCGGGCAACGTGGGCGCCGCGGAGGAGGCCGTGCTCGGGGCGTGGCGCGAGCGGGCGCGCACGTGGCTTCCGATGGAGCTCCAGCCGCCTCCGTGGCCCGAGGCCGCGGCGGGGTCGAAGCTGCGCGCGGCGCTCGGCGCGTGGTGTCGCGCGACGCAGCGTCCGCTGGTGCTCTTTCTCGACGAGATCGACGCGCTCGAAGGTGACGTGCTCATCTCCGTGCTGCGTCAGCTCAGGGACGGTCACGCCGACCGACCGCGGGGCGCCCCCTGGTCTCTCGCGCTCATCGGCATGCGCGACGTGAGGGACTACAAGGTCGCCTCGGGCGGCCCCGATCGCGCGCACTCGGCGTCGCCCTTCAACGTCATCGACCGCTCGCTCACGCTGCGCGCGTTCACCGCCGACGAGGTGGCCGAGCTCTACGCGCAGCACACCGCGGAGACGGGGCAGCGCTTCGAAGCCGACGCGTCGAGGCACGCATTCGAACTCACGCAGGGGCAGCCGTGGCTCGTCAACGCGCTCGCCCGCGTCGCCGTCGAGGAGCTCGCGACCGACCGCGCGCGCGACGTCACCGCCGCCGACATCGAGCGCGCGAAGGAGGTGCTCATCGCGCGCCAGGAGACGCACATGGACCGCCTCGCGGAGCGCCTCCGCGACGCCCGCGTGCGCGCCGTGATCGAGCCCATGATGCTCGGGGACAGGCTCCCGCCGCTGCCCACCGACGACCTGCGCTACGTGCTCGACCTGGGGCTCTTGCGACAGACCGCCGATGGGGCGCTCGTGGTCGCAAACCCGATCTACCGCGAGATCCTGGCGCGCGAGCTCTCGACGACGGTGCGCGCGTCGCTGCCCGCGATCACGCCGACGTGGCTCGCCCCCGACGGCGCGCTCGACCCCGCGCGGCTCCTCGACGCGTTCATGGCCTTCTGGCGCGAGCACGGGGAGGCGCTCCTCGGCGCGGCGCCCTACCCCGAGGTGGCGGCGCATCTGGTGATGATGGCCTTCCTCCACCGCGTCGCGAACGGCGGCGGAACCGTCGACCGCGAGTACGCCCTCGGCCGAGGGCGCATGGACCTCTGCGTGCGTCTCCGCGGCGTGACGCTCGCGATCGAGCTGAAGGTGTGGCGCGACGGCCAGCGCGACCCGGCGCCGTCGGGCCTCACGCAGCTCGACGCGTACCTCGACGCGCTCGGGCAGAGCACCGGGTGGCTCGTGCTGTTCGACCAGCGCGCGAAGCGAGCCGTGCCGTCGAAGCGAATGCGCGCGGCGAAGCGCGTGACGCCGTCAGGGCGCAGCGTGACGCTCGTGCGGCTGTGGCGCGGGGGGGCGGGCGAGCGGCACTGCGAACGTCGAGTGTCAGAGCGGCGCGCCCCTGCGCGTCGAAGGGCGTGCGAGCGCGGAGCGCCGATGCTACACGCGACGCAGGAGGACCGACGATGACCAGAGTGGATCAATCGTTCGCGGAGTTTCGAAGAAACCTCGCGCCGGGCGTAGGGGTGCAACAGCAGATCGCAGAGCGGATCACCGCGCTCACGACGTTCATGCAGCGGCGGTACGGGGTGGGAGAGAGCTTTCCGATCGGCTCGTACGCGCGGGGAACGCTGGTTCCCCCGGCGAAGGACGTCGACGTGCTCTTCGTGCTGAAGAGCATGCGTCCGCCCCTCCAGCCCGCGGACACCGTGCTCCGGGAGCTGCAGAACAGCCTCGCGCGAGAGTACAGCCTCCAGACCGTGCGCGTGCAGAAGCACTCGATCGGCATCCAGTTCGTCGACTTCGCGATCGACGTGGTGCCCGCGTTCGGGGCGTACGGCGTCTACGAGATCCCGGAACTCGACGACGCCAACAACCTCTCGCTGCCCTCGCGCTGGGTCGAGTCGCGACCGCGCGAGCACACCGCGCGGGTGGTGAAGCTCAACGAGAGCACGAGCGGCGTGGCGAGCGCGCTCGTCGCGACGCTCAAGCACGCGTATCGGCGAGATGGCTTTCCGGTGAAGTCGTTCCACCTGGAGTCGATGGCGCTCGACGCGATCGAAGCGCAGTCCCCGACCGCAAACTTCGCGGGCTCGCTGGAGGTGCTGCTCAGAAAGCTCAGAGAGCGCGTGCCGGGACAATGCGCCGATGTCACAGGGAAACGACTCGACAACTACCTGGGGAACGTCGCGCGCGAAGGGGTGGCCAACAGGTTCGGGAGCGATGCACGCGCGCTCGCCGCGGCCATCAGTGCCGACAGCATCGACCTCGCGCGCAAGGTCGTGCCGGGGTTGCCGTAGCGTAGACACGCTGACGCGCGCAGCCTCTACGCGGGTCGCTCCAGCGTGATCCGCGCCACGACGAGTCGGCCCTCTGCGGAGCCCGCGTCGCTCACCCAGAACGTGCGGGGGCGGCCGTCGCGCTTCGCGATGTCGTCGAACACAGCATCGCAGCCGCTCGTGTCGAGCGTGCATGCGAGGCCCTTCGCGAGCTCCGCAAGGAGGCCGTCGACGGGCCTCAACGCGAGCCACGTCACCTTCTTCGCCTTGCCAGCCTTCTCGCGTTCGCGCGCCTTCTTCCTCGCGTCGCGCGCGGCGGTGAGGTCCGCGAACTCCGCTTCGAAGACGTCGGGCAGTCGCTCCGGCGCGACGCGCACGGGCTCCTTCGGCGCCTCCACCTTCGCGCGAACCGCCACGCTCGCCGCCTCTGCCGCGCGTCGCTTCTCGACCGCTTCGATCTTCGAGCGAAAGCCCGTGGGCGAGCTCGCGTTCGGCGCCGCGCCATGCCGCGTAGCCCCCGGCGCTCGATCGTCGCGCGTCTGCGCGGTTCGAATCATCACGAGGCGCTGCATCCACCCGAGCTCGTACGCGAGGTCGTCGTGAGCGACGCGTGGCTCGCGGAGCAGTCGCGCTCCGAGCCATTCGCCGACGTCGCTCAACGCCTGCTTCTGCTGCGCTCTCTTCGCGAAGGGCGAGACGAGGAGCTTGTCGAGGAAGCGCAGCACGTCGAGCGGATCGTCGACGCCGCGCAGGTACTGCAACGCTTCGGCGAGATAGCGCTTGTGGTTCTGATCCCGGTCCTCCGACGAGAGGTGAAAGCGCCCCACCTCGCGCTCCAACAGTCGGAGCCGGTCACCCTGCGCGCTCATGGACGTCGCGCCTCTGCGTGGATCTGCACCAGCGCGTCGAGCCCCTCGACCCACGCGTCAGGACACGCTCGAAATGCCTGCTCGCACGCGGTGACGTCGGGGGCGGCAATGCCGAGACGCGCGCGAATGGAGAGGTTCTCGGCGCGAACGCGCCCGAAGCCGTGCCCCTTGCCCGCGCCGACCTTGAGCCGACTCTCGGGCTGAACACCCAGCGCTGCCAGCAATCCACCCAGCTCCGCGGACGTCACGTTGGTGAGCCGAAGATCGCCCCGAAGTGCGCTACCCGCGGGGATCACCTCGATGCGCTCGCGTCCCTGCGTCTCGGGGCCGCGCCCGCGCGCGAACTTTCGCCCGTGGAGCTTGCTCACCACCAGCATCGTCTCACCGCGCTCGTCCTGCGGCGTGAACGCGCCGACGTGGTGGAGGTTCGGCGAGAACATCTCCGCGATCTCAGCCAGCTCCAACGCGATGGGCTCGCTCGGCGTGAAGTCAGACACGGCGACGCGTCCGCGCAAAGACATCCGCCCGAAGAGGGCGCAGGCCGCGCAGGTTCCGTCCCGTTCGCTGCACGGGCGAAATGCGTCCTGCTCGGCCACGGTGCGGGTGAAGTGCGCCCTCGCGCCAGGATAGCTGCTCGACCGCACCTTCACCGGGCGATCGCTCTCGCGGAAGAGCGCGCAGCTCCGTGTGATCGCCTCGAAACGGCTGCGGAGCACGCCCTTGAGCGTCGAGCCTGGCACGCAGGGAGCGCCCGCCGACGTGACCGCCGCGCGGGCCACCTGACCGTCGCGAAGGGTCTTGAAGCCCGAGCCCACATGCAGCGGCTGCTCGGTGATGAGGCGCAGCGAGAGGTTCGCGGTGATGCTCCCGTCGACGCGCTTGTCGTGCCTCGCGTCGTGCCGCGGCGCCCGACGAACGCGGTCGGGCAACGGGACGAACTCGTAGCCCTCGTCGCTCATCGCAGCTCCCCCAGCGCGTCGAGCGCGCAGTCGCGCCACGCCGCGACCCGGGCTTCGTCGGAGACATGAAAGCGGTCGACGAGCCCCCTCGCGGTAGCCGCCTCCGTGACGTCGAGCGCCTTCTCCGGGAGGAGCGCGTACTCGCGACGGTCCTTCTCGTCGGCGAGCAGACCGACACCCACGGGCTGAGCGTGCTTTCCCCTCGCCTGCTCGTGGAGGATCGACGCGACGGCAGCGCGCACCTCGCCCATGCCGCGCGTGGTGTTCGATCCGAGGCGCGCGAAGCCCGCGTCGAGCTCTTCCACCGCCTGCATCACGAACCCGAGCTGCCACATCTGGAAGTTCTCCAGCGCGACCTCGCCCCAGAACGACACGCCCGCGGGCACCACCTCCTGATCGAAGGGGCCGTGCTTCACCGAGCCCGTCACCCGGTTGATTGCCACGCCGTGCCTCACCTCCGCGCGGTTCGCATGGGCGCGGTTGCCCTCCGTCGCCGCGATCGTCTCTGGCGAGAGGTCGTCCCAGGGAAAGAGGTCGCGCACGGACGCGCGGCCCTTCACGGCCAGCGAGCCGAAGGTGCGACAGGCCAGACAGAGGCGCGCGTAGATCTGGGCGCCGTTCAGCTCGCGACGATTGTTCTTGATCCCGCCCCAGCAGCTCGTTTTGTCCTCGAGCGGGTCACACGCGCCGATGACCTTCGTCTTGAAGGTCTGGTCGCGCACCGACGCCTCCGCGGCCTGACGGATCACGCCCTTGAGGCTCGACCCGGGCACGAACACCGTCCGACCATGCACGCCGTGATGCGTACGCACGCAGCTCAGGTCTGCAGCCGTGGGAGAGAGGCCGGTGTCACCGGCACGAATGAGCAGAGGCGTCGCCGTCGTGATGCGGATGCGCAGCAGGGCGCGGTTGTAGCTCCGTCGGAACATCAGGCGCCTCCCTTCGCGCGCGTCGCGAGCGCCTCGCGCCAGCGTTCGAACTCGGGCTTCATACCGTTCGCGTCGAAGGTCACGGGGCCCTTTCCGTCGAGCAGCGAGCGCGCGTCGTAGCGGGTCATCGCCCGCCACTCGATGCCCACGCGACCGAGGCCCCGAGAAGTGAACCCGCCGATCGCGGTGAAGCCCTCGGCCACCTGATCGAAGCCGATCACCAGCAGCCCCATGAGCCAGTCTTCGGGGTTCTCGACGAAGACTTCGAGCTCGAAGCGCGTGCCCGGTGCGATGACCTCGAAGTCGTACTTCTGCCCGCCATGGGCGGTGCGAAGGTCGCGATCGATCGCCACGCCGTCGCGCACCTCCACGGGGATTCTGCCGCGGCGCTTCAGGCTCTCGGCGTCATGCAGCATCGCATCGCTGAAGCGCACGTGGCTCGCGATGACCCTCGACCCGAAGAGGCGGCACACCGCGCAGTGCCGCTGCGAGAGCGCCTGCTGGCGCGCGCCATCGCCGCTCGCGTGTCGGCCGCAGGTCGCCCCTGTCTCCATCACTTCGTCGGAGAGCGGATCGCAGCTCCACACATCGCCCGCGGCGCCGTCGACGGTGGCGCCGCGCACGATGGACTCCACCGTCGAGCGCACGACGCCCTTCAGGCTGCTCCCCGGGATGAGCGGATACCCGTCTGCGTCGCGGAGCACCGGAAGATCGCTCGCGTCGAGGTCGCCGCCGCCGCCGCTGCCGATACGCAGAGCGGTCTTCGTCTCGAGCATCCCGGTGATGCGAAGCCGAGACGTGAGGCGGTGAAAGTTGGCGTGCTCAGCGTACGCGCTCACGTCGGTCTCCTCCCCCCGTGATCTTCGTGCGGTAGGTGTATGCGCGCGCCAGAAAGACCGCGTAGTAGCGCCACGCCTCGATGCGCGCGCGATCGTCGGGCAGCGGCGCGACGAGGGGACGGATGCCCTCGATGGTGCGGGTCACGAGCGCGAGCGGCCAGGACGGACGCTCGCGGCTCGCCTGGTAGCGCAGGTAGTTCTCGATCTCCTCGGCGCAGAGCGCCTCGCCGCACACGCCGATCAACTGATTGAGCTGTGACTTCTGCACCCCCCACTGCTTGTCGCCCTGGAGCCTCGCCCACTCGTCCATCACCGACTCGGCCGCGACGACGAGCCCCTTTCGCAGCGTTGCCTCTGCCTCAGCCATGATCCCCTCCTGCATCTTCGACATGAATCGGGTCGAACAAGAACACCTCGCCGTAGCCCTGATGGCGCCGCGTTCCGACGCCCGCCCGCTCGATCTCCGCGAGGTCTTCGAGCGCGTCGCGCCAGCGCAGACCGTCGGGCAGTTCGAGCACGTAGACGGCGCCCGCTGCGATGGCCTGCCACGCGTGCATCTGGCCCGTGCGTTGATCCCAGCTCCCCTCGCGAACGAAGCGCCGGACGCGAACGAGCGGCCTCGCCCCGCGCAGCCGCGCCGGGAGCGTCTCTGCGATCCCGGCCCACTCGTCGTGGTCGTCGACGGTCGCCACGCACGGAGACAGGAGCGTCAGCGCGACGAGCCTCCCCGCGAGTGCGTCGGAGAGCTTGCTCCGCTTGAGATGCGCCGAGAGAGCCTTGTCGAAGCGCTCGCCCCGCGAAGCCACCGAGGCTCGCGACGCGACCGTCATCACCTTGACCGACGACTGGCCTCGCCCTGCGCCCCGCGCTCGACCGACGGAGAGCGGCAGCGAGAGCCCGCGCGCGAGCGTCTCACGGGCCTCGGGAGAGACGCCCCTCAGCCTCCCTTCGAAGACGTTGCCCGGTTCGAGGTACACCTCGGTGAACAGCGCTCCGTCGCGCACCGACGTGGTGTTGCGATCGATCGAAGCCCGCGTTGCGACGCGAACGCGCGGTTCCTCATCGCAGCGGCGGTAGCCCCTCGCGGAGCGCAGCGGCCCCGCGCACTTCGCACACTTCGAGGCCCGGAGCGCGCCCTGAACGGCGCCGACCTGACTCGATGAGGTGATGAGCGCCGCCGCGATTCGATCAAAGAGGTCGTCGTGGAGCCCGTGCTTGCGATCGTGCTGCTTGCAGCGCTGGCTGGTGAGGGGCAAGCGCCCCGTCGGAGCGTTCGAGACGTCGCCGGTCACGGGCGAGAGAAAGCCGAATCGCGTCCCGTCCTCCTCATCGACGAGCGCGCGAAAGCCCGCGTCGTTGTCGGGATCGGGCAGCACGGCGGCCAGCGCGAAGCCGATCGCGCCGCGCAGCGCCGCGCCGGGAATCTCGCGCCGCGTGTCGCGGAGGTTCTCTCGTGCGAGGGGGACGCCGAGCGTGGTCGGTGAGCACAGGGTCAGCCGTACCACCACGTCACCGTCGGGCAGCGCCCGGGTCTCGCGCTCGGCGGCGTCGACCCAGGTCAGCGAGAGGTCCACGCGCGCGGTGCCTCGGCTGCGACCCGCGCCGATGTGCGTGGTGGCGGCCACGGCGGCCTCGAACTCGCTGCGCAGGCTGTCGTCTCGGAGGTGCCCTTTCGAGATGAACTCTGCGCCTGTTGCGGTCGTGCGGCGGAGGAAGAGTCGGTTCTCCTCCGCACTCCGCTGACGTCGTCCCACGGCCACGCCGGGCCGCACCATCCACCCGCGCGAGGGGTCACCCTCGAGGATTCCGTCGCCAAGCACGAGCGCCGAGAAGTCGCGCGTGTTCTCGATGAGCTTCTCCCTCGATCCCCCGAAGAGTCTGCACGCTGCGCAGGGACGACCGTCATCAATCGTGCAGGTACGAACCGCGTCATCGGCGGACTCACCCGGCGCACGACCGAGCCCCGCGTCGCAGGCTGGCCGATCGACGCCTCGGAGAAGCGCTTCGAGGGTCTCGCGCAGCGCGCCGCGTAGGGCGCTCGCGGGCACGAGGGGAAGCCCGGCGCGGTCTTGCGTGTGCGCGCCGTGGAGCCCGTCGGGAACGTCCCCACCGCCGATGAGGAGGCTCCCTCGCGCCTTGATCGTGAGCGTGAAGGGTGTCATCGCGAGCCCTCCATGATTCGGAGCAGATCAAGCATCGCAGCGTCGGGCATGTCGTCGATCACGCGCCGCGCATCGCGCCAGTCGCTCCCGATGTCCGCGTACCACGACTGCCACTTCGGCGAGCGCGCGACCTGATAACGAAAGAGGTTGGCGAACTCGACGTCGCTCATCGAGCGCTGTCGCGCGATCACCGAGCGCTGGCTCGCGGGTACCTCGGCGAGCGCGCGCGTGTGTTTGACCATCGCCTCCCAGCGGACGCCGTCGAGAGGGATCGGCCTGCGATCACCGCGGCCCTCACGTCGTGACGAGGCCCCGTCGAGGTACGCCTCGCCGGTCGAGACCCAGGCGTAGTCGACAGCCGAGCGGTGACCTTCGAGGCAGCGCTTCTTCGCGGAGCGTTCGAGATCATGAGCGCGCTGGAGCATCCACGAGGCAGAGGTCTTGTCGCCCGCGACCGTGACGCCGATGCCGACGCCGATCGTCTTCGCGAGCTTGACGGCGTCGCCGCGGAGCGCCCCGCTGAGGTCGCCGAAGCTGTTCGCCCCGTCTTCGATCGTTCGCGCGAGCGTGCGCACGTATCGCTCGACGTATCTCGGAGCGAGGAACACGCGGATGTCATCGCCGCCGGAGATGGGCGCGATGTACTCGCGCTCAGAGACCCCCGCAGCCGCGATGGCGGCCTCGTGCGCGGACGCGAAGAGCCACGCGACGGCGGCGCTCATCGCAGCGGTGGCCTCCAGCGTGTCGAGCGCGTCGAAGAGCCGCCCCATGTTGTTGCCATCGGCGGAGATCGCGGCGACGAAGCCCGTCTTCTCGCCCGGCTTGAAGAGGCTCGCGAGCGAGAGGCCGTGCTGGTCTGCCGCGTCGGAGCTCCGTCGCCCCTGCTTCGTGATCGTGTCGCATCGGAGGCACACGCGCTCTGGCTCACGCTCGTTTGAGAACGCGTGGAGCGTCGTGGCGATGTGCATGCGGCAGCGCGCGCACTGCTCCCCCTTGGCGCCGGGCAGGTCGTCGGAGGGCGCGCGGGCTTCGTCCTTCGCACGCTGGAGTTCGAGCTTCAACCACTGGAGGGCGGCCCTCTCGTCGGTTCCCCAAGGCACCGCTGCGGCCGCAAGCACGCCAGTCACGGTGCGCTCCGCGTATGCGCGCGGGAGCTCGACGAGCAGCTCCTTCGCGCGCTTCTCGGTGACGAGGAACAGCCCGCGACCGCCGCCCGCGAAGAGCGCCCCCGCCTTCGACTGCTGCGCGTCGAACTCGGTGATGAGCATGCTCGCGCCGCGCATCGCGATCGGTCGACTGTTCGCGGTGATGTACTCCTGGATGCCGTTGACGTCGTAGCCGAGGAGGCGATGAGAGCCCGCTCCATCGCGTTTCGCGTCGGCGACCCGGTCGCGCGCGGAGCTCACGCGAGCCTTCAGTTGCCGGGTGAAGTCGGTCATGTCGGGGGTTGGCATCGTGGCGCTCAGAGGTCGAGGTCGTACCAGTTCTGGAGGGTCCCTGCGGAGGCTCCAGGCCATCTCGCGTAGGGGCCGAAGGCTCCCTGTTTGCGCGGTGCACCGAAGGCATGCACGCGCGCCCTGCCTTGCTTCGGGTGCACCTGCACGACGTTGAAGAGCCTCGGCGTCGATTCGGGGCGGTCTTCTGCTGGCGCCCCGAGCGTACCGGCTCCGATCGCGTAGAGGCGTCGCTTGTGATCGATGTACTGCAGGAACTCCACGCGATCTTCGTGAACGTGACCGTGAAGGCAGAGCTTCGCGCCGAGGTGTGAGAACCGTTCGAGCAGACCGGAAGCGCGCGTCCCCTCGCTGATCGGGTGGTGCCACGCCGCGATCACCACAGGGGCCACGCCCCCGCGCCGGAGCGGCGAGAGGTTGCTGAGGGCCTCCGCGACCGCGTGCTCGTTGAGCTGCGCGTTCTCCTTGCGCGCCTCGTCGATCTCACAGGCCGAGTTCAGCGCGACGAACGCGAGGCTCCCGTCGTCGGAGACCTTCACCTCGAATTGCTTCGCGGGGTCGAGCGCCCACTCGCTGCCGAAGAGCGGCTTGTAGAAGTGGCTGACGTAGCTCGCGAAGCGCTTCGGATACTCCGCGGGGTCGCGCCAGAGTCCGCCCGGGTTCTCGCCGCCGACCACGACGTAGCTCTCCGGAGCGAGGTCCTTGATCTGTCGCTTCCATCGCCACTGGTAGACCGGCACGTCCCAGCTCAGGTCGTGGTTGCCGGGGGCGACGACGAAGCGTTCGAGCGGCACGTTGAGCTGCGTCGAGAGGTAGCGCACGAACTCCGCGGCCTTCTTGAACTCGCCCTCGGTCGCCCGGTTGGTGAGGTCGCCCGTGATGACGACGTGATCGATGCCCGCAGCGGCCGGGTGCCCATCGTCGCGGAGGTTCATGAGCAACGGCTGTGCGAACGTCGTGATGTTCGTCTCGGCTTTGAGGTGCAGGTCGCTGAGGTGGAGGATCGTCTTCACCGGCCCCAACGACGCCGAGGAAGCAGGGCCCCCCGCGGTGGAGTCTGGCGCCGGGATCTCGACGGGGAACGCGTAGGTCTTCCCATTGTGGAGCGCGAAGCGAACGCTGCTCCAGGTCGCGGCGTTGATGCTGCGACCGAGCGCGACCGCGAGCTGCGCCGGGCCACGCAGGAACACCGCGAGGTCTCGCGCAGCGGGGAACATCTGGTTGAGGCGTTCCACGAGGGTCGCGAGTTGGAACACCGCACGCGACGTGATCGCGGCGTCCACGTCGAGAGGCGCGGTGGGGTGCACCTGCACCGTCGCTGCGACGCGCTGGCCGGAGTTGCGGATCGACTCCGCGGGGCCTTGATCGGCGTCGCTGATCGGCGCAGTGCTCACGTAGAGCGCGAGCACGCCCTTCTCGTTCGAAGGAGACGACGGGAGCCCCTCGACGCGAAACACGGGCTCCTCGCTCGTCGATCGGTCGAGCGACACGCGAAGGGCGGGGTACGGCGGCCGGGCGAGGTTCACGACGTCGACGCGATGCGCGTAGCCGAAGAGCCACACCCCGAGGTAGAGCAGCATCGGCAGCGGGGCGTACGCGCAGACGATGAGTCGACGTGAAGGCGCCGCGCGCAGCGACGCAAGGCAACGCGCGACCACCCGGTCAAGCACGGGGAGGTCCTCGTGCCAGTTCACCGTGCTGCGGTTCCCCACGACGCGGAATCGGTGCTCCCCACCCGAGGCGCTCCACCGTATCGAGTCGAACACGCGCTCGTGCGGCTGGAGAAAAGCCCGCACCGCCGCGTCGTCGATCCGCTCCTCGATGTCGAGGAGGAGCAACACCGTCTCTTGAAGTTTCTCGTCCGTCATCGCGCCCCTTGCCTGCCCCTCACCTGATCCCCCGGTATCAGACGCGGAGCCTCGCCGACGTCTGACACGCGACGCAACCCGAATCGCCTCCGCACTCCACCGCGAGTGACATTCCCTGACCCCGCGGTGGTGCGCCAGCGACCCTGCGGACTTCGCGACCGCGCCATTGCCTGCCCCGAGCGCGTCCGACCAGCCCGCGAAGCGGCCCATCCACCCCGCGATCGTGGAGCAGCGCGTCGCGAGCGAAGCACGGAAGCCCCGAGACCGAAGCACGACGCCCTCAGACCGAACCCAGGGAGCCTCGCAGCGAACCCCGGCTCGCTCGCACCGAAGCTCGGAAGCGCCCGGCGTGAACTTCGACCGCCTCCGCGCGAGCTTCGATCGCCCCGAAGCGAAGCACGGAACGCCGGGCGCGAACCCCGGAAGCGCACGACGCGAACCTCGGGAGCCACGGAGCGCACAACGCCCTCTCTCGACCGGACCCCGTGACGCTCGGGAGCGCACCTCGGGAGGCGCGTGTCCGATTCCTGAACGACAAACTTCGGCGCGCGGACAGCTCGGCCGTGACGCGAGGCTCGACGGGGAGCGACCTTCTGGGCTGTCGCGAACACACCACAGCACGCGACAGGGGAAACGAGGATGACAATGACGAACGACGTTGAAGAGAAGAGCCCCGAGGGCGCGACGCTCGACCAGCTCGCCGCCGAGCTCGGAGCGCCCACCCCCGTGGCCGTGCGCCTCGCGTTCCGCGGCGCCGACGAGGCGTGGATGCTGCGTCAGGGGCAGTCGATCGCGAGCGAGATCATCCTCAAGGACGGCGCCGCCTTCGTGAACGCCACCCGCGCCGTGTGGGCGCAGGTCCCGGATGAGAAGCGAAGGCTGATCATCGGGTACACGCCCGCGCTCGACGCCGTGGCGGTGCAGGAGCTCATCGTGCTGCGCGGCGCGAGCCACCGATACGACCTGCTGGCGCAAGGCGCGGGGCTCTCCATCGCGCGGCGTCGGCAGGAGGCGCGCGACGCCTTCGCCTCGGGGGTGACTCTCCGCCTCTCGGTGCACCAGACGCTGCGCGACATGCTCGGCGCGGCGCATCCCATCATCGTGAGCCTCGACGCCGCGATGAAGCCCGCCGACACGGCCGAGATCCTCGCCAACGGCCTCGACGGCGTCGCCGACACGCTCGGCCTCCTCCGAAATGGAGACGACGCGCACGACGCCGACCCCGAGCTCCTCGAGGAGCTCGACGCGGCGCAGCTCGACGACGCCCTCATCGACGCGATGCACGCATCGGCCACGAAGGTGCGCGACACGGCCACCCTCTCCGAGGCGAAGCCGCAAGACCTCGCGGCGGCCCAGCGCGCGCTCGACCTCCAGGACGGGCGCGCCCTTCAGGTCATCGGGATGATCCTCCGAGCGTTTCGACGGGCGCGTAAGTCGGACCCGACGCTGCTCGTCCCCGACTTCGGCGACCTCTCGCGCATCTTCGGCAGCCCCAACAGCGGACGCTCCGACGACGAGCCCGCGCCGCCGCAGCCGACGCCTCCGCAGCCTGCGCCGCCGCAGCCCGCGCCCGTGGGCTGAACGCTCTTCGACGACGCTTCTCCCCACCGAAGGCCCGCAGCGCGCTCCGTCGACCCGCAGGGCGGAGCGGCGCGGCTGCGCGATTCCTCGCTTGCGTCAAGTCCGAGAGAGGGACGATCCTCGCGGCACGTCCGATCGTGCGACGCGGCTGCGCCGGGTGCGCGGCGGTCGACGAAGGGACGGCGCTCTCTGACAATCAGTCCATCGCGAGCGGGTTCGTGGCAGCGCGGCCCTCGGACCCGCTCGCAGCGCGTGTTTCCACAGGGAATCGCGGGGTTCCCACGGGGCGCGAGGCGCGAGGTGTGGGCGGAGCGCGCGACGGAGGGGCGACGAATCCCAGGCCGCTCGCAGGGGCCCCCGGAATCGCAGCGGGTTCCAGGGGTTGCGAGCGGGACGGCCGAAGAGCTCATTCACCAGAACACGCGATGTGCGAGTTATTGGGCGAGAAGGCCATCGAAGTCGAGCGGCGGGCGCCCAAACATGCGGTTGATAGCGAACGCGACGGTGTGGGAGAGGAGCTTTCGCTCGACCCGTGCTGTGAGTTGCATAGGCTTGCGAGCGCGGACCACCCCCAGTTCGAACCGTTCGGTGAGCTGCCCGATGACCGTCTCGACGAGCCGACGCACGCGCATCCGCACCGATCGCTCCTTCGGAACGCAGGTGTCTTCCATGTTCTTTCGAGCGGGGGTATCGAGTTGAATGCCTTGTTCGGTCAAGAGGCTTTTGAAGAAGGCCGAGATGTATCCCTTGTCGCCAAACCACCACCCGAATACTCCGTCGGTCAGATCGAGAGCGGCATGGCGCTCGTCCACGTTGGCTGCTGTCAACGAGAACTCCGTGATGAGCCCCTCGAAGGTGACCAGCAGATGTCCCTTGAAGCCGTGGTACTTGATCTTCTTGGCTGCACAGTAGCTGGTGGCGGTCATGCCACGAAAGACCTTGAGCCGACGCGCGCGCCCCATCACGCAGACCTCCATCGGAATGCCATCGATCATGTGATGTGGATCGCGAAAGGCTCCGAGGAGTCCCGCGAGACTCTCGCGGATCAACTGCTTGATGCGCCACAGACCCGCGGCCTGCTTCACGAAGGAACTGCGATCTCCGAGCCCCGGAAACCAGGCCTTCCAGTGGCGCGAGAAGTAGACCCAGAGCTTCTCGTCTTGATGATAGCCGAGGAATTCGCCGACGATTTCCATCACGATCACGTCGACGTCGCGCAGACGAGGATCTGGACCACGCGACCGGAGGCGAATCTTGCCGACGACCGCACGGTGCAGATCGTCCATGAGGCAGTAGACAACGACGAGAAAGTCCTCCAGAGTGAGCATGGGTGTGGCTCCTGTGTTGTGGCCTGTTCAACCAACAACTATGGGGCTGCACCCGCACGTCCGCACCCACCCTCAACTACACCGCGAAATCACAGGGGAATCCTCGAATCGAAACTCGCACGTCGCGTCAGAACAGGAATTGAGACGGTACCGTCGTGGAGAGCTCGACGGCGAGCGCGCCGCCGGGCCGAAGAGCTCATGCACCAGAACAGGAATTGAGACCGCAACTGCGCGGGCGTGGTCTCACCGAGAATGTGCAGGCCGAAGAGCTCATTCACCAGAACAGGAATTGAGACTCGTCGGGCGTGGGCGGCTCGGACAGGTACGGCGCGGTGCGCCGAAGAGCTCATTCACCAGAACAGGAATTGAGACCGCGTCATCCGCGCGCACCTCTGCCACCCGCAAAGCAGCCGGGGCCGAAGAGCTCATTCACCAGAACAGGAATTGAGACCCCTGCGCGTCGCAGAAGTAGCCCTGAAGCGAGAGCTTGTGGCCGAAGAGCTCATTCACCAGAACAGGAATTGAGACCGAGTGTCGAGGGGCGGCTACGCCCGGGCCTTGGAGAAGGCCGAAGAGCTCATTCACGAGAACAGGAATTGAGACCGGAGGTCGTCAGGGTGCGCGCTCGAGCGCGGGGTGGCTGGCCGAAGAGCTCATACACCAGAACCGGAATTGAGACCACGATCGCTGCGAGAGCTAGTAGTGCAGCCGCGTGGGGCCGAAGAGCTCATTCACCAGAACAGGAATTGAGACGGATCGCCGAGACCAAGAATGCGTCTGTCCGCTCCGTGCCGCCGAAGAGCTCATTCACCAGAACAGGAATTGAGACAGGCATTCGGGGCAGATGAGG
>JBPOHC010001157.1:0-3174 GCA_052035985.1 Myxococcota bacterium | reverse complement strand
GCGGGTGGTTGCAGCGCAAGGCCGACGAGATCGCCAGAGCGCCGAAGACCGCGCAGCATGACCCGGGCGTGAACGGTCAGACCTACGTCGCGCCGCCCCCGCCGCAGCGCGCGTTCGTGCCGAAGGTCGTACCGCTCCCTCCCGGTTTCGACGCGGCGCTTCTCGGGGGTGTGAAGTGAGCGACGACGTAGACGCGATCAAGTTCGCGCTGACCGACGCGCGCGACCTCCTCGACGCGCTCGGAGTGCTCCAACCGGGCGCGTGGTCGCGCAACGCGAAGGGCATCCTGATTCGTTGCCCGTGGCACGACGAGAAGACGCCCTCGTGCCTCGTGAGCGACGCGCGCGGTGGCTACCCGATCATGGCGCACTGCTTCGGGTGCGAGGCCAACGCCGACGTGTTCGCGATCATCGCGCAGGCGTACGACCTCGACGTGCGCGCCAACTTCCGCGACGTGATCGACCTCGCGGCCGACCTCGCGGGGATGCCGCGACCTGAACGCAAGAGCCCCGGCGACCGTCCTGCGACGGCGCGCGCGATCCCGCGGCGCGACCCTCCGGTGCGCGTGGAGGCGACGCCCGACGATGGCATCCTGACGCGCATCGCCGCGGTGCTCGCGAGCGTCGCGCCCGTGACGGCCAGCGTCGCCGCGATGGGTTACCTCCGCGAACGCGGCATCGACCACACCGAGGCGCGCGACTGGTACGCGCTCCCCGACGGACCCGCGCGCGACGAAGTGGTCGCCGCGGTCCTCGACGAGATCGGTTTCGACGAGTGGATCGCGTCGGGTCTCGCGACGTCGACCGGCGAGCACGCGGGGCGGTGGGCGTGGTCGTGGCGCGGCCCGCGGCTCGTGATCCCGTGGCGCTCCCCCGACCGCTCCGTGAACGCGCTCCAGGGGCGCTACATGGGCCGCGAGCCCGACGGGGTGAGGCGCTACGCGTACCCGACCGGGCGCTCCCCCTCGTGGCCCTACGGCGTCGACGTGCTCGCGGCGCAACCGCGCGAGGTTTCCGCGGTGGTCTGCGAGGGCGCCATCTCTGCGGCGAGTTTCAACGCGCTCGCTCGCACGTCGGGCGTGAACGCCTACGCCGTCGCGACGGGTAGCGCGGGCGCGTGGGATGCGCGGTGGTTCAGGTGCTTCGTGGATCGTCGGTGCATCGTCGCGTTCGACAACGACAAGACCGGGCGCGAGAAGGCTGAAGTGATGGCCGAGAGGCTGCGCGCGGTGGCGCGTCGCGGCGACGTGACCGTGCGTCTGCCTGCGATCGAGGGTGACTGGAACGACGTGCTCCGCGCTCGCGCGGCTCGGGAGGTGGCGTGATGGCAGCGGACGGACTCGATGGGTTCAGTGAACGGGTCGCGGTCGACGCGAAGCGCGACGACGTGGCCGACGCAGAGCGCGGCACCATCGCGTGCGTGCTCTGCGACGTGGGCGGGGTCGGCGCTGCATTCGCTCGCGCCGATGCGATCATCCGCGAGGGCGACTTCGCAGACCCGCGGCGCGCGGCCATGTGGGCGGCGATGCGCGCGATCGTCGATCGCTTCGACATCATCGACCGCGCCTCTGTCGCGGAGCAACTCTCGGCAACGCGGGAACTCGCCGCGCTCAAGCACCTCGCGGACTTCGCGTCGCTCGACGTCTCGCCGATGGCGACCGAACAGCACGCTCGGCGTGTTCGTGAGCACGCGTACCGGCGCGCGTACGAGGTGGCCGTCGCGGAGGCGCTGCGCGCGGTGCGAGGCGAGGGGACTCCGCTCGACGCAGTGAGCGCCGCGCGCACCGCGCTCGGCAAGGCTCCCGAGGACGTCGACTCCGGGGGCAACGACTCGCTCGCCGACGGGATGTTCACGTTCATGTGGCAGGTCCGCCGTGACGTCGACTTGGCGAAGGTCGGATCACTCGTGGCGGCGCGATGGGGCCTCGCGTCGCTCGACGGCGGGATGTCTGACTTCGGCTGGCGTGATGGCGCCATCGGCGGGATGTACCCCGGCGAACTCTACGTGCTCGGAGGGGTGCCCGCTTCGGGCAAGACCAGCCTCGCCATGCGCGCCGCGCTCGCGACCGCGAAGGGCGTCAACGGCAAGCCCGGCCGACACGTCATGTACTTCTCGCTGGAGATGTCTCGCGTCTCGCTCTGTCGTCGCCTCGTGGGGCAACACGCGGGCATCTCAAACGCGCGCATCAAGCGGGCGATCCTTTCGTCCGATGACGTCGAGACCCTTCAACTCGCAGCCGACGAGTTCGCGCAACTGCCCATCGACGTGATCGAGTCCGCGCGCACCGTCGAGGCGATCCGCGCGCGAGTGCTCGCGGCGAAGACGCGGATCAACGTCGGGCTCGTGGTGGTCGACTTCCTCCAACTCGCGCAGACGGAGCGACGACAGGACGAAGGCTATCGCGAAGACGAAGACCGCGTGTACGCGCTCAAGCACCTCGCGAACGCTGCGGGCGTGCCCGTGCTTGCCATCTCGTCGATGACGAAAGAAGCGCAGCGCGCCGCCGCGGGTGGCAAGGTCGACAGCACCGGGACGAAGGGCGCGGGTGCGGAGTACGCCGCCGACGTGATCGCGTTCCTTGTGCGCATCGACCCCAACGACGCGAGCGGTTCGCCGCTCGTGAGATTCGAGATGACCAAGAGCCGAGACGGCGTGCCGTCGTCGCCCGTGCTCAGGTTCAACATGACCCGCGGCACATTCGAGGACACGAACGATGACCGCCCGTGATGAGCCTTCGTTCCTCTGGAACAACATCGAGTCGGGCGTGTGGTACCGCGACGACCCGTCAGGCAGCGTGCGCGGGTACATCCTGCGCGACGGGTTCCCGACATCGCGACTCCCGCGCGACGCCGAACGCTTCCGCGTCGTGCGCTTCTGGTGGCGCATCGACGGCGCGGAGGAGCGATGGCGCCCCGCGGGTGACAGCGCGCGTCTCTCCGCGGAGCACGCTGGAGGTCACATCGTGGCGATGGACTTCGCGCGCGTCGGTCGTGACGCGGGGTCGTGTCCGATCTGCGAGCGCAACGGGTGGCGCGGCGTCGGAGGAGCGCACGAACCGTGACCGCGTGGAGCATCACCACGAGCGACGGCCCGGTCGCGGTCGTGATCGAGTCGTCGCCCCGCGGCGTGAGTGCGCGCACGTCGGGCTTCGCGTCGCCTGAGTTGCGTTGCGTC
>JBPOHC010000650.1:0-75897 GCA_052035985.1 Myxococcota bacterium | reverse complement strand
CGCTCTCCGCGCGACGTGATCGTCGCCGTGAAGAGCGCCGCCGTCGGCTGGGTCGATCTGCTCATGACGAGCGGCCAGTACCAGCACATGCCGAAGCCGCCGTACACGCCGGGCCTCGAATCTGCGGGCGTCGTCGCGTGGGTCGGCGACGAGGCCGCGGCGGAGTTCTCCGTGGGCGACGAGGTGCTTGTCGACGGCTTCCTCGCGGGGCCTCGCTCCCTCGGCGCGTACCAGTCGTGGGGAGGCTTCGCGACGTGGCTCGTCGCTCCTTTCGAGGCGCTTCGAAGGGTCCCGACGGGCCTCTCGCTCGACCAGGCCGCGGCCCTCCTCGGCAGCTACGAGACGGCGTATCACTGCCTCGTGACGCGCGGTCGCGTGCAGCCCGGAGAGACCGTGCTCATCCACGGCGCGACGGGCGCGACGGGCCTCGCCGCGGTGCAGGTCGCGAAGATCCTCGGCGCCACCGTCATCGCCACGGGACGCTCACCCGAGAAGCTCGCCGTCGTCGCGGCCGAGGGCGCCGATCACGTCATCGTGACGAAGTCGTCAGACGGCGCGGTGCGTCCGTTTCGCGACGAGGTGAAGGCGCTCACCGGAGGCGCTGGCGTTGACGTGGTCTACGACGCCGTGGGCGGAGACATCTCGCTGGAGAGCCTTCGCTGCGTGAAGTTTGGCGCGCGCTTTCTCATCGTGGGATGGGCCTCGACGCCCTTCGTCGCGCGAGGAAAGGGCCAGCGCGGCGCGCCCAACGCCAACGTCATCCCGACGAACCTCGTGATGATGAAGGGACTCGACGTGCTCGGGTGCCCGACGGTGATCTCGACGCTCCACGACCCCGAGAGCCGCGCGCCGCGCCTCGCCCAGGTGCTCGCGTGGGCCAACCAGGGACGCATCCGTCCGTACGTGTCGCACACCTTTCCGCTCACGGATTTCAAGTCGGCGATGCGCGCGAAGTGGGAGGGCGCCGTCATCGGCGGCTGCGTGCTCCATCCCTAGGCGCGTGCTCCACCCCTACAAGCGCAGTCGCGTAAGCGACCGTCGCTGACACGAACGCCACCAGTCCACGACCGCATGCTGCGATCCCCCAATTCCGCTCGTGGACGTGGACTGCTGGCGTTGGTGTCAGCGTTGGTCGCTCACGCGACCACGTTTGTCAGCGTTGGTCGCGAGCGCGCTCGATGCGGCCGTCGGCGTGACGCGCGAAGCGGCCCTCTCCGCGAGGATGCACCGGGCCGTCGCTCTTGAAGGGCCATCCGCCGAAGCGCGTGCGCTGGTAGTCGACGAAGGCCTGACGGATCTCCGCGGGAGAGTTCATCACGAAGGGTCCGTGCTGCACCACGGGCTCTCCGATCGGACGCCCCTGAAGCAGCAGCAGCTCGGCCTCGTCGCCGCCGTTCTCGAGCTCGACCTCGACGCCGCCGCGGAGCGTGATCGCGCGTCGCACGGGCACGTCACGGCCGCCGACCTTCATCGCGCCGCCGCGGAAGAAATAGAGCGTCCGGTTGGTCTGCGCGCTCACGGCGGGCATCGTGAAGCGCGCGCCGGGCGCCATCTTGAGCGTCCAGATCGCGACCTCGCTCTCGGGTCTCGAAGCCCATGATTGAGGAGGCGGCGCGTTGGGCTTCGCGTCTCCGATCGCGCCCGCGACGACGGTCACCTCGGTGCGGTTTCCGCGCGCGTCGACCGCCACGTGACGCGGAATGGCGTCGGCCCAGAACATCGTGAAATGCGGCTCTGCGAACTTGTCGGCGCGCGGGAGGTTGAGCCAGAGCTGAAAGAGATCGAGCGGGTTCGGAGCCTCTCGCTCGACGAGGGGCATCATCTCGGCGTGCACGATTCCGCGGCCCGCGGTGAGCCATTGCACGTCGCCGCCGCCGTAGCGCGCCGTGGCGCCGAGCGAGTCAGAGTGATCGACGAGTCCGCGACGCACCACGGTGACCGTTTCGAAGCCCCTGTGCGGGTGCTGCGGAAAGCCCGGAATGACATCGCCGTGATACATGCTCCAGCCGTCTTTGCGGCTGAAGTCGGCGCCGATGTCGCGCCCCGCGAGCGAGGCTGCGGGCCCCATGGCCTCGTTGCCCGCGGGGTACGCGTCATCGTGGTGGACGCAGAACAGAAACGGGTCCGGCGTCTGCCAGGGGAACCCGAGGACTTCGACCGTTCGAACCACGTCTTCGCGCATGGGGACTCTCCGTAACACGACTGTCTCAACACGATGTGAGTGGAGCGTCTGGTAGGAACCGGCGGCCGTGAGGACGGCGAGGTGTCGGGCTGAGATCGCTCCCGGCGTCGTAACCGCCGCCGGTCCCTTCAGCAGGTGCCTCACGCGTCTTGGACGTGTCCCGCTGGCTCCGAGACTCTCAGTAACCTCTCCCAGCGCATGAAACCGCCGTTGCGCAAGCAACGACTGCGTTTCCATCGCGCTACCGTCGCTCGCGTACGCGCGCTCGATCGCCCGTCAGCGAACGGCCGCGGCGAGGTTGTCGAGGCAGCGCTGCATCGCGCGTTCGAAGAGCCGCGACACGAGCCACGCGACTGGCGTCATCACCGCGTTCCGCGGAATGATCGAGTAGTGCCACACGACGCGCGTGGCGCCGCCCTCGTCGGCGAAGGTCCACTCCGAGATCATGTTGGTGCAGATGAGCCGCTGGAGGGCGTTCATCTCGGCCATGTCGTACGCGTGAACGCGCGGGGCCTCGAAGCGCGTGACGCGCTCCTTGATGACGCTTCCGTCCGAGAGCTTCACCGTGCGCAGCGCGCCCGGTCGCATCACGCCGTCGCCGTCGAGCGAGGCCGACACGATGCCCGGGATCAATCCCCCGTAGCCCTTGAAGAACCGCGCGAGGTTCTCGGTCACGCCCGCGGCCTCGTGAAACACGTCCTCGACCTTGCGGGCGACGACCACCCGCGCTTCGACCTCGATCGCCATCGCCTTCGCTCCTCGTTGGGTGCGAGGCACTCTACGACAGAGCGCGCGCCGCGGATTGCGCTACGATCACGGCCCCTCCTCCGCCCTTCACGGCGAACACGAAACCCGTCATGCGAGAACGCCCCCCGAAGCCCCCGCCGGCCCGCGCCGTCACGCCGCGTGACGCCCTGCGCGAAGCCCTCCTCACGACGCGCGACACCGGCGCGACGGCCTCCGCGAGAGAGCTCGCGAGCGCCGCGGGACTCACCGAGAAAGACGTGATCCATCACCTCGAACACCTGGCGAAGTCGCTCCCGCACGAGGCGATGAAGCTGGTGATCGAGCCCGCGACCTGCCTCGCGTGCGAGTACGTCTTTCGCGACCGCGAGCGGCTCACGGCCCCGAGCGCGTGCCCCGAGTGCCGCAGCGAGCGCGTGGCGCCGCCGTCGTTCAAGGTCGCCGACGGACCTCGCGTGGCGAAGCACAAGCACCCCGCGCGACACGCGGACGAAGACGAAGGAGATGACGAGGTGTGACGCGGGATCAGCTCTTCACGAGGAGCCCGCGGAGCTGCTCGGGGTCGATGCGATACTCCTTCTGGCAGTAGTCGCACTGGATCTCCAACGGCTTTCCGTCGTGCACCATCTCGACGACCTCTTCGCGCGGAAGGGTGGCGAGCGAGGCCATGAGGCGCACGGCGTCGCAGCGGCACTTGAACGACACGGGGCTGTCGGCGAGCTGCGTGTGGGGCATCCCGTAGAGGAGCTCCTCCATCATGGTCTCGGGCGTCGTGCGCTCGTCACGGAGCATCGACTCGATCGTCGGCAGGTCCGTGAGCCGCTCGGTCATGATCGCGAGCATCGGCTCGCTGAGCTCGGGGAGCACCTGAACGAGGTACCCGCCCGCGGCGCGCACGCGTCCCTCTTCGAGCACCGTGCCCATCGCGATCATCGACACGACCTGCTCGCTCTCCTGCAGGTACGCCATGAACGCGGCCGACAGACCGCCCGACTCGGGCACGGCCACCATGCCCTTCTGCACGCCGCCGCGCGGGAGCGTGCGCATGAGCTCCAGCACCGCGCCCGACGTCACGATGGGATCGTCGCCGCCCTTGCGCTGCACGAGCCCGCGCGCGCCGCCGTCGGGGTGCGAGTCGGCCGCGAGGGCGCCGCTCCGCGCGACGCCGTGGATGATCCCCTGCACGCGGTAGGTGGGCGCCATGGTCTCGCGCACGAGGGTGGTTCCCGTGACGAGGTCAGCGAGCCAGCGCGCGACGTCGCCGGTCACCTTCTGCGCGTCGATGACGCCCTGCGCGGTGTCGGTGGTGCGCGCGGTCATCACGCGAAATCCGCCGTCGTCGGTCATGGCCCTGAGGCATCGGTCTGTCAGATCGCTCACGACCGTTGGATATACTCCGAGCGCGCGCGGCGCCGAAGCACTTCAGAAATTCATGCCCGCGGAGTGGGTGTGACCGCGCACCTCGGGTGGGAGCGTCCCGACGCGACGTCGCTTCCCCCTCCTATCCCACCGATGCGTGAAGAATTCCTCGACCTGCTCCACGGCCTCGATGGCATCGCCCAGGATCCTCGATATCATCCCGAGGGCGACGCGCTCTATCACTCGCTCCAGGTCTTCGAACACGCGCGACGCGAATCCGATGACCCCGAGCTGCACGCCGCAGCGCTCCTCCATGACGTGGGCAAGGGGCTCCGCTCCCCCGAGCACGAAGCCGACGGGGCAGACCTCCTGGAAGGTCTTGTTTCTGAGCGGATCGTGTGGCTCGTCCGCCACCACCTCGACCTCCTGCGCGCCCCCTCACAGACCCGAAAGCGCCTCCGCGGAACCTCCGCGCTGGCCGACCTCGAACTCCTCCGGCGGTGGGACGTCGCCGGACGCTCGCCCCGCGCGAGCGTGTGCTCCCCCGATGAAGCCGTGACCTTCGTGCTCCGAAACCCCGACGCCATCCGCGCGAACGACGCGCCCCAACACACCCATGAAAGCGAGGACGCCCGACGCTGAGCCGCGCGCGCGCCGCGAGGTGCTGCGCCCTGATTTCGACAACGTCCCCCACGACGCCTCCGCGTGGCGCGACGACGGACTCAACCCCCGCGACGAGCTCGCCGCCACGCTGCGCGCGGTGGTGGCCGAGGCGCTCACACCCCGACAGCGTGAAATCGTCGAGTGGCACTTCTTCGAGGGGCTCTCGCAGGGCGAGATCGCGCGACGCCTCGGGGTCACGCAGCAGGTGGTGCAGAAGGCGCTCTACGGCGTGACGCGCGACGGACGCCCCGTCGGAGGCGCGCTCCGCAGGCTGCGCGAGGCCCTCACCCCGATGCTCCTCGCGAGCTCCTGACGCCATGTCGAAGCTCGGACCGGGAGGTCTCCGCGGCGCCATCGCCGTCGAGGCCGCGAGGCTCATGTACGAGGAGGGCGTGAAGCAGTACTTCACCGCGAAGCGCCTCGCATCAAAGCGCCTCCTGGGTCGCACCGGAGGCCGTCGACTGCGCTACCGCCCGGCGGACCTCCCTTCGAACGGCGAGATCCGCGACGCGCTCCTGGCGATCGCGGAGCTGGCCGAAGGTGACTCCCGCACGCGGAGGCTCTTCGCGATGCGCGTGGTGGCGCTGCGCGCGATGCGAGCGCTCACCGACTTCGCGCCGCGGCTCATCGGGAGCGTGAGCACGGGGCACATCCGACGCGGCAGCGACATCGACCTGCACGTGTTCACCGACGACCCCGACGTGCTGCTCGCGCACGTCAACGCGCTCGGCTGGCGCTACGAGACCGAGCGCGTGTCGATCATGAAGTTCGGCGAGGTGCGCGAGTACATGCACGTGCACGTTCACGACGACTACGAGGTCGAGCTCACGGTCTACGAGCGACGCGAGCTGCGCTTCAGACCGCGGAGTTCCACTGATGGAAAGCCCATCGTGCGGATCAAGCCCGACGCGCTCGAGCGCATCCTCGCCGAGGAGCACACCGACGCGTGGCGGCGCTACCTCGCCGACGGCGTGATCGAGGGCCTCGGCGAAGACTGCGACGAGGACGACGACACCGTGCGCGACCTCTCGTCGTGGGACTCGCTCGTCACCGTCGACGACGATGACGAGCTCGACCCCGAGATGCTCCCGCTGCCCGAGGAGCTCGACGACGAAGACGAGGTCTACGAGCCGCTCCCCGGCTTCGAGCTCGCGTGACGGTCAGAACAGCGACGCGACCGTGTCGGTGGTGCGCCCCTTCGCCCACGCGAGGAGCGAGCGCGTCTCATCGACGAGCCACGCGTGATGCAGGTCCGCGGGGTGGATCGCCACGCGAACGCCGAACCCGACGCGGCGCCAGTTACGTGCGACGCGGGCGTACGCGACGCTCGACACGCGGCGCCCGAGCGTGCGGCTCGCGAAGTTGATCGCGGGCGCGAAGACCCTCTCCTCGTGAACGGGGCGATACGCGAAGAGCTGATCTTCGACGTAGTCGATTCCACGCGCCCGTAGCGCGGGCATGAGCCACGCGCGCCTCGCCCACGCGGGCGGAACGAAGCCCTTGATCGCGAACCCGAGCTCTCGGAAGAGATCGAGTCCGCGATCGAGGAGGGCCTCACCCTCGCGCGCTTCGTAGGCGGCGAACTCGGCCTCTCCCGCGGAGACCACGCGCTGCGCGACGAAGTGACCGACGCCCTCGCCCTGCGGCGAGAGGTGGTGATACCCGTGGAGAAAGAGCTCGTGACCTTCATCGGCGAGCGCTCGAATGCGCGCGCAATACGCGGGATCTTCGCCGAGCGGAAAGCGGTGGTGAAAGTCGGGGACGACGAGCAGCCCCGGCTTCACGCCCACATCGCGGCACCACCCGATCGCGGTCTCGACCTCGTCGCGCCAGCGCGGCGACACGTCGTGGATCGATACGTGGATCATCGCCGGGTCTCCGCGAGCTTCGACGCGTAGAGCGCGAAGAGCGCTTCGAAATGGTGCTCCGCGGAGCGCACGCGGGCGGCCGCGCGGAGGGCTCCCGCACGGAGAGAATCGCGTGGCCGACCAAGTAGCCGCGAGGTGGCTACCGAGACTGCCACTGGCGACGCGTCCGCGGGGTAACGCTCCGCCGCGTCGGGATCGGCGAACTCGCTGGCCCCTCCCGCGTCGGGCACTACGACGGGGACCCCCGACGCGAGGGCCTCGGCCACCGAGAAGCCGAAGGTCTCGCACGCGCATCCGTGGACGAGCACGTCGGCGCTCGCGAGGGTCGTCGCGTAGCGCGCGCGATCGGTCACGAAGCCTTCGAAGTTGACGAAAAGTCCGAGTCGCTTCGCGAGCGCTTCGAGCCTCGGTCGCTCCGGTCCGTCGCCGAGCACGACCACCGCGACGGGCCTTGTTTCACCGAGCTTCGCGAGCGATTCGAAGACCAGTGGCACACGCTTCTCGCCCGCGAGACGACCCACCACGGCGACGAGCACGGCCCCCTCGCGATCACGCGCGAGACCGAGGAGTCGCGCGCGCAGAGACTCGTCGCGGAGGCTCGGAGAGAAGTCCTGGTGACGGATGCCGAAGGGCACGCACTCGACGCGGTGACACCCGTGGGCGATGAGCTTGTCGGCCAGCCAGCGGCCCGAGCACACCGTGACATCGAAGCGTGCCGTGAGCGCACGGAGGGCCGCCCACGGGGGCGTAAGCGCAACATCGGCGGCCCTTGTTCCAAGGGCTCGCGAGAGCACGGGCCGTGCATAGGTGTCGATGAAGTCGGAATGCACCACCAGCGAACGCAGGGCGACGGAGCGCGCCCGGGTGGCTACCAGAGCCGCCACGTACGGAGAGGAAGCTTCGAGCACATCGGTGTGCTCGCGCTCGATCGCCGCGCGGATCGCGAGGGGGTTCCAGAGGGCGTGGTAGCTCGGGTCGTAGGGCATCGCGGGCCCCGCGAGACGCACGATCCGACCGCCTTCGGGCGCGCGCTGCTCCTCGTTTCGAGCTCCGGGAGCGATCACGGCGACGTCGTGGCCGTGGAGTGCTCCCTCTCGGAGGAGTTGTGTTAGGTACGCGCGCACTCCGCCTCCGCGCTCGGACCAGAACTCGGTGACATCGACGATCTTCACGGTAAATGAAGGTCGCTTCTACCAGACGACGGACACGATTGGGACAACGGCGATGATGAACGGTCTGAACGGCAACAGGACTCGCAGGCTCACGCCCGACGGATGGCCCCGCAAGGTCGCGATCCTCAGCGACTACGTGCGGCTCCCCTACGCCAACGGCGCCACGTTCGCGACGCAGTTTCTCTACCGCGAGCTGCTCAAGCGCGGCTGCGAGGTGACCATCATCGGCCCGCGCGACCCCGCGGCGAAGCCCGAGGACCTCCCCCTCAAGCACGTCTGTCTGCCGAGCGTTCCGCTGCACAACCACCCCGGCGTGTGGGTGCCGCTCCCGCTCGAGAACATCTTCGAGCAGGCCCGATCGTGGGATTTCGACGTGGTGCTCGGACAGACCGCGACGGAGCTCATGGAGCTCGGCCTGTGGCTGCGCCGCGCGAAGGGCGTCCCCCTCGTGTGCGTCAACACGGTGCACGTGCCCAGCGTGTATCCGGTCATCATGCCCGACGCGCTCGTCGACAGCGAGATGGCGCACAAGGTCTTTCAGAAGACCTTTCTCAAGCTCGCGGAGAGCACCTCGGCCAACGTCTACAACGACAGCGACGGGCTCATCGTTCTCTCGCGCGGCCTCGAGCAGTACTGGCGCGATCGCGGCGTGCGCGCGCCCATCCATGTGATTCCGCGCAACGTCGAGCCGCGGATCTTCGACGCGCCCGCGGGCAACGACCCCTTCCCCAAGCACATGCGCCGCGGGTCGAGGCTGCTCGTGGTCTGCCGTCACACGCGCGAGAAGGAGGTCGAGCGCCTGCTCCGCATCTTCGCGCGCTGGGTCGCTCCGTCGGTGCCCGACGCGTCGCTCACGCTCGTCGGCGACGGCCCCGACCACGACATGTTCAAGCGCTACGCGGCGGAGCTCGGCGTCGCCGACCGCTGCTGGTTCCCCGGCGAGTTCCCCGTCACGCAGATGCCGACGTTCTACCGCCACGCGGACCTCTTCGTGTACGCGTCGCTCTCGGAGACCTACGGCCAGGTCGTGAGCGAGGCCCTCTGGTGCGGCCTCCCCGCGGTGGCCTTCGCCGACGGGATGGGCGTCTCGCAGCAGGTCGAGAGCGACGTCACGGGCGTGCTCGTCGAGCCCACGGGCGACGTCGACGCCGCCGACTGGCGCTTCGGCCGCGCGTGCGTCTCGCTGCTGCGCAACCCCCGCAAGCGTCACGCGCTCGGCGCCACGGCGGAGCGTCACGCGCGCGACCGCTGCTCGCCCGAGCGCAACGTCGACCGCTTCTTCATGGCCTTCGAAGCCGCGCGGCGTCACGCCGACGCGACGCTGCGCGGGAACACCGAGCCCGAGAACCGCTGGCTCGACGCGCGCCACGCGGCCCGCTGGATGACCATCAACGGCCTCGTCTACGGCCTCGGGCGGCTCCGTCCTCCCGCCGTGGTCAACCGCCACGGTCGCAAGCAGCCGACGTGGAACGACCTCATCGACGAGCCCGCCGCCGCCGCGAAGTCGTCGGCCGAGGCGAGCGCGGGCTGAGCTTCGCCCCCCGTTGGTGCGCGCCGACGCGTGTCGGAGCCGCGCACCAACGCCACGGGGGCGACATGCATCGTGCGATCAACCCTTCACTTCCCCTGCGGCGGAGTACTAGCATCGGGGGTCTCCTCACGACGGCGAGGAAAGGACACCGATCCGTATGGCGCTCAGCAAGACCGATCTCGCACGCTTCAAGACGCTGCTCGAAGAGAAGCGAACGCAGATCATCGAGAACGCGAGAGACACGCTCGCCAAGGACATGGCCCTCGACGCGGACGACCTCCCCGACGAGATGGACCTCGCGTCGAGCGAGTATCTCCAGTCGTTCACCTTCCGCCTCCGAGGCAGGGAGAAGTTCCTCCTCGAGAAGATCGAGCACGCGCTCGAGAAGCTCTCTGGCAGCGAGTTCGGACTCTGTGAGGAGTGCGGCGAGGAGATCTCGCTCAAGCGCCTCGAAGCCCGCCCCGAGACCAACCTCTGCATCCGCTGCAAGGAAGAGCAGGAGCGCGCCGAGCGCGCCTTCGGCTGACCGCCGCCCGCGCCCACCTCCTCCGCGCGACCGCTCGCTCCCACGTCGCGCCCCCGATCAACGCCTCCGCGGTACGACAACCCACGCATGAAGCTCTGCGCCCTCTCCGTCGACCTCGACGAGATCCCCTGTTACCACGCGATCCACGGGCTCCCCGAGGCGAGCGGCGCGAGCGCCCACGCCGTCTACGAGCGCGCCGTGCCGCGGTACAGCGAGCTCCTCGACGACCTCGGCGTGCCCTGCACGTTCTTCGTCATCGGCCGCGATATGAAGCACGCCGTCGCGCGTGACGGCGCGCGCGCGCTCTTCGACGCGGGCCACGAGCTCGCCAACCACACGCAGAATCACCGCTACGAGTTCTCGCGCCTCGACGACGACGCCATCCGCGAGGAGGTGCGCGGCGGCATCGAGGCCGTCGCCGCGGTGCAGGGCTTCGCGCCCTCGGGCTTTCGCGCGCCGGGATACACCACCAACGACCGCGTGATGGCCGCCCTCTCGGAGCTCGGGGTCTTCTACGACAGCTCGGTCTTCCCCTGCCCCGCGTACTGGACCGCGAAGACCGCAGCGATCGGGCTCATCCGCGCGCGCGGACGCCGCTCGCACTCCATCGTCGACACGCCCGCGGTGCTCGCCGCGCCCGCGGATCCGTACGTGCCCGCGAGGCCCTACTGGCGCCGCGCAGAACACGACGGCGGGATCATCGAGCTGCCCATCGGAGTCACGCGCGGCGCGCGGCTGCCGTACATCGGCACGACGGTGATGCTCGCGGGTCCGTCACGCGTCGACCTGCTCACGGCGCAGATCGCGGGGCGACCGCTGGTGAACCTCGAGCTCCACGGGATCGATCTGCTCGACGAGCACGACGGCCTCGACGCGCTCGTCGGCCATCAACGCGACGTGAAAATCCCCCTCGCGAAGAAGCTCGCGACGCTGCGGCGCGTGGTGCTCGACCTCCAGGCGCGCGGATACCAGTTCGTCACGCTGCGGGAGGCCGCGCAGGCGTTCGAGAACGAGGTCAGGGGTTGAGGTGAAGGCGGTGGCGCGCCGCGAGGACCGCGGCGCCAGAGGCGTCAGGCGCTGAACGAGCTGCCGCAGCCGCAGGTGCCCTTGACGTTGGGGTTCTCGAACTTGAACCCCGCGCCGTGGAGCCCTTCGACGTAGTCGATCTGCGTGCCTTCGAGGTACTGGAGCGACAGCGGATCGACGAAGAGCTGGATGCCGAACGAGTCGACGATCTGGTCCATGTCAGTGGCCTTCTCGTCGAAGTAGAGGTCGTACTGGAAGCCCGAGCACCCGCCGCCCTTGACCTGAAGCCGAAGGCCCTGGCCTTCGAGCCCCTCGGCCTGGGCGATCTCCCTGACCTTCTCCGCTGCCTTCTCGGTGAGCGCGATCATATTTCTTCCTCCACGTCGGCGAACGTGTCATCGCGCTCGCCGTCGGAATCACGGTTGTTCTCTCGGTATGTAACGCACACTCCATGCAGGGTCCAGTGGTCCTCAGAGCGTCGCGCGCGCCCGCCTTCGCGATCGTCGCGCCCTACCTCCCCGCGCCCGCGAACACGGGCGGGCGAATCCGCATCCATCGGCTCGCGCGCGCCCTCGCGCAGCGCGGCCCCGTCGACCTCTACGCGCGCTATTGGCCCGTAGAAATGGCCTCCTCCGCGGGTGATGTCACCGCCGCGCTCTCGATCTACCGCGAGAAGATTCTCTGCGACCGCGGACCCTTCATGGGCATCCCAATCATCTCCAGCAGAAGGGCTCGCGAGGCCGCGCCGAGAGCGCTCCGCGACGCGTTGCGCGCGCGCCACCGCGAAGCTCCGTACGCGGCGGTCATCGCGTGCCACTCGTACGCGTCGCTCGTCGCGATGAGCCTCGACGGCGTCGCGCTGGTGCTCGACGAGCACAACATCGAGAGCCGCTACGCGAGGGCCGTCACGCCCGACGCGCGCCTCGAAGCGCTTCGCCTCGAGCGATTGGAGCGCCGCGTGTGGCGCGTCGCCGACCTCGTCACCGCCGTCACCGACGACGACGCGAGGGAGGTCTCCGCGCGACGTCACGGCCCCGTCGAGGTGATCGCCAACGGCGTCGCGTGCGGCGAGATCCGCTTCATCGCGCCGTCGTCGCGCATGTTGAGAGAGATCCTCTTCGTGGGCGCGATGAGCCATCCGCCGAACGTGCGATGCGCCGTCGCGCTCGCGCGTGAGGTGCTTCCGCGCGTTCGCGAGGCGTACCCCGACGCGAGGGTCGTGCTCTGCGGGAGGGCGCCCACGCGCGAGGTCGAGGCGCTCGCGGGCCCCCACGTCGAGGTCACAGGAACCGTCGACAGCGTGGCGCCGTGGCTCGATCGCGCGGGGGCGTATGTGAACCTCCTCGACGCGGGCGCGGGGTCGAGCCTCAAGGTGCCCGAGGCGCTCGCTGCGGGCGTTCCGCTGGTCTCGACGCGCGTGGGCGTACGCGGCTTCGCGCTTCGCGAGAGCACGCATCACCTCGGCGCAGAGACGCCCGACGAGGCCGCGAAGGCCGTGGTTGCCTCGTGGAGAGACACCGCCGCGTCAGACGCGCGCGCATTGGCCGCCCGAGAGTTCGCAGCGACGCTCGACTGGGACGCGCTCGGCGATCGCTTCGCCTCCCTCGTGCTCGCGGCCGCGGCGAAGAAGGGGACGCCATGAATCCCTCGTGTACGCTCTGCGGTCGCGCGTGCGCGCCGCGCTTCGAGAAGGGCGCGTACGTGATCCACCGCTGCGTCCCGTGCGACCTCGAGTTCGTGTGGCCGACGCCTCCGCCCGAGGCCGTGAAGGCCGTGTATGAGCGCGGCTACTTCGAGGGCGACGGCCACGGCTACGAGGATTACTTCGGACGCGAACGATCGCTCGCCGCGCGCAAGGCCGAGGCGCGCCTCGACGCGCTCAAGTCACTCGGTCGTACGGGCGGAAAGATGCTCGATTTCGGCTGCGCCGCGGGCTACTTCGTCGAGGAGGCGCGGGCGCGCGGTTGGGAATCGTTCGGTGTCGAACCATCGCCCGAGGCGCAGCGCGGATGGAGCGATGCCGTGAGGCCCTACGTGGCCTCGACGCTCGACGAGATCCGTGAACGCGGACCCTTCGATGTCATCACCGCGTGGGACGTGCTCGAGCACCTCCCCGATCCCGTCGAGACGCTCCGCGCGCTGCGCGCGATGGCGAGGCCGGGCGCGGTCTTCGCCGTGGTAGTCCCCGTGATCGGAAACGTGAACACGCGCATCGCCCCCTCGACGTGGGACCAGTACAAGCCCCCGGAGCACCTGTGGTTCTTCTCGCGCGCCGCGATGCGCGCGACGCTTCGAAAGGGCGCCAACGCGCGCGTGGTCCGTGAAGACGTTGCCTGGGCGCGCCCCTCGCGCTTCGTCGACCCCGAGGGCCGTTCAAGAGCTCCGCTCACGCGCGCCGCGCGCTTCATCGACGGGGCGCTTCACCGGGCGGCTGCTCTCGTGGCGCCGTCGATCATCACAGACTCCGTGGCGTTCTACGCGATCGAGGAGCCATGACCCGACACAGCGTGCTCCACCTCGCGGCCTCGGCCGCGTGGGGCGGAGCCGAGCAGATGGCCGAGACGCTGCGCGCCGAGTGCGAGCGCGCGGGGTGGGAGACCCGGCTGGAGCTTCCCTTCGACCACAGCGTGCGATGGGAGGCCGCGACGCCGCGTCGCGTCTCGTGGTGGCGCTGGGCGCTCAGGCAGCACGGCCCTGGCGAGATCGTGCACGCGCACCTCCCGTGGCCCGACCGCATAGGTCCCGCGCTCATCGCCGCGCGCGGGAGGCCGCTCGTGGTGACCTTTCAGCTCCTCCCGCCGCCCGATGGATGGCCCCGCGATCGCTGCTTTCACATCCCTTCGAAGCGCATGCTCTCGCTCGCGGGCTCGCTGCGCGATCGCGTGCGCTGGGTGGCCCTCTCGCGCGCCGATGCGCGCACGCTCGAAGCGCTCCTCGGGGTGCGCGTCACGATCGTTCGAAACGCGCCGCCCGCGGCCACGAAGCAGCCCGATCCGGCGCCGTGGCCCGATGGGACGTTGCGCGTGCTCTCGGTGGGGAGGCTCGACCGACAGAAGGGCTTCGACGCCATGCTCACGGCCCTCGCGGCGCCCGAGGTCAAGCGCCTCGCGTGGCACTGGAACATCATCGGCGAAGGCTCCGAACGCCCGTCGCTCACCGCGCAGATCAAATCGCTCGGGCTCGAAGATCGCGTGACCCTCCTCGGCGCGCGACCGGGGATCGACGGGTTCTGTCGCGCGGAACTGCTCCTCGCGCCGAGCCGTTTCGAAGGCATGCCCCTGGTGCCGCTCGAAGCCGCGGAGGCGGGCGTCCCGGTGCTCGCGTCGACCATCGCGCCGCACGAGGAGCTCTATGAGCGCGTGTCCGAGTGTCTGCTCGACCGCGACGAGCGCGCGTGGCCGGTCTCCCTCGCGAGGTGGCTCTCCGACGCCGACCTCCGCGCGCGCATGCGCCTCGCGCAGCGAGAGGTTCTCGGCGAGAATCCGCGCCGCGCGATGTTCTCGGCCTACGAGTCGCTCTATCGCGAGCTCCTCGGATGAACCTCTGGTACGCACCCAACCCCGTTCCGTATCGACCGCACCCGGCGACGTGGCGTCAGCCGTTGCACCTGCACCTCGCCCCGATGTGGCGCGCGCTCGCGCGTGTGCTCCCGACGCTGCGCGGCAGCGTGCTCGACGTGGGCTGCGGATCGAAGCCCTACCGCGGCCTCTTCGACGCCTCGGTGCGCGAGTATGTGGGCCTCGACCGCGTGTCTCCCAACGCGACGCCCGACGTGATCGGCGACGCGCACGCGCTCCCCTTCGAAGACCACCGCTTCGACGTGGCGGTGTCGTTTCAGGTGCTCGAACACGTCGAGCGGCCCGTCGACTGCCTCCGCGAAATGGTCCGCGTGGTGAGGCCCGGCGGCGAGGTGGTGTTCACCGTGCCTGGCGTGTGGCCCGACCACGAGATTCCGCACGACTACTGGCGCTTCACGCGCTACGGCCTCGAAGCGGCGGTGCGCGCGGCGGGCCTCGAACTCGTGGAGCTCACGCCCCTCGGCGGGCTCTGGTCGACGCTCGGTCAGATGGCATGCCTCGAGCTCGATCACTCGTTCGCGGGACGCGCCCTCATCCCCCTGGTGAACCTCACAGCGCGCGCGCTCGACCGAACCGCGCGTGAGCGACTCGTGATGAACTGGCTCTGCCACGCGCGGCGCCCGCGATGACGCAGCATGCGCCCACGGGCGCGGCGCTCCTCGAGCGCATCACGAAGGAGACCGCGCGCTTCGCCACGCTCCAGGTCTTCGGCGCGGCGCTCACGGGTGCGGCGACGCTCGCGCTCGCGAGGCTCCTCGATCAGCGCGCCTTCGGCGTCTACGCGATCGGAACGTTCTTTCTCGGACTCGGCTCGCTCTTCGGCGACGGAGGACTCGGCGCCACGCTGCTCCGCAAGCGCAGCGACGTGAGCGACGAGGAGTACCGCGTCGTCGCCACCTTTCTCATCGCCCTCGGCCTCGCGCTCTCGATCGCCTTCTTCATCGCGGCCCCTGCGATCGCGGCCTACAACCACCTCAGGCCCGACGAGGCCTCGGTGCTCCGCGCGATGTCTCCGCTCTTTCTCGCGGGACCGCTGCGCGCCGTGCCCTACATCCGCCTCGAGCGCGCGCTGCGCTTCGGCGAGATCGGACGCGTCGAGCTCCTCTCGCTCATCGCGCGACAGCTCACGGCCATCGCGTTCGCGTGGGCCTTCGGCGGCGCGTGGGCGCTCGCGGGCGCGCAGTTCGTCGGGATGCTCTCGCAGCTCGCGCTCGCGTACCTCATCTCGCCGGGGCTCCCGCGGCTGCTCTGGCGACCCGCCGTGCTGCGCCCGCTGCTCGGCTACGGCGTTCGCGTGCAGGCCCTCGGCATCGCGGCCTTCTTCAAGGACAACGTCTCCGCGGCCCTGCTCGGGCGGCTCATGGGTCCGCAGGCCGTGGGCGTCTTCGACTTCGGCGTGAAGTCCGCGCAGCTCCCCGTGCTCGCGGTCAACGCGCTCGGGCGCGTGCAGCTCCCCGCGTACGCGCGCTTCGACGCGCACGACCCCGCGCTCCACCGCGCCGTGGCGACGGTCACGCGGACGGCGCTGCTCCTCGGCGTGGCGCTGCTCGTGACGCTCTCGGCGGGCGCTCCCGCGATCATTCGTGTGGCCTATGCGCCGCGCTGGGTCGAGAGCGTCCCCGTCGTGTGGGGCCTGCTCCCGAACATGGTGGGCGGTCTCGTCGCGGGCCCTCTCTTCACGCTGCTCCAGGCGCAGGGCCGCGCGGGCCTCGCGCTGCGCGCGTTCTTCGTGTGGACGCTCTCGACCTGGGCGCTCGTGCTCGCGGTGAAGCACCTCGGCATCGGCGCCATCGCCGCGGCGCACGGGGTCGTCACGGTGGTCATGGTGCTCTGGCTCATCGCGTGGGCGGGGCGGCACCTCGGGCGCGCGCTCTGGAGCTACTACACGGGCCCGGTGCTCGCAGGCGTCGGCGCGGTCACGGCCACGGTCGGATATCGCGTCGCGACGGGGTCGACGGGAGAGGGCTGGATTCCGCCGATCGTCGCGCTCTCGACGTACGCGGCGCTCATCGCGGTGATCGAGGGAAGGCGCGTGCGAGATGACCTCGGCGCGCTCATCGCGGCGCTCGTGAAGAAGGGCTGAGCGTCAGAGCGCGCGCAGATAGCCCAGGGCCATCGCGAGCGCGCACGATGACGCGACGAGGAGCGCGGTGACCCCCGCCGCGACGGTGCGCTCGCGCGAGAGCGAGGCGAGGAGGGCTCGCTCCGATCCCGCGTACACCGCGAGCTTCGCGGGGTTCGAAGAGGCGATCACGGGGACCGTGTCCATCACGCGGTAGAGCGACTGCGCCTCGGCGTTCTGCACGCGGTGGATGTCGCCGAGGACGTAGAGGTGCTCGCCGGGGTCGATGAAGCTCTCCTCGACTTCGAGGGCCACGTAGTGCCCCGCGTCGGAGGTCCTGTCGCCGAAGGGCGTCGACGCGAGCGACAGAAGCACCTCGCGCGCCTCGTCAGCGCGCACGTTGCGAAAGGTCGTTCGAAGATCGACCGCGGCGCCCGTGAGGTCGAGCACGCCCGCGCCCGACGGGTCTTCGACGGGAATCGTCGCGGGCCACGAGGCCGAGTGCAGGGGCTGCGACACGCGGTTTCTGCCCGCCTGCACCACGCGCTTCACCGTGACCCTCACGAACGCGTGCGGGGCGTGATCGCGGAGCGTCACCGTGGGCGCGTCGGCGCGAACGCGGACGGCGAGCTCGGCGCCTCCTTCACCGACGCGCGCGAGGCGCGAGGTCTCCGCGGCGATGCAGGGCGCCATCGCGAGCGAGAGCTTCACCGCGCGGTCGCGGAGCGCGAGCGCCACGAGCAAGGCCCCCGCGATGACCGTGACGCCGAAGCCGACGCCCGTGAGGTAGGGGTCGTTCACGTCTTCGGTGCCCACGGTGCGCGCGAGCACATAGATCCAGGCGCCCACGACGGCCACGAGGCCCGCGATCAGAAGCGGGGTGCGAGAGGGCGTCGGAGGCTCCCTGCTCCACGAGCGGAGCGCGTCGACGAGGGTCCCTGCCTTGGAGACGCGCCAGAGCACGGCGGCGAAGAAGATGAGCGCGGCGAGGCCCGCGGCGAGCCCCGAGGCGACGCTGCTGGCGATCGAGCGGATGCGACGCTCGGGCGTTCCGCTGCCGAGGGTGATGGTGGTGGGTTCGCCGTCACGACACGCGACGAGCTGACGGAGCGAGTCGTTCACGCAGGCGTCCGCGAAGACCGCCGCGTTGAAGAGCGCGCACGCGTGGATGACCCGTCCAGCGTCGGGGAGGTTCGGCATTCGACGGCGGAGGGCGCCTTCGAACTCGGGGTCGGCGACGTACGTGTCGAGCGGGTGAAAGCGGATCTGCGCGGGATCGACGGCCCATGTGCGCGCGCCGATGGTGAGCGTCGCGCCCTCGGCGAGCGTGCCGCTGACGTCGGTGCGCCAGCCGCCGTTCTTGCCGCTCACGTAGTACTGGTGCGCGACGTAGCAGACGGGCGGACTCTCCATGCCCGCGAAGGTGCCCGCGCCCATCACGCGCCCGTCGGCGAGCTCGCGCTGCGTGAGCGGGCGACCGAGTCGATGAAGCGCGCTGCCGGGGTCGAGGAGGTCACCGAGCGAGCGCGACGCGAGGACGGTTGCTCCGGCGCCGAGGCCGACGGCGATGAGCCCGAAGAAGAGCGTCAGAAAGACCGCGCCCGCGACGGAGCCGCCGATGATGGGGATGAGGAAGCGGTAGCGGGCCCCGGTGCGTCCCTGTTCCATGTGGAGGGACGCGAGGGTGCCTCGATCAATCGTAGTAGTCGAGGCCGAGGTGGGTGATGAGGTCTTCGCCCTTCATCCACCGCAGCGTGTTCTTGAGCTTCATGAGCTGGATGAACAGGTCGTGCTCGGGGTAGAGGCCCGGCGCCGTCATGGGGCTCTTGAAGTAGAAGCTCAGCCACTCTTGAATGCCCGACATCCCCGAGCGCTGCGCGAGGTCGAGAAAGAGCGCGAGGTCGAGCACGATGGGCGCCGCGAGGATCGAGTCGCGGCAGAGGAAATCGATCTTGATCTGCATCGGGTAGCCGCACCACCCGAAGATGTCGATGTTGTCCCAGCCCTCTTTGTTGTCGCCGCGCGGGGGGTAGTAGTTGATGCGCACGACGTGGGAGTACTTGCCGTAGAGCTCGGGGTAGAGGTGCGGCTGAAAGATGTGCTCCAGCACGCCGAGCTTCGAGACCTCTTTCGACTTGAAGCTCTCGGGGTCGTCGAGCACCTCGCCGTCGCGGTTGCCGAGGATGTTCGTCGAGTACCACCCGTCGAGCCCGAGGAGCCTCGCTTTGAAGCCCGGCGCGAGGATGGTCTTCATGAGGGTCTGGCCCGTCTTGAAGTCCTTGCCCGCGATGGCGATTCCCTCGCGTCGCGCGAGCTCCTGCATGGCGGGAAAGTCCACCGAGAGGTTGGGCGCGCCGTTGGCGTAGGGCACCCCCGAGCGCAGACACGCGTACGCGTAGATGGCGCTCGGCGCGATGTCGTCGCTCGACTCTCGCAAGCCCTTCTCGAAGTTCGCGAGGGAGGCGTGGACCTCCGTCGTGGGCCGCCACACCTCCGTCGATCCGCACCACACGGCGACGCAGCGGTCGACGCCGCGCTCGCGCTTGAAGCGCGCGATGTCGTCCATGAGGGCCTCGGCGAGCTCCATCTTCGAAGCGGCCTTCTTGCGGTTGGGGCCGTCGATCTTCTTGACGTACCCCGAGTCGAAGACCGCCGACATGGGGCGCACGCCTTCGAGGAAGTCTTTGACGGACGCGAGGTGCTTCTCGCTGAGCACGCCGGCCTTGGTGGCCGCGGTGAAGGCGTCGTCGTGGTAGATGTCCCAGCCGCCGAACTCGAGGCTCTCGATGGGCGCGAGGGGGACGAAATCACCGATGCGCGGCGAGCGGTTGTCGGTGCGTCGCCCGAGCCTGATCGTGCCCATCTGCGTGAGCGAGCCGACGGGCTGCGCGATCCCCCGGCGGATCATCTCGGTGCCCGCGACGAAGGTGGTCGCGACGGCGCCGAGGCCGGGTAGCAGCACGCCGAGCTTGCCCTGAACGGGCGCGATCGTAGGGGGGGTCTTCATGAGGGCTGCGGACCCTATCAGAACGCCCGCCCTCGTAAAGCGTGAGGTTCAGTTCGCGGCGGAGGGGGGCTTCGTGAACGTGAGCTTGATCTTCTCGTCGATGAGCTCCGCGCGCGCGGCGCCGCCCTCGGCCAGATCGCCGAAGAGGAGCGCCTCGGCGAGGGGCTTCTTGAGCGAGTTCTCGATGAGGCGAGCCATCGGACGCGCGCCGAAGGCCGGGTCGTAGCCCTTCTCGCCGAGCCACGCGCGGGCCTCGGGCGAGAGCGACACGGTGACCTTCTTCTCTTCGAGAAGGCCCTGGAGCAGCCCGACCTCCTTGTCGACGACGCGGAGGATGACCTCGGGCGTGAGGCCCTTGAAGGCCACGATGCCGTCGAGCCTGTTGCGGAACTCGGGGGTGAACGTGCGCTCGAGCGCGGCCTTGGCGCGCGAGGTGTCGACGGCCCCGTCCTTGGCGCCGAAGCCCACGACCTTCTCGCTCATTTCACGGGCGCCCGCGTTGGTGGTCATGATGAGCACCACGTTGCGGAAGTCGGCCTTCTTGCCGTTGTTGTCGGTGAGCGTGGCGTGGTCCATCACCTGGAGGAGGATGTTGAAGAGCTCGGGGTGAGCCTTCTCGATCTCGTCCATCACGACGACGGAGTAGGGGTTCTTCGAGACGGCGTCCGTGAGGAGCCCGCCCTGGTCGAAGCCCACGTATCCGGGCGGCGCGCCGATGAGCCGCGAGACCGTGTGGCGCTCGCTGTACTCGCTCATGTCGAAGCGGAGAAACTGCACGCCGAGCACCTTGGCGAGCTGCTTGGCGAGCTCGGTCTTGCCGACGCCCGTGGGGCCCGCGAAGAGAAAGCTCCCGATGGGCTTCTCGGGCGAGCGAAGGCCCGAGCGCGAGAGCTTGATGGCGCTCGCGATGGCCTCGATGGCGTCGTCCTGACCGTAGATCACGGCCTTGAGCTCGGTGTCGAGCAGGCGGAGCCGGTCGCGCTCAGAGCCCGAGACGTTCTTCTCGGGGATGCGCGCCATCTTCGCGACGATGGCCTCGACGTCGGCGAGCGTGACCTTGTTCGTGCGCTCTCCGCCGGGGCGCATGCGGTCCTGCGCGCCGCACTCGTCGATCACGTCGATGGCCTTGTCGGGCAGCAGGCGATCGTTGACGTACTTGGCCGAGAGCTCGGCCGCGGCGCGGATCGCGTCTTCGGAGTACGTGACCTCGTGGTGCTTCTCGTACTGGGGCTTGAGCCCTTCGAGGATCTTGATCGTGTCGGCCACCGAGGGCTCGGTGATGTCGATCTTCTGAAAGCGCCGCGCCAGCGCGCGGTCGCGTTCGAAGGCCGCTTTGTACTCGGAGTAGGTGGTGCTTCCGATGCAGCGGAGGCGGCCCGACGCGAGGGCGGGCTTGAGCATGTTCGAAGCGTCCATGGAGCCGCCCGAGGTTGCGCCCGCGCCGACGATCGTGTGGATCTCGTCGATGAAGAGGATCGCGTCGGGGTGGTTCGCGAGGGCCTTGAGCACGGCCTTCAAGCGCTCTTCGAACTGACCGCGGAATTTCGTGCCCGCGAGGAGCGCGCCCATGTCGAGGGAGTACACCGTGGCGTTCTCGAGCACCGACGGGACCTTCTTCTCATAGATGCGCAGCGCGAGGCCCTCGGCGATGGCGGTCTTGCCCACGCCGGGCTCGCCCACGTAGAGGGGGTTGTTCTTCTTGCGGCGGCAGAGGATTCGAATCGTGCGCTCGAGCTCGGGCTCGCGGCCGATGAGCGCGTCGATCTTTCCTTCGGCGGCCTGCTGGTTGAGGTTCTGGGTGAACTGCTCGAGGGGGTTCTTGACGGGCGCCGCGCCGTCTTCGTCCTCGTCGTCGCCGTGGCTGTGGGGCTCACCGCCGTTGCCGCCTTCGGGGCGACCGAGGGGGCCGCTCGTGCCGTTGTCGGCCTCCTCGGGGTCGAACTTCGAAACCCCGTGGGAGTAGTAGTTGATGAGGTCCATGCGCGTGATCCCCTCCTTCTGGAGGAGGAAGAGCGCCTGAGACTCCTCTTCGCGGAAGATCGAGATGAGCACGGAGCCCACGTCGATGGCCTTCTGCTCCGCCGAGATGGCGTGCATGGCGGCGCGCTGAAGCACGCGCGTGACGCCGAGGGTCTGCTGCACCTCGAGGCGCTGCGACGCGGGGATGCGCTCCTGCGTCTCGTCGAGGGACTCGCGGAGGCCGCGCTCGAGGCGCTTCACGTCCGCGCCGCAGGCCTTGAGGGCCTTGCGGGTCCAGTCGTCGCCGATGAAGGCGAGCACGAGGTGTTCGAGGGTGACGTACTCGTGGCGCTGCGCCTCGGCCTCGGTGACGGCGCGGCGGAGGGCAGCCTGAAGTTCCTTCGAGACAGTGGGTTGCGATGCCATTCAGTCGTCCTCCGGTTCCATCGTCAGGAGCAGCGGGAACTCGTTCTCTCGCGCGAGCTCCTCGACCTGGTGGATCTTGGTCTGTGCCACCTCGAAGGTGTACACGCCCGCCACGCCGATGCCCCGCTGGTGCACGTGCATCATGATCTGCACGGCGTCGGTCTCGCTCTTGCGAAAGATCTCGATCAGGATCGCCACGACGAACTCCCGCGTCGTGTAGTGATCGTTGTGCAGGAGCACCTTGAACATCCGAGGCTTCGCGAGCTTCTTCTCTTGCCGAGTCTCGACGATCGTGCCCGAGTCGCCGTCCTCCTTCGGTCGTCTTGCCATACGTTCTGCACCCTTACTCGTGACCCGCCGCGGGTGTCCAGGGCTTGAGCCCGGCCTCGGCCTCCACCGCGGGAAGCTCCTGCTCGATCGCCGCGCGCTCTCTCGCGACGAAGTCTCGGATCGCGCGCTCGAGGCCCGGCGCGAAGACCCTGTGCGCCGAGCGCGTGACCGTGGGCACGAAGCCTCGCGAGAGCTTGTGCTCGCCGCCCGCGCCGCCCTCGAACACCCGCACGCCGCGGCGAATGCACTCGCCGATCGAGTGGTAGTAACACACCGCGAAGTGCAAGAAGGGATGCTCTTCGAAGCACCCCCAATAGCGCCCGTAGAGGTGCGTCTTCGACGCGACGTTGAAGGCCCCCGCGATCACCGCGCCGTCGCGCACGGCCTCGACCAGCTCGAGGCTCCCTCGCATCGAGTCGAGGGCGCGCTCGAAGAAGCGCGGGGTGAGGTAGCGCCTGCCCCACGCGAACTTGTCGACGGTCGAGACATAGAGCCGATGGATCATCGCCGCGTCGGCGCGAGCGAGCGCGTCGCCCCTGCGCGTGCGGATCGAGATGCCCTGGTCGATGTGCGCGTCAGCCTCTCTGCGTAGTGTCTTTCGTCGCCGCGACGTGAAGCGCGAGAGGTAGTCGTCGTAGCCGCGGTAGCCCGGGTTCTCCCAGTGGAACTGCACCCCGTGGCGCACGAAGGCCCCCTCGGCTTCGAAGCTCTGGGCCTCGTCGTCGGTGACGAAGAGCGCGTGCACCGACGAGAGTCCCGCGTGCTTCGCGGCGTCGAAGATCCCGCGCGCGAGGGTGCGCGAGAGGGCCTCGCGGTCTTCGCCGGGGCGCGTGTAGATCCGCCGTCCCGTGCAGGGCGTGAAGGGAACCGCGAGCGTGAGCTTGGGGTAGTACGCGATGCGCGCTCGCTGCGCCGCGCCGGCCCACGCGTGGTCGAAGACGAACTCGCCCTGACTGTCGACGCGAGCGTATGCAGGGGCCAGCGCGACGAGGTCGCGGCCGCGCCAGAGGGCCATGTGCATCGGCGTCCAACCGCGCTCGGGAGCAGCGCAGCCGGCCTCTTCGAGCGCGAGCATCCACGCGCGCTCTTGAAAGGGCGTCCACGCGTCGTCGCGGAGCGACTCCCACTCGGCCTCGGCGATCGAGGCGACAGACGGATGCACGCGGAAGGTCAGGTCGCTCACGGCCGCAGGGAGTCGCAGTCTAACCACCGATCCGCGGTCGCAAAGGGGACGCTCCGCGAATTCAACGTCGCAGCGCGAGCGCTCTCCACCAGTCGCGGAGGATGTGAGCCGTGGCCTGAAACGCCGCGGACGCGAGCATCAGCGCGCCGAGCCACACCCAGTAGCCCTTCGCGTTGGCCACCACGAACGATCCGCCGATCACCATCGCCGAGACCGTGAGGCCCGTGTAGAGCCTGCGCCCGAGGCGATCGAAGACGGGCGAGAGCTCGGGGTCCGCGGCCTTGAGCGTGAGGTGCCCCTTGCGAAGATCGTCGAGGATCTCGCTCACCTGCTCGGGCATCTGACCGGCCATGCCCGAGAGGCGCAGCGCGGCCTTGATCGCATCGCCCGTGAGCCTGTCGGGCGAGTAGCGCTGCGCGATGAGGCGAAGGAGGTGAGGTCTGCCCTCGACGAGCAGGTCGAGCTCGGGGTGAATCTGCCGCCCGGTGCCCTCCATGGTCATGAGCGCGCGGCCCACCATCACGAAGTCGGGCGGCATGTCGATGCCGTGTTTGACCGCGCCCCAGATGAGGTCACGCACGAGCGCCGAGGCTTGAATCTCGCCGAGCTTTCGACCGAGGTACTTGCGCCCGAGCGTCTGCACGTCGTTGCGAAAGTCCTTCATGTCGACCTTGCGAGTCGGTCGGCCGAGGGCGTAGAGCGCGTCGGCGACGGCGTCGAAGTCTTCGCGCACGGCGGCGACCATGAGCTCGAGGGCCTTGTCGCGCATGGGGCCCGAGAGGTGACCGACGAGGCCGAGGTCGAGGAGGCCGAGCACGGGCTCCTCGGCGGTGCCCATCACCATGATGTTCCCGGGGTGGGGATCGGCGTGGAAGAAGCCGTCTTCGAAGATCATCTTGATGACGACGCCGACGGACATCGACGCGATCTTCTTGCCGTCCCACCCCGCGGCGAGGGCGTCGTCGAGGTGCTTGCCGTGAAAGAACTCGAGCGTCAGCACGCGCTTGCCCGACATGCGGCGGTAGACCTTCGGGAAGCGAACGCGCGTGTCTCCCTCGAAGTTCTTGGCGAAGCGCTCGGCGTGCTCGGCCTCCTGCATGAAGTCGAGCTCGGCCACGATGGAGCGATCGAACTCCGCCACGAGGTCGACGGGCGAGTAGCGCCGCGACTCGGGGATCGCGCGCTCCATCGCGCGTGCGAACCAGTAGAGCAGGTCGATGTCGCGCTCGACCGTGTCACGGATGTGAGGCCGCTGGACCTTGATCGCGACGTCGACGACGTCGTCTCCGTCGCGGAATCTCCCTTTGTGGACCTGCGCGATGGAGGCGCTCGCGAGGGGCGTCGGGTCGACCTCTTCGTAGAGGTCGGTGATGGCGCCGCCGAGGTCCTCTTCGATCTCGAGCTTGATCTGCGCCCAGGGGACGGTCTTGACGTCGTCTTGCAGGACCTTGAGCTCGGCGATCACGTCGCCGGGGATGAGGTCCGCGCGCGTCGAGGCGATCTGACCGAGCTTCACGAACGAGGGCCCGAGGTCTTGCAGCACGAAGCGCAGGCGCTGACCGAGGGAGGCCGCGTGCATCTCGGGGTCTTCGCGGCGACCGGGCACGAGGCTCTCGAGGCCGAGGCGCTGGAGCACCTCACCAAAACCGTGCTTCGCGAGCACCGACGCGATCTCTCGGAGCCGATCGAGGTCGCGGAACGCAGTGATCACCGATGGCATGGCGGGTCCTCCACGGCGCCGATCATGGAGGCCGCGGGTGTCGCGCGACAAGCGGCGTAGAGAGGCCGTGAGATTTTCTCTTGACCCTCGCGCGGGCGCGAAGTACGTAACCGCTCCCTTCCGCGGGCATAACTCAGCGGTAGAGTGCGTCCTTCACACGGACGAAGTCACAGGTTCAAATCCTGTTGCCCGCACCACAAGACGGCCGGTTGAGCAGCGATGCTCCCGGCCGTCTGCTTTTGGGGATTTGTCAGGCGCCCGAGGTGGGCGAAGGCATCCCCGGCGAGGTGGGCTCGATGGCGTGATCCCACTCCTGCGTGGCGGCGCCGAGGAGCGCGTCGTGGTCGCCGCGGTAGGGCTCGCGCTGCGACTCCCACGGCGTCGCGTGGAAGGTGATCTCGACCCGCGCGTCGTGGATCGAGAGGAAGAGCCTCCGCGGCACGCGCGTCGTGAGGTCGACGCGTGACTTGCCGTGCTGCGCGGTGCGCGTTCCGATGCCCCGCACGATGGCGCTCTCGGTGAGCGTCTTCACGGGCGCGTCGGGGTCGAAGGCGCACGCGAACTCGGCCTCGAGCACGTCGCGGCGGTGGTGTCCGCGCGACGAGGCCACGACCTCGGCGATGTGTCCGCCGCCCATCTCGAGGAGCCCGGTGCCGTCGTGGAGCGTGGCGTCGAGTCCGTTCGAAAGCGCACGGCGCAAGGCGATCCAGAGCATGCCGAGGTGGCGGTCGGCGTCGCGCCAGAAGTCGCGCTCCACTTCGAGGGTGGTCGAGGGCCAGAAGAGGCCGAGGAGGTGCTCGTCGAGCGACTGGTTCCACCAGCGCAGGATGTCGGGGGTGAGCATGTTGCGGGAGGGCGCGCGCACGAAGAGGTCGATCACGGCCTCCGCGTCGTCGAGCTTCTTCTCCGCGGGGAGGAGGAACCTCCGCTGCGCGATCCACGCGGCCCACTCGCCGCCGCCCACGCGCTCGGTCGCACCTTCGAGCGCGACGAGCGTGTCGTCGCGGGTGACCCTCGGCGGCGCGATGGCGCGGATTCCGACGAGCTCCTTGCCGCGCTGCGAGGCCCTGCGATCGACCTCGCGGTGGGGCAGAAAGACGACGGCCTTCTGCTTCTCTCCCACGGCCACGGGCGCGCGAATCGCCGCCGCGGGAGGCTCCAGCGCGATCATCGCCGCGAGCAGCGCGCGCCAGTCTCGACGGCGCTGCGCGGGCGCAGGCCGGAGCCGATCGTGGAGCAGCAGCGACGCGCGGGCGTAGTCGAGCTCCTCGCGGTCGGCGCCTTGCGGATCGATGCGCGCGAGGGCGTCGTCCATGTAGGGGTCATCGAGCCACTGCTCCCACGGGGTCTCTTTGACGAGCGCCTTGACGCGGTCGACGCCCGAGGCGCGCGCGCTCTCGTCGTGGAGAAAAACACCGTGCAGCGAAGCCATCTGCGCGCGGAGGGCGGGCGACGGGTTCACCAGGTGGAGGCTCCCTCCGACGATCACCGCGCGGTTCGGTGAGGCCCCGCGCGCGACCTTGGCGCGCTGCGCGGTCACCTCGACCTCGTCACCGCGAGACACCACGCCCGCGCCGAGGGCCTTCGCGCGTTCGAACAGAAGCGAAGCCCACTCGTGCTCGGTGGCTGTCACCGGAACGTCGAGCGCGCGGCCCCATCCGAGGCGCGTGAGGGCGTCGGCAGGCGTCGCGGGTCCGGTCCATCCGCGCTCGTGACGGACGCTCACGTCGCGGCCGTAGGAGAGCGCCGCGAGGAGCTCGCGCAGCTTCACGGGCGAGTCGGTGAGCTCCGACGGAGGCTTGATCGGGTCGATGGGGTCGAGCAGCGCCGCCACGTCGCGGAGGCTCGTCGCGGGGGCCACGTCGTCGATGGGGAGGTCCTTGCGCCAGCGGTCGAGGGCATCGGCGGGCGAAACCGTCACGTCGAGCGGAGACCACTCCGCGGCCACCCAGTGCATGAGCGGCGTGAAGCGCCTCGACGACACCACCACGGCGCCCGATGCTGCGAGGCGCGCGACGCGCTCCCAGCCCGCGGCGGCGTCGCGCACGAAGACCAGGCGAACCCCGGGGTTCTTCGTGCACACCGAGGGGACGTGCTCGCGCTGCGCCTCGGTGATCACCACCGCGATGGGCGACGGAGAGACCGAGAGGAGCTTCGCGTCGAGGGCAGGGCCGAGCTCGGCGAGCGCCGCGCCCTGAGGGCCGTCGGTCAGGTCGATGACGACGCGGATCAAGGCGCGCCTCCGATCGATGCGATCTGCATGCGAGGGAGGGTGCAAGCACGTCGCGTCGCGGTTCAAGCGCGAAGAGCACGCGGCCTCGTGGCGCGCGGTCTCCATGTCGAAAAGAGGCGCTTACAGAGCGCGTTTCGTAGGGTCGCGCCGTGGAGACATCCCCCCTGTTCACGCCGCACAGAGCGCGGCGTCGCCTGGAGTCCGTCGTCGCCCGGCTTCGAACAGGGACGCTGCGAGCCCCCGCCTGGGTGTTGTGTCCCCGAGAGTCGTTGCGCTCGTCGCTCGAAGACCGCGTCGCGCGGGCCGGCGGAGGCTTCGTGCGCCTCGTCGACTGGGACCGCCTCGCGCACGCCCTCGACGACGCGTTGGGGCTCCCCTTCGGCGCGGCGCCCGATGAGACCGAGCGTGCGCTCGCCATCGAGCGGGCGCTGGATGCAAGGGCCGCGGCGCATCCCGACCTCGCGCACCCGCTCCGCAGCGATCCTTTCGGCGTGGCGCTCGCGCTGCTCCGCGTGGTGGACACGTTGCGGCTCCACAACTGGCGCGGCGTGACCCCGCGCTTCGACGCGAATGACCGCGCGGCGAGGCTCGTCGCGTCGCACGTGAGCCTCCTCGGAGAGCTCGCGAGGGAGCTCGAGGCGCAGCTCGTCGCGCGCGGCCAGCTCGACACGATCGCCCGTCTGCGAAGGGCGATTCCTGCGATCGCGAAGGGGGCGCAGCTGCCCTTCACGGCCCTCGTGGTCGAAGGCACCGAGCGCCTCGCGCCCCTCGAACGCGACGTGCTCATGGCGCTCCGAGAGCGCGGCGTCGATGTCGATGTGGCGCCGTGGGTCGAGGGCTGGAGCCACGCGACGCCCGTCGCAGACGACGTATTCGAGGAAGCCACGACGCTGCTCCACGCGCTCGATCGCGGAGCGAAGGGCGTGTCGGTGAGCGGTCGCGGTGTGGCCGCGGTGAGGGCGAGAGATCCGCACGATGAGGCCGAGCAGGTCGCGCGCTGGATCGCCGAGTGCGTCGCGCGGGGAGCGCGTCCCGAAGACTTCGCGGTGCACGTGAGCGCGGAGTCTGGTGCGCTCGATCGCGTGCGAAGGGCGCTCGCGCGCTACGAGGTCGCGGGGCACGGAGTCGGGGTCTCTCCGGTGCGGCAGTCGGTGCCGTGGCAGGTGCTGCGCGCGTCGGTGCGGCTCGCGTGGCGTGGCGTCGATGTGGTCGACCTCGCGACGGTGCTCTCGGCGCCGGGCTCGGGCATCTGGGGCAGCGACCGCGACTGGCTCTGCGCGCAGCTTCGAAAGGACGTGCCCACGAGCTGGAAGGCCGTGCGAGACACGCTCCACCGCGCCACCGAGGCGCGCGCGAAGGAGCCCGCGAAGACCGACGACGACGACGCGGTGACGGTGCTCGCGCTCGACGAGCTCGGTCCCGATGCGGCGCGCGCGAAGCAGCTCGCGGCGGTTCGCAAGCGCGTCGAGGCGCTCCTCGATCTGTGGGAGTCGGCGGGGCCCTTCGCGAAGCTCGCGCCGACGGATCGCAGCGCCGCGCTCCACCGCGTGGTGACCGACACGCTCAATCAGTTCATGGAGTCAAGGCGCTTCGCCGACGCGCTCGACGACCCGCGCACGCAGGCCGCGTGGATCGCCGCGTCGCAGGCCATCAGGGCCGCGTGCGTGGCCGCGCTCGAACGCGTGGAGCGGAGCGGTCAGGTGCTCCCGCCCTATGCGCCGGGGGTGTTTCTGGGGACGGCGGAGTCGCTCCTCGGGGCGACGCTCGACACGCCGATTCCCGCGCGCGGCGAGGGCGTCACGCTGCTGGTCGACGACGCGTTTCCGGTGGTGCGTCCGAAGTGCCTCGTGGTGACGGGCTTTCATCGCGGGCGCTTCCCCTCGCCCGTGGGTCGCTCGCTCGTGCTCGGTCCGCTGGAGCGCGAGCACCTCGCCTCCGAGGGTGGAGACCTCGCGCGCATTCCCACCGACGCGGAGCTCGGCGCGCTCGCGCAGCGGGAGACCCTGCGGCTCCTCGCGCTCCCCACCGAGCGGCTCGTGCTCGTGGCCCCGCGACGCACCGCGCAGGGTGATGAAGTCGAGGTCTCGCTCGCGTGGAGAGACCTCCTCGCGCGGCTCTCGCCCGACGAGCGCGAGGCCCGTGATCGCGCGGGGATTCCCTCGATGCGCGCGTGGATTCGCGAGTCCTTCGAAGACGCGCCGCGCACGGAGCGAGGGCGCACCCTCGACGCCATCACAGCCCTCGGCGCAGGACGCATCGACGACGCGGTGAAGCTCGCAGCGCCCATCGCGGCGACACGCATCGCGGCGCGCGACCTCTTCATGGCCCGCTTCAGGCCCGAGATGCGCTTCGACCTCGGCGACCTCGTGCGCGATCAGGTCACGGCCGCCGTCTACACGCCGCGCTCCCTCGAAACGCTGATGAAGTGCAGGTACTCGTTCCTCACGGGGGCGATCCTGGGCCTGCGCCCGCTGCACCTCGCGAGGGCTCCTTCGGTCTCTGCGCAAGACCGTGGACGCGTCACGCGCGCGGCGCTCCGCTCGCTCGATGCGGTCGCGAGAGGCGGCCGCGCGCCCACCGAGAGCGACGCGAAGACCGCGCTCCAGAAGGCCATCGAGAGCGAGATCCCGTGGGCCGATCGCGGCGACATGCGCCTCTCGCTCGACGACCTCCGACGCACCGTCGAGGCTTTTCTCAAGCGCTATCTCGAGCTCCGGTCGGCGTGGAGGCTCGACTTCGCCAACGACGCGCCGCCGCGCGACGACGTGAAGCCCGTGGCGCTCGCGCTGCCGTCGAAGCGCTTTCCCATGGTGAACCTCTCGCCCGTGAGCCCGCGCATCGAGACCATCGTCGCGCACGCCGGGGGCGAAGACGCCCGCGCGATCATCATGGACCTCAAGCTCGGCACCACGCAGTCGATGCTCAAGCTCCGCGACGCGGGGCTCGACCTCGACGCGGCGCTCATCCCTCGCGTGCTGGCCGCGCAGAAGGAGGGGCGCGACGTGGCCGCGTTCGTGCGCCTCTCGCTCTCGAAGCCCGAGGGTGAGGCCCTCACGCGCGCCGGTGAAGACAAGGGTTTCGAGGGAACCGCCACCACGACGCTCGTCACCGTCGACCGCATGAGGCCCCTCGAAGGCTTCACCGAGGCGACGCTCCAGCGGGTCGGTGACGCGCTCGAAGCGCTGCTCGACGACGAGGCCGAGTACGCCCCGCACGACGCTGTGCGAAGGGCCGAGCTCGAGTCCGCGGGCGCGCGGTCGTGCGAGTTCTGCGCGATGCGCCTCGGGTGCCGCTTCAAGATGGCCGGAGGTGCGGCGTGAGCGCGAGGGTCAATCCGCCGAGGCTCGTCTCCGCGGGCGCGGGGACGGGCAAGACGTGGCGCATCGTTCAATCGATCGTCGAGCGCGTTCGAAGCGGCGTCTCGATCGATCGCATCGCCGCGGTGACCTTCACCGAGGCCGCGGCGGCGGAGCTGCAAGACCGCGTTCGCGCGGGGCTCCTCACGCACGGGCTCGACGACCAGGCCGCGCGCGTCGATGTCGCGGTGATCTGTACGATCCACCGCTTCGCGCTCACGCTGCTCCAGCGCTATCCGCTCGCGGCGGGGCTTCCTCCCGAGCCCATCGTGCTCGACGAGGATCAGGCCGCGACGCTGCGACGGAGCATCCTCGCGGAGGAGCTCTATCGAGACGACGACGCGGCCACGAGAGCGATGCTCGACGCGTTCCTCGGACCGGGCGTGGGGCTCGCGGCGAGGGGTTGGGGCGACGGGGATACGCCCGCGGGCAGGCTCCAGTCGCTCGTGCGCGAGGTGCTCGAAAAAGGGCGGTCCATCGCGATGACGCCCGAGCGCCTCGAACGCGAAGGAAGCATCGCGTCGCAGCGCCTCCTCGACGCGATGGGCCCCGCGGGTGACGAGTCCATCCTCGACCGCGACATGGCCGAGGGCCTCAAGCTCGCCTACGCGTGGATCGACAAGAACCCCGACCCCAAGCGCAAGGGCGATTTCGGCTTCTACGAAGCCCTTCGCGCGCTTCGAAGCGAGCGCGGCCTCGCGCCCTTCGACGTGGCGCTGCGCGTCGCCGCCTGCGAGGTCACCAAGACCACCGAGAAGGACGTCGCCGCGCTCCTCACGGCCGCGCGCGCATCGGCGAAGAACCACCCCGCGCTGCGGCAGCGACTCGCCGACGGCGTGCGGAGGGTCTTCTCGCTCTCGGCCCGCGTGCTCGCGCGCTACGGAGAAGACAAGGCCCGCATGGGCGCCGTCGACTTCGAAGACATGCAGCTCATCGCGCTGGAGCTCATCGCCGGTCGCGCGAGCGGACGCGAAGCCTACGCCGAGCTCATCGCGAAGGCGCTCCCCTACATCGTGGTCGACGAGTTTCAAGACACGTCGCCGCTCCAGTTCAGGCTCTTCGAAGCGCTGCGCGAGGCGGGCGCCGAGGTGCGCTACGTCGGCGATCTCAAGCAGGGCATCTACGGCTTCCGCTCGGCCGACTCGACGCTCTTCGCGGCGCTCCTCACGCGCGCCGAGGCCGAGGGAGACAAGGCCGAGTCGCTCGATCGCTCACGGCGCTCGCGGCCCGAGCTCGTCGAGTTCGCCAACGCGCTCTTCGGCGCGCTCATGCCGCCGAGCGGGCTCCCCTTCACGCCGCTCACGGCCGAGAACCGCTACTCGCAGGGCGCATGCCCGAAGACCACTCCGTCGCTCGACGTGGTGATGCACCCGCTGAAGGGCGCCGCGAAGATCGACGCGGGCGTCGAGCGCATCCTCGACCTCGTCGCGTCGGGGACGCCCATCTTCGACCGCGCGAAGGAGGCCCCTCGCCCCGCCCGCTACGGCGACGTGGCCGTGCTCGCGTACACGCACGACGGCCTCGCGAAGTGGTCCGAGGCGCTGCGGGCGCGCGGGGTCTCGTCGGTGCTCGCCGCGCGGGGGCTCTTCGAAACGCTCGAGGCGCAGCTCGCGCGACAGTGGCTCCGCATGATCGCGTCGCCTCGCGATCGAAGCGCGGCGGCGGCGGTGCTCCTCTCCGAACTCTACGGAATCTCTCAGCGCGCGATGGTGCGGCTCACGCTCGCGCGCGTCAGCGGCTCGCCGGCCCGCGCGCTCGAGCTTCACGGACAGAACCCCGCCGCGCTGCCGCTCACGGACTTCGAGCGGCGCGCTCTGCTCCGTTGCAGAGACGACCTCGCAGACTGCCGCGAGGCGCTGCGACAGCTCCCGCTGCCCGAGGCCGTGGAGCGCGCCTTCGAACGCGTGGGCATCGCCGATCGCCTCGCGATGCGCCTCGATGAAGCGTCTTCAGCGCAGGCGCGGGCCAACCTCGCGCGGCTCGTCTCGATCGCGCACGACCTCGCGATGCGCGGCGACGTGGGCCTCGACCTCGCGGGTGCGACGGGCGTCACGCTCGAGAACTACCTCCTCGCGCTCGAACGCGCGGAGCGCGACGACCCGTGGCAGCCCCTCGCGGGCGACGACGCGCCCGACAGCGTGAAGCTCGTCACGATGCACGCTTCTAAGGGCATGGAGTACCCCCTCGTGGTGCTCGACGCGCTCGATCGAAAGCTCGACGTGCGGCTCCCTCGCGTCGAGGTGGTGCGGCCCGGCGAGCTCGCGGTGATGCTCGGCCCCGAGGCGCTCACCGAGAGCGGCGTGCAGATCGTCCCCGACGTGGGCGTCGACGACTGGAAGGAGCGCTTTCAGCAGCTCTTCGACGGCGAGTCGCGGCAGCGCCAGGAGCTTCTGCGGCTGCTCTACGTCGCGGTGACGCGCGCGAGAGACCACCTCGTGCTGCTCTGGCCCGAGGAGTCGAAGTCGGGCACCACGGCCTATCTCCGCTCGCTCATCACAGCACGCGTGAAGGCGCCCGCGGTGGCGACGAGCTCGGGCGCGGAGGGCGAGTGGCTCGGTCAGCGCGTGCGGGTCTACGCGTCGAGCAAGGCCGACGAGGCCGAAGAGCCCGAGGATGAAGCCACTCCGCCGACGGATCTCTCGGCGTGGCGCGCGCTCGCGGAGATGGGTGATCCCGAGGCTCCGAGGGCGCCCTCGACGATGACCGCGCCGAGGCTCGCGCGGGTGTCTCCGTCGGAGCTGTGTCAGGTCGCGGATTGCCCCGAAGTGCCTCGTTTGATGCGCTTTGCGCGCGGTGAGCGCCACGCCCTCGCCCGCGCAGACGGCGTCGCCGTGGGCCGTACGACGATCCCCGACGCGCGGCGCGCGAGGCTCGCGATCGGAGACAAGATCCCGCCGTCGCGCGTCGGCGCGCTCGTTCACGCGGCGGTCGAGCGGGCGTCGCTCCTCGCGCCCACGTCGCGCGACGAAGACCTCGCGCTGGCGGAGCGCGTCTTCGACATCTGCGGCGAGACCGAGCATCGAGAGCTCATCGCGGAGCTCGTGGCCGACACGCTCGCGAGCCTCCGCGCGACGGCGCTCTCCCTCGGCGCGGTGGAGGAGCCTGCGCGAGAGGTTCCCTTCGCCGTCGACCTGCGGGGGACGACGTTGCGCGGCGTGATCGACCTCGTGGTGCGCGCGCCCGAGGGGCTTCACGTCGTCGACCTGAAGACCCACCCCCTCACGGGCCCCGACCTCGACCGATGGGCTGCGTTCTATGCCCCGCAGCTCGACGCCTACGCGCTCGCCGTCGCGCGTCTCACGGGAGAGCCCGTGATCGGTCGTCACCTCGCGATCCCCGCGGCAGGAACGCTCGTGACGCTCCCTGGAGACTTCGACGCGAAGGCGGCAGAGGCGTCGCTCTCGGCCCTCTCGGACTCGCTCGCGCGCGGCGATCGCGGCCCTGCACGCGACTGCGCCCTCTGCGGCTGGCAGAGATCGTGTCGCCGCGGACGCTCGGTGCTTCGCGACTCGACCGACGAGCCCTTCGAAGCGTAACGCCCGCCCTCCCCGCGCGACGCTATTGTCTCGACGCGCGAACGCTGCGAGATTGCCCACGCGCTCTGCGCACACCGCAACGATGTCCACGCGATCGCACGGCCACGCGTCTCGACTGCGCCTCTTCGGGGCCCTCGCGCCCGTGGTGCTCGTGACCGCGTGTTACGACCTGAAGCAGTACAACGGCGCCCTCGACGCCACCGTCGACCGCACGCTCGCCGACGTGGTCGCCGATCGACGCGACGCGCCCGACGTGAGGGACTCCGCGAGGCCCGACGCGGCCGACGTGCGTGACGCTTCTGACGTGACCGACGCGAGCGACATCGGCGACGTGGCGCCCGACACCGCGTGCCCCGAGGGGCAAGAGCGCTGCGACGGGGTCTGCGTCGATCCGAGCGCCGACGGAAACAACTGCGGGCGCTGCGGAAACGTATGCGACACGCCCGAGAACGGCGCGCCGACCTGCGAGGCCGGCGACTGCGTGTTCACCTGCAACGAGGGCTTTCACGCGTGCGGCGCCGGGTGCTCGCCCAACGACGCGCTCTCGACCTGCGGAGACCGCTGCGAGCCGTGTCCGTCGCGCGCCAACGCCGAGAGCGCGTGCACCGAGGGGGCCTGCGTGTTCGCCTGCAACGCTGGCTTCGCAGACTGCGACGGCGACCCCGAGAACGGCTGCGAGACCTCCATCGAGACCGCGGAGCACTGCGGGAGCTGCGCCCTCCGCTGCGCCGAGCCCACGCCGCTCTGCCGCACCTCGGGCGGCTCCACGGGCTGCGTGAGCGGTTGCAGCGCGACGACCATCCGCTGCGGCTCCACCTGCGTCGACACGACGTCTGACACTTCGAACTGCGGCGCGTGCGGTAGGGCCTGCCTCGCCCCCGCGGGCGGTCGATCGTCGTGCGCGGCCGGCGGCTGCACCAGGGCGTGTCCGACGGGTCAGCACGAGTGCGACGGACGCTGCACGCCCGACGTCTCGGTGAGCTCCTGCGGCGCGCGCTGCGCTCCCTGCGCGACGGTTCCCAACGCGTCGGCGAGCTGCGCGATGGCGGTCTGCGGCTTCGTGTGCGACGACCCCTTCGAAGACTGCGACCGCGCGTCGACCAACGGCTGTGAGGTCAACCTCAACACCGCGACCACGAGCTGCGGACGCTGCGGCAACGTCTGCACGGCCCCCACCAACGCGACCCCCGTGTGCGCGGGCGGACGCTGCGGCACGGTGTGTCGCGCGGGCTACGGAGACTGCGACGCGGACCCGTCGAACGGCTGCGAGACCGTGGTCCCCGCGTGGATCATCGGGTGCGGCGCGTGCGGATCGATGGGCTGCGACGACGGGAACCCCTGCACCGACGACTCGTGCGATCCGCCGACGGGGTGCCGCCACACGCCCAACACCGCGACCTGCGACGACGGCAACGCGTGTACGACGGGCGACGTGTGCGCCGCGGGAAGATGCACCTCCGGCGCAGCGCGCGACTGCGACGACATGAACGCGTGCACAGACGACGCCTGCGCGCCTCGCACGGGACTCTGCTCGCACGACGCGCGAACGGGGAGCTGCGACGACGGCGACGCCTGCACGCTCGGCGACATGTGCGCCTCGGGACGCTGTTCTGCGGGGGCTCCGCGCGACTGCGACGACATGAACGCGTGCACGGTCGATAGCTGCGCGCCTCGCACGGGCACCTGCGCGCACGACAACCGACCGGGCAGTTGCGACGACGGAGACTCGTGTACGGTCGACGACACATGCACCGACGGAGTCTGCGCGGGCACGCCCGGCGAGTGCGGCTGACCATCGTACGCGGCGGGGTCGCCGTGGTAACGACTCCCGCATGAGCGATGCGGTCGAGATCTACACGGACGGCGCCTGCTCGGGGAACCCGGGCCCTGGCGGCTGGGGCGTGCTCCTGCGGTGGAACGGCAAGGAGCGCGAGCTCTGGGGCGGCGAGCCCGACACCACGAACAACCGCATGGAGCTCATGGCGGCGATTCAGGGCCTCGAGGCGCTCAAGCGCTCGGTGAAGGCCGTGGTGATCACCGACTCGGCGTACGTCAAAGACGGCATCACCGACTGGATCCACGGGTGGAAGCGCAACGGGTGGAAGACCGCCGCGAAGAAGCCCGTGAAGAACGCGGACCTCTGGCAGCGCCTCGACGCCGCCATCGGTCAGCACACGGTCGAATGGAAGTGGGTGAAGGGTCACTCGGGGCACGCGGAGAACGAGCGCGTCGATGCGCTCGCTCGCCGCGGCGTGAGCGAGATCTCAGGCCGACCGTACTGAGGGGATCGGCCTGGCGCGAATCACTCGTCGCGGCCGGAGTTGCGGAGGAACGTGGGGATGTCCCACTCGTCTTCGCGGAGGTTCGCGACGGGCTGCGCGGGGCGCGAGGGGCGCTGCGCGGGGGCCTGCGCCTGCGGGGGCATCGTGGCGCGGCGCTGAACGTCGTGGCCCACGGCCATCTGGTTCTGCGTCTGGCGCATCACGGGCTGCGACTGCACCGGGGGCGCGTAGGCCTGGCGCGGCGGCGTCGCCATCACCTGCTGCGGCGTCACGATGCTCTTGGGCGCCTGCGCGACCTTGATGAGCGGCTCCGACTGCTCGACGCGACCGAAGCCCGTGGCGATCACGGTGACCTTGATCATGTCGCGCATGTCGGGGTTGATCACCGAGCCGAAGATGATGTTCGCGTCCTCGTTGGCCGAGTCCATGATCATCGTGGCGGCCTCGTTCACTTCGGCGAGGCGCATGTCGGGCCCGCCCATGAAGTTGATGAGGATGCCCGTCGCGCCCTGCACGCTCATGTTGTCGAGCAGCGGGGAGTTGATCGCGGCGTTGGCGGCGTCCATGGCGCGGCGGTCGCCGCGGCCGTAGCCGATGCCCATGAGCGCCATGCCCATGTTCGACATGATGGCCTTCACGTCGGCGAAATCGACGTTCACCACGCCGTTCTGCTGGATGAGGTCCGAGATGCCCTGCACCGCGTTGACGAGCACCTCGTCGGCCTTGCGGAAGCCGTCGGTGAGCGTCATCTCCGCGTCGCCGAGCTGAAGCAGCTTCTCGTTCGGGATGGTGATCAGCGTGTCGACGTGGTTGGCGAGCTCCTCGAGCCCGAGGCACGCCTGCTTGGAGCGCCGACGGCCTTCGAAGCCGAAGGGCTTGGTCACCACGCCGACCGTGAGCGCGCCGAGATCCCGCGCGACCTGCGCGATCACGGGTGCCGCGCCGGTGCCCGTTCCGCCGCCCATGCCCGCCGTCACGAAGACCATGTCAGCGCCCTGGAGGTACTCCTGGATGAGCTGGATGTCCTCCATCGCGGCCTTCTTGCCGATCTCGGGGTTGGCGCCCGCGCCGAGCCCCTTGGTGAGCGACCTGCCGAGCTGGATCTTGAGCTCGGCGGGGTTCGAAGCGAGAGCCTGGATATCCGTGTTCGCGACCACGAACTCGACGTCCGAGACCTGCGATTCGATCATGGTGCGGATGGCGTTGCCGCCCGCGCCGCCGACGCCGACCACCTTGATGCGCGCCGCTGCGAAGTTCGTGTCCTCGGCCAGATCAAACGTGAGAGCCATCTCCATCCTCCGACGTGGAGCGTCCGCCGTCCCCTGCGGCGCTCCTCTGTTGTGTTCGGCCGTGGCGCGGGCGTCCTCTCCCGCGCGCAGGGCCTCGTTGTTCACTCGAAACCGATCAGAAAACTTCGCGCAGCCACTCCCAGAACTTCGACCCGGCGCGGGGGCTCGTGGCCTCCACCGCCGCGGGCTGAGCCGGCGTCTGCGGCTGCAGGAGCTGCTTCATCGTGGCGCTCTGCTTCTCGACCCGCGCGGGCCTCGTGGCGCCGTACTTCAGGAGCCCCACCGCGGTTGCGTACGCGGGGCTCTTCACCATCTCGACCATGCCGCCGACGCCCATCGGAACGCCCCTGCGAATGGGCATTCCGAGCACCTGCTCGGCGAGCTCGGGGGTGCCTTCGAGCTGCGTCGCGCCGCCCGCGAACACCACGCCCGCGCCCAGGAGCTCGGCGTAGCCGCTCTCGTGGATCACCTTCGCCACCAGGCGGAAGAGCTCTTCCATCCTGGGCTCGGCGATGGAGGCGAGGAACTGCCGCGAGATCGACCGCGCGCCGCGGCCGCCCACGCCGGGCACCTCGATCATGTCGCTCGGGTCGACCATCGACTGGAGCGCGCATCCGTGGCGGAGCTTGATGCGCTCGGCCTCACCGACGGGCGTGCGGAGCCCCGTGGCGATGTCGTTCGTGAGGTTGATCCCCCCGAGCGGGATCACCGCCGTGTGCACCAGCGCGCCGTCGACGTACACCACGATGTCGGTGGTGCCGCCGCCGATGTCGACCATCGCGACGCCGATCTCCTTCTCGTCCTCGGTGAGCACGGCCTCGGCGCTCGCGAGGGGCTCGAGCACGAGCTCCGCAACGTGGAGCCCGCAGCGCTCGGCGCACTTGGTCACGTTCTGGACGCTCGCCACCGCGGCCGTCACGAGGTGGACCCTCGCTTCGAGGCGCACGCCGCTCATGCCCACGGGCTCGCGCACGCCGTCCTGCTGATCGACGATGTAGTCCTGCGGGAGAACGTGGATCACCTGGCGATCGAGGGGCAGCGAGATGCGCCGCGCCTGATCGAGCACGCGCTCCACGTCGTCGCTCGAGACCTCGTGGTTGGCGATCGAGACGATGCCGTGCGAGTTCACGCCGCGGACGTGCGACCCGGCGACGCCCGCGTACACGGTGGCGATCTCGACGCCGGCCATGTTGCCCGCGCGCTCGATGGCCTCCTTGATTGACGTGACGGTGCTCTCGATGTTGACCACCACGCCCTTGCGGAGCCCCTTGGAGCGGGCCTCGCCGACGCCGGTGATGTCCACACCGTCTGCACCGACCTCGCCCACCACGGCCAGGGTCTTGGTGGTCCCGATGTCGAGGCCTACGATGATGTCTCCCGGCTTTGCCATTCGTCTCTCCGACGGCACGGCAATGCCACGACGAGCATCACGATCACAAAATAGCTGCACCCATTCTGCGAGCGCCTACTGAACGCATGCGCCACGGAGCTCTCCGAGGCAGCGATTTCGTGGGATTTCAAAGGGTCAGCGGACGATGGCCCAGGAGCCCGCGATGCGGGTGGCCGTGAACGCGAAGGCGAAGGGGCGCTCGCCGTCAGTGCCGTGAATGGGCGCCGCGCCGTAGGGGTCGGTGACGCGCACGAGCTTTCCCCGCGCGAAGGGAGACGCCGCGAGCGCGCCGGGATCGAAGGGCGAGAGAGACCACCCCGGCGCGGAGAACCAGTCGTTGAGCATCTCGGCCTGCTCCGCGCGGGCCTCGTCGAGAGGCACGTCGAGGGCGCGAGAGAGTTCCATCGTGCGGAGCTCGGTGAGGGTCATCACCGCGGCGACGTCTCTGCGCGAGAGGGCGCCGTGCACGATCTCGCAGAGCGCCACGAGCTCGCGCGCGTCGTCTTCGCGGGGCATCGCAGCGGGCGCGTCTTGCCAGAGCCATCGGCCGAAGGCCTGGTCGGGACGCACGGTGAACTGCCGCGCCCAAACGCCCGTGAGCACGCCGGGCTCCGCGGGAAACTCCGTCGGGCTCCAGGTGAACTGCGCGATGCGGTTGGCGTCGTCGGGCGCCACGCCGTGCTCGCCGCGAATCAGCGCGACGCGGAGCGTGTAGGGCCCCGGCACCGGGTCGCCGTTGTCGTCGGTCATCGGGGTGACGAGCACCTCGAGGCGGTTCGACTGCTCGACGATGTACGGGTTGAGCTTGGTCTGCGTGATGCGGCGCGCGCCCTCCCACTCGGAGAAGACGTCGACCTCGTTGAGCACCACGCGCGCGACCACGGACTCGCACTCAACCTCGAGCGCGTAGATGATCGATCCCACGGGGGTTGTCGCTCCCTTCGGTCAGGTCTCGTCGTGCGTGCGGGCCCAGTACGAGATGAGCTCGGAGTCGTCGATGATGCGCGAGTGGTAGTGGCCCCACACGTCGCTCACGGCGACCATCGCGTCGGGCGAGCAGCGCTCCGTGAGGTAGAGCGCGTAGTACTCGGCGCCCGAGCCGTCATCGACGGGGCCCACGTAGTCGAGCCGACGGCCCGAGACGGGGCAGTAGAGCTCGCACTTCGTGCCGGGCTTGAGGTCGGTGAAGCCCTGCTTGCGGCGATCGCCGTGGATGGGCGAGAGGTGCACGAGGCCCTCGCGCCCGTCGGCCTTGATCTTCAGCGTGACAGCGGGATAGCCATCGAAGGTCACGTCGGAGACGCCGACGAGGTTGTCGCCCGCGGGGCCGAAGGCCTTGGTGACCACGATGGTCACGCCGTCGGCCGTGGGCATGAGGCTGTCACGCGGGCGCGGAGGTGCGCTGACGGTGAGATTGTCCTTGTCGACGTGGTCGTTCTTCATCCGCACGGACCTCCGCGTTTCGAGGGACCGTGAGGGTGCACCTACCGCACGCGCATGGCAACGGCTTCCGCGCGCGGCGACGCGATGGAGACTCAGGCGCCGAGGAGCCTGCGCGCGGTCACGGCGCGACCGTCGCGCGCGGTGACCTCTTCGAGGGGCGTGAAGGTCGCATCGGACTCGAGCCTGAACGTGCCCGCGTAGGGATCGGGCGGCGAGCCCTTCCAGTCGTCGGGCGAGAGCATCGAGAAGTAGAGCGCGCCGCTGCCGTCACGGTCTCTGCGATAGAGGTGATAGAGCTGCCCGGGGACCTTCTGAAAGCGGCACTCCGCGCGGTGCAGCGTCGCGTCGCGCTGCGCCCTCGCGAGCACCTCGCGCGCCTGGTCTTGCAGCGCCCTGATCTGCTCGGCGATGGCCCCGAGGCGCTCGCTGGTGACCGCCGCGATCACCTGGTCGGCCTTCTGGATCTCCTTGGCCGCGTCGACGAGGTCGTGCACGGCCGACATGCGGCTCAGGGGATACGGCGAGCTGCTCTGGGCGGTGCTCACGTTGGGGCCTGCGTAGCGCTTCGTGTCGTCGCTGCTCATGGGTCTGCGCCGCGGAACTGACGGCCTGCGCCGGGGTATGTCAAGCGGGCGCGCAGAGACGTTGATCGGCGAGAGGGCGCGGTTGTAGAGTGCGCCGCCTCGACGACGGAGGGCGCGCTGTTGATCCCGATCGTTCGATTGTTCAACCCCAAAGGCCCCGATCGCGTAGCCATCGTCTCGACGCAGGCCGCGTGGGCCTCGCCGGGCTCATGGAACGTGCAGGTCGCGCGCGGTCCGCGGCGGGCCAAGCTCTCTGCGGGCGTGGCCTACGGGCCCTTCGCGGCGCACGAGCTCGCGCAGAGACACACCGAGGTGCTCGCGGGTCTTCGAAGCGAGGGCTTCGTGCGCGCGGGCCTCACGGCGATGCTCCAGTCGCTGATGTCGAGCGACGCGAAGACGCGCGCCCACGCGGCGACGCGCCTGGGATGGCTCGGTGACGCGACGGCGGTCCCTGCGCTGCTGCTCGCGGCGGACAATCAGGGCACCGACCTCTCGTCGATCGTCGACGCGCTCGGCCGCCTCGGAGACGCGCGCGCGGTCGCCCTCTGCCGCACGGAGGCAGCGCGAAAGCTCTTGTCTCGCAGGCGTTCGGGCGTCGAGGCGCTGCGCAACCTCAACGACGCGCAGGGGCTCTCGGAATCCATCGACCGCGCGAAGGAGCGCCTCCCTGACGCGGTGCGCCTCGCCCTCATGGCGGTGAGCAACGACGACGTGTCTGCGACGGCGGTGCAGTCGATCACGGCGACCTTCAAGTCCGTCGACGTGAAGGACCTCGGCCTCGCCCTCGACACGCTCTACGAGATCGGGACGCCCCTCGCGGTGGCGGCGATGCGCGCGGGCGTCGAGGGCGCGAACCTCGGCGCGGCGTTCACCTGGCGCTACGTGAAGTCCATCGCGAAGCGGGCGATGCTGCGCGGAGACTTCGCGACCTTGGGTTGGGTGATCCACCGCATCGAGAAGGTCGCGCGCAAGGCCAAGGGCACCACGGCCACGGTCAAGAGCGGCCTCGACGGTCAGTCTCGCTCGGTGCGCATCTTCAACCGCGGAACGCAGGACTTCATGCGCCGCCTCGCGTGGCGCCACCTCGTGCAGCTCGCGCGGCACAGATCCGAGCGCTACCCCTTCGCGGCGGCCGAGGCCCTCGCGGCGTATCAGCCCGACGACGAGGCGCAGCACGCCGGGGCCTACGACGGATGGGCCCGCGCGTACCTCTTCAACCGCGTGCTCCGCAACGAGTCGAAGCGCTTGGAGTTCATGGGTCGCGTGCTGTCGTTCCGCACGAAGGCCGCGAAGAAGGGCGCGATCCCCTCGCCCGAAGAGCGCGTCGAGTCGTACCCCGAGCTGTGGGACGCGGCGCCTGCTGCGTACATCACGGTGCTCGCGCGCTCGAAGGTCGCGCTGGTGCTCGCGTTCGGTCTGCGCGGCGTGAAGCGCAACCCCGAGGTGCTCCGCGAGGCCACGCACGCCGAGGTGCTCGCGATGCTCGGCGCGCCGCACGACGAGGTGGTCACGCTCGCCACGAACGAGATCGAGCGCCGCTTCGACGCGGCCAAGCCCGACTGGTCGCTCATCGACGCGCTCGTGGCTGATCCGCGGCCCAACGTGAGGACGCTCGGTCAGAAGTTCCTCACGCTCACGGTCGACGTGTGGGGGCGCGACATCGAGCGCACGATGGCGTACCTCGGCGCCGCCGACGCGGGCGTCCGCACGGTGGCAGCGGGGCTCGTGCTCACGGTGCTCGACGACGCCGACGGGTGGTTCCGCCGCGAGCTCGCGGAGCGGATTCTCACGATCCTCCAGGGCCCCGAGCCCACACCCGGCGCGCACGAGGGCTTCGCGCGCGTGGCCCGCGACGGACTCGCGCAGGAGCTCGCCGACGTGCTCTCGATCGCCGAGCTCATGCAGCTCGTCTCGAAGGGATCTCCCGCCGCGCAGGCCGTGGGCGCCACGGTGCTCGGTCGCAAGCCCGAGGCCGTCGAGTCGCTCGGGCTCCCGCGCATCACCGCGATGGCGCAGCACGACGTGGCCGCGGTGCGCGAGGCCGCGCGCGCGATGCTCCGGTCCGCGATGGCGGCGCTCAAGGCCGATCCGTCGCCGCTCTTCACGCTCGCCGAGAGCGAGTGGGCCGACACGCGCAGCTTCGCCTTCGACGCGATTCGCGCCGAGGTCGACCTGCACACGATGGGCGTCGATGGGTACGTGGGCCTCTGCGATTCGAACCGTGATGACGTGCAGTCTTTCGGCCGTGAGGTTGTGCTCCGAGACCTCGACCGGCTCGACGTCGCAGACCTCATCGCTCGGCTCACGCAGCACCCCGCGCCGCGGATCCGTCGCTTCGCGCTCGACCTCGCGGTGGGGCATCTGAAGGAGGGCTTCGTTGCGCTCGCGAAGCTCGAAGGCTTCTTCCGCGCGGCGCTCTTCGACCTCTGGCCCTCGCGCAACGAGAAGCGCGAGGTGGTGGAGTTCCTCACGAAGCGCGGGATGCGCGACGAGCGTCAGGCCGAGGTAGCTTCGCGCGTGCTCGGTGACTTCGTGCGCACGAAGGCGAAGCGCGACTTCGAAGGTGCGCTCGAAGCCCTGGTGCGCATCAAGATCGAGTACCCCGACGTCGAGTCGCGCGTCTCGCCCGCGGGAGGTGCCGCGTGATCGTCGAGTTCAAGTACGCGGGTCAGAGCGCCATCACGAGCGGCCTGCGCTCGACGGACGTGCGCTTCGCCACCAACCAGCTCCGCGAGGCGGCGTTCTTCAAGGGCACGCTCGGCAACCCTGTGCTCTTCAGGGAGGCGCTCGCGGCGCTCTACGACGTGGTCGTCAGCGACTACAAGTATCACCCGCGCGACCGCCTGGCCTTCAAGGCCTGGATGGAGGAGCAGGACCGTCGCTTCCTCGCGAGCCTCGGGGCGCAGGGCGCGCAGGCGCGTCAGCGCATCGTGGAGCTCGAGGCGCGCAAGGACGAGCTCGACCGCCACCGCTTCGACCGTCTCAAGCCCTTCTACCGCGCGCGCAAAGAGTATTTCGACTGGGTGTACTACCACCAGTACGAGCTCAACTACCTCTTCGACCCGGTCATCACGGTGCACCCCGACGAGGTGTTCTTCGAAGCGTTCTCGCGCGACGAGAGCTCGTACGCGAGGCTCGGCGCGAAGTACGACCTCTTCGAGAAGATCGACGCGTTCGAGTGCGGCACGACGAACATCGACTTCAGCGCGAAGCTCCACGGCGAGCTCGATCGCATGCGCACCTACCGCCGCACGCGCTTCGACATCGACCCCTCGGGCTTCACCGTCGCCACCGACGGCGGCGCGACGCTCAAGGAGAAGAAGATCGACCTCCCCGAGTCGTGGGTGAAGGGCTTTCTCCAGGTGCACTCGACGATGTCGCTGGGCATGACGCACCTGCGCCTCGAGCCCACCGACCTCTTCAACCTCTGTCGCTTTCTCAAGCGCCACAGGGCGAAGGCGTCGCCGCGCGCGATGCGCTTCGAGCTCGACCCGGGCAAGCCCGTGAAGGTCGTGATGGAGCCCTGGGAGCACGCCATCGAGCTCTCTCCGACGTCGGTGTACACGGGGCCCAAGAAGCTCTCGATCCGCACTTGGGGGCGCGACCGACTGCTCACGCTCGCGCGGCTCATCCCCGTGGCGCAGAAGGTCGATCTCTACCTCGCGGGACAGGGCCTGCCTTCGATCTATGTGGTCGACCTCGGCGAGGTGACCTTCACGCTCGGCCTCTCGGGCTGGACCGACAACGACTGGACGAGTGGCACGCAGAAGTTCGACCTCCTCACGCGGCGGCTCCCGGTGAGCGCGCTGGAGCTCACGAGCACCTACGAGGCGCTCAAGAAGTCGCGCTACGCGACGGACGTGGCGGTCTCGAATGAGACCAACCTCGGCGTCGAGAAGACGCGCAGCGCGCTGTCGTACCTCTGCCAGATCGGGCGCGGGATGTTCGACCTCGGCGCGAAGGTCTACCGTCACCGCGAGCTCTTCGCCGAGCCCTTCACGGTGAAGGAGGCCCAGGCTGCCGTGAAGGCTCCGCCGGCTTCGCAGGCATCGCCTGAAGAGACGCGCGCGCAGCAGGTCTTCGCCGCGGGTGGTGTGCTCATCACGGCGCGCAGGCCCATCGCCACGGGCGGTTACAAGATCTCTGGGAGCGTGAAGGGGACCGACGGTCAGCGCGTCCGTCCGGTGCTGTCGGTCGACACGGTGGGGCACATCGTGGAGGCGACTTGTAGTTGCGCTCAGTTCGCGAAACATGGTCTAACCAAAGGGCCCTGCGAGCACGTCCTCGCGCTCCGTCTGGGCCACATGAGCCGCCTCGAGCAGGAGGACGGCGGATGAATGTGCCGAAGGAGGTCGAAGGCGCAACGGAGTGATTCAGTCGCCCGGGGACGGAGAGCGAAGCGAGAGAAGTCGCGTTCCTGGCAATCTGTACGGCGCTACGCCGTGCTTGCCGACTCGCCTCTCATCCGTCACGAGCCCGTTCGTCACACGCGTACTACGCGGCCATCGGGACGCAGCTGGTTGGGTCCCTCCGGGACCCGCGTCCCCGTATGGCCGCGTAGTACGCTTTGAGTGGAACGAGCGCGTCCAAGGGTTGTTCGCAGAGCGGCGCTCTCGTCGCTCTTCGTCCCCGGTCGACTGAAGCGTCACACCGTTCGCGCCCTTCGGCCCTCTTCGTGAGGGGAAGCGGATCCTCCGATGGCCGACGACGAGAAGGCGAAGCTCTACAAGCGCCTCGTGCGCGACGCGAGCGACTGGCAGGTGCTCGAACGGATGCGCGTCAACGGCTTCTGGCCGTGGCACAAGGGCATCCCTGAAGACCCGCCCGTCGAGGCGAAGGAGCGCGCGAAGATCGACCAGGAGCTTCACACGCTCCGCGCGCAGTCTTCGAAGTCCATCGACCCCGACAAGGCCCTCGCTGAAGAGCGCAAGCGCCGCTGGGACGCTTCGAAGGCCCGCCGCAAGGAGGCGAAGGCGAAGCGCGCCACGGAGCTGAAGAAGCGCCGTGACGCCTACGCGACGTATCGCAAGGCCAACGTCGTCCATCTCGGCGAGGGCGTGAGCGCGGGCCTTCAAGACCTCAAGAGCGACACCGCGGAGCTCACGAAGCGGCACCTCCCCGTGCTCGCGCGCAGCCAGGACGTCGCGATGGTGCTCGGCATCACGCTCCCGCAGCTCCGCTGGCTCACGTATCACCGCAGGGGCGCCACGGTGGTGCACTACCACCGCTACGAGATCCCGAAGAAGTCGGGCGGACGCAGGGCCATCTCGGCGCCCAAGAAGCGCCTCGCCGCGGCGCAGCGCTGGGTCTTTCTCAACGTGCTCAACAAGCTGTCGATCGACGCGCGCGCGCACGGCTTCGTGCGTCATCGATCGATCATCACCAACGCCACGCCGCACGTCGGCAAGCGCGTGGTGGTCAACCTCGACCTCAAGGACTTCTTTCCCACGGTGACCTTTCGCCGCGTGAAGGGGCTCTTCAAGAAGTTCGGCTACAGCGAGCACGTCGCTACGGTGCTCGCGCTGCTCTGCACCGAGCCTCCGCGCGTCGCGACCACCCTCGACGGCAAGGTCTATCACGTCGCCCTCGGCGCGCGCGTGCTGCCGCAGGGCGCGTGCACGAGCCCGGCGATCACGAACCTCCTGTGCGACAGGCTCGACAAGCGCCTCGCGGGCCTCGCGAAGAGGCACGGCTTCACCTACACCCGCTACGCCGACGACCTCACGCTCTCGGGCGACAAGGCCACGGCCGCGGGCCGCATCCTCCGCAGCGCGCGGGAGATCCTGAAGTCCGAGGGCTTCGTCGAGAACCCCGCAAAGACCCGCGTGATGCGCGCCTCGCAGCGTCAGGAGGTCACGGGCGTCACGGTGAATCAGCGCGTGACCGTTCCGCGCGACGAGTACCGGTTGCTGAGGGCGACGCTGCACAACGCGGCGAAGCACGGCCTCGCGAGCCAGAACCGCGAGGGCGTTCCCAACTTCGCGGCGCACCTCAAGGGTCGCGTCGAGTTCGCGTGCATGGTCGACCCCGAGCGCGCGCCGAAGCTCCGCGCAGCGCTCGCGGCCGCCCTCGCGAAGGGCTGATTTACAGACGTATCAGAGCGGGACGGAAGCGTCGACGCGCCTCGCGGGGACGCACACACCGCCGCCGCAGTCGCTCGTGCAGATGCGCTGGCCCGTCGCGGGATCACACGAGCACGACGAGGGGACGCAGGTCGTCCGCGTGTCGCAGACCATGCCGTCGGGGCAGCCGGTGTGGCGGCATCCGACGGGCCCTTGCGAGGCGCAGCGGTCGGTCGTGCCGCCGATCCCCGCGCGCACGGGGATGCGCTCGGTGGGGTGTTCGGGGCTGAAGGTGACCTGCACGGTGACGCGTCCGCCGCGACCGGGAGGCGCTGGCGGGAGGGTCGCGATCACCACGTTCACGAGACACTGCGAGAGCACGTCGCGCTGCATGGCCGGGCGGGAGGGCATCGGGACGTTGCCCCACGGGACCTGCACCGACGCGCGCTCGACGCCCGTGACGGGACGCGCGATCCGCGAGCGACACGCGCGCAGCGCATCGATGCGACGCTCCATCGCCATGCGGATCACCGGCGCGTAGCGAGCTCCGCCGCGATCGACGGAGACCGACACGCGCGCCTCGACGCGCGCAGCGGGCCCTCGCTCACCGATGCCGAACCCCGGAGGCACCGGCGGCGCTCCGTATCCCGCGGCGGGCGCGTGCTCGGGGTGGAGCCGCGTCGGGACGTTCTGCGCGCTCGCGTCGTGCGTGAGCGCGCCCACGAGCGCGGCGCCCGCCACCATCGCGACGACGCGCGCCGACGGCGCCGTGGCCTCACGCGAGGCGCGGCAGAAGGGGCACGAGGCGTCGCTCGCGCGAACGTGACGAGAGCAACCGTTGCAGACGATGAGGGTGTTGGTCATTGCGACGCTCCTGGAGCGCTCCCATCGCATCGAGGGTGCCACGCGCTCATGGCTTGAAATGCAGGTGATTTGAGGCTCTTCGAAGGTCGCTCCGCGGTGCGCTCGCGCCTCTGGCGGTGCGTCGGCGCCACGCTCGGGGCGTGCGACTCAGCGCACGGTGAAGCGGAGCTTGACCGCGCCGAGCTCGACGACGGCGCCGTGGGTGAGCGGCGCGCGCTCGATGCGGACGCCGTTGACGTGCGTGCCGTTGGTGCTGCCGCAGTCGATGATCCAGAAGCCGCCGCTCTCGAAGACCACGCGGCTGTTGACGCGCGACACGTTGGGGTCGGCCACGCGAACACCCGCGCTCACGCCGCGGCCGATGTCGTTCTCGGCCTTGAGGCGGTAGCGCGTGCCCTCCCCCGGTCCTGCGATGACCTCGAGGTACGCCTCGGGCACCACCGCGCCGACCATGATCTGTTGGAACATGATCTGCGACGGGGTCTGCGCCACGAGCGAGCGGTTGCCCGTCTGCCGATTGCTCGACTGCGCGAAGTCGCCGTAGTCGCGCGCGGCCTTGCGGAACTTCTGATACTCCTCCGCGGCGGGGGCCTTCTCCATGTTGGTGATCTCGTCCTGGAGGGCCTCGGCGGCGTCGTCGAGGGCGTCATCGCTGCCCTTGCGATACCCGGGCGTGTCGAGGATCGCCTGTCGCGCGCCGCGCAGCACCGCCGCCGCGCCCGCGAAGTCGCCGCGATCGGCGAGCCCCCGGGCCTTCACGCGCGCCTCGTCTGCGAGGGCCAGCGCGCTCGCGATGACCGCCGCGGGCTCGAGCTCGCTCGCGCCCGTCGAGACGGGGCAACGCACGGGCGCCTCGACCGCGAAGAGCTCGCGCGTCACGGGCGCGCGGCCCGAGAGCGTGACGCCGAGGACCGTCCACGGGCCCTCGCGGTCGGGCGCACGGACCTTGAGCTCGACGACCACGTTGAGCTCGTCGCCCGCGGCGAGGTCGGCGAGCGAGACCTTGAGACCGCCCGCGCCGAAGGTCGTGCGAGGATCGCCGAAGACCTTGCGAATCTCGACGCCCTCGGTGGGCGAGAGGAGCAGCTCGACCTGTTCGAGCACCACGTCGCGCTGCGCGCCGAGGGCCCGCGCGAAGCTCCCCGCGGCGAGCTTGGTGTCTGCGACGAAGGCGTAGCGACCGCCGCCCGCGTCTGAGACCGCGATCATCACGTCGTCGCTGTGCGAGGCTCCGTAGCCCAGCGTCGAGACCGCGACGCCGCGCTCGCGGATGCGTCGCACCTCGTCGGCGAGGGCCTTGGGCGTGGTGGCGCCGACGTTGGGCTGCCCGTCGGAGAGGAGGATCATCACCTGCCGCTCATCGCCCGCTCTCGTGTGGAACTCGAGGGCCGCGTGAGCGAGTCCGCCGGACATGTTCGTGTTGCCGGTCGCGGCGAGCGACGCGGCCTCGTTGCGCACCGTGGCCCGCGCCTCGGGCGTCAGTCGCCGCAGGGGAGAGACGGTCTTCGCCGCCGTCGAGAACTCCACCACGCCGAGGGCGTCGCGCTCCTCGAGCATCTCGGCGATCTTGCGCGTCGAGTGGATCACCTGCGTGATGGGCTCGCCCTGCATCGACCCCGAGGTGTCGAGCACGAGCACCACCGAGAGCGAGGGGCGAGGCCCCGTGGGCGCGTCGGCGGCCTTCACGCGGAGGAGCGCGTACTCGGTCTGCTCCGTCCCCGGGGCCACGGTGCGATGCACCGCGAACGATTCGAGCGTCGTGGTCGATGACATGGGGCCGCAGTGTAGACCACGACCGCGACGGGCGCCGCAGCGCTTCTTTCGAGGCGCTTCGAGACGTCTCTCAGCCCAGGAGCACGAGGTGGTCCTTGTGCACGGCCTCGTCGCCGAGGTTGTACCCGAGCACCTCGGTGATCTCGCGGGTGTTGTGCCCGCGGAGCTTCTCCAGCTCCGCGGAGGCGTAGGTCGCGAGGCCGCGCGCGAACACGGTGCCCTTGCCGTCGGCGATGTCGACGGGGTCACCGCGACGGAAGCTCCCTCGCACGAGTCGCACGCCCGAGGGCAGGAGGCTCCGCTTGCCTTCGGTGATGGCCTTTCGCGCGCCCTCGTCGACCACGAGGGTCCCCCTCGCGCGGAGCGTGTGGGCGATCCAGTGCGCGCGTGACGACCGGGGCGTCGGGTCGGGCGCGAAGATGGTGCCCACGTCGGCGCCCGCGAAGAGCGACGAGAGCACACCGGGCTCGCGACCGGGGGCGATCACGGCGGAGGCTCCGGCGGCGGCGGCGGCCCTCGCGGCGCGGACCTTGGTGACCATCCCCCCTTTGCCGCCCGCGGAGGTCTCGGCGCGGATGAAGCGGTCGACGCTACGGTCACCAGGGCCCACGAAGGGGACGCGCGCGCCCACGTCATCGAGGAGCCCCGGCGCGACGGAGAGCATCACGAGCAGGTCGGCCTTCACGAGGTTGGCGACCTGCGCCGAGAGCGAGTCGTTGTCGCCGAAGGCGATCTCGTCGACGCTCACCGTGTCGTTCTCGTTGATGACGGGCACGGCCCCACGCGAGACCAGCGCGTCGAGGGCGCCGCGGGCGTTGAGGTACCGCTGACGGTCGGCGAGGTCGGCGTGCGTGAGGAGCACCTGCGCGACGACCCTTCCCCTTCGCGCACACGCCTCGGACCAGAGGCGAATGAGGTGCCCCTGCCCCGCAGCCGCGCATGCCTGGAGCATGTCCATGCGCTTGGGGCGCGCGTCGAGGCCGAGCTGCTCGACGCCGAGCGCGATGGCGCCTGAAGACACCACGAGCACGCGGCGGGCGGGTTCTCCCGTGGTGAGCGCGACGATCTCGTCGGCGATCGAGTCGAGCACGGCGCGGTCGATGCCGCCGGACTTCGAAGTGAGCACGCCGGTGCCGATCTTGACGACGACGGTGCGGGCGCTCGCGAGGAGCGAGGCGCGCGATTCGCTCGCGTTCACGGTGGGCGGAGGGGGATTCGCGGTCGGCTTCATGAGGGTGTTGGGCGCGCCGCGGAGTCCCGCTCCGCGCGCGGCGGGAGTGACTTACCCCGAAGGGTCGAAGCGAAAGAAGAAAAAGCCCTGCGGTCGAGCTCGAAAATTCGTTCGAAACAGCCGTTGAACCGGGTGTCAGCCGGACGAAAAAACGCGCCCTCGGCGCGGTCTCCGGCGGCGGAGAGAGAGCTCCCCGGATGCTTGCAACCAGGCAGGGCTTCGGCCCCGTCGCGGCCCTTGCGCGCCTCGTCGCGCTCGCGGTCGCGCTGATTTCATGCGGCGGCGACGTGGTGGGGGTCAGCTCCCCGATCTCGTCGACGGACCCAACGACGCAGCCAGCGCGGTCGTCGATCATGCAGACGCTCTGGCGTCGCTCGGTGCGGCGGGTGGTGATCGAGGTGGACTACGGGCCCGGCGCGGCTCCCTTCGTGGGCTCGGTGCCCGGCGTGAGCAACCTCTGGGGGATCTTCACGGCCAACGCGCAGCGGCTCTTCGAAGGCTCGGGCAAGACGCTCACGATCCCCACGACGCTCGGGCAGATGCAGCGCATCGACGCCGACGCCGAGGAGTTCACCCTCGCGGACCTCGTGGCCCTCGCGCGGCGCAACCGCGGGACGCTCTCGACGGCCGACACCGCGGCCTTCTACGTGATGATGCTCAACGGGTACTTCCGCGACGCCTCGGGGCAGCGGCGCACCGACCTCCTCGGCGGTCACCTCGACGGCACCGGGATCATCGTGGTGTTCAAGCCCGTGGTGCTCGGCACCGCGGCCTCGGGCGGCGCCTACGCGCCCGCGATCGTCGAGCAGATGACCCTCGTGCACGAGTTCGGTCACGCCGTGGGCCTCGTCGATGACGGCGTCGCCCCCCTGCGCGACCACGCCGACCGCGCGCGCGTGCACCACTGCACCTCGACCGCGTGCGTGATGAACGCGTGGAACGAGGGCGGAGCCGCCGCCGCGGCCTTCGCGATGCGCTTCTCGCAGACCGGCGACGCGATCCTCTTCGACGCCGACTGCCTCGCCGACGCCGCCGCCGCGATCGCCGCGGCCCGCTGACGCGCGGAGCCTCTCGCGCCCTTCGCGCGAGCGTGTATCCTCGCGCGCGATGCTCAAAGGTAAGCGCTTCGCATTCGTCGGCGCGGGCAACATGGCCGAGGCCCTGATCCGCGGTCTGCTCGCGTCGGGCTCGGTCTCCGCGAGCGACATCACCATCTCGAACCGCCGCCACGAGAAGACCGAGCGCAACGCCGAGCGCTGGGGCGTTCGCGGGGCCCCCGACAACGTGTCGTGCGTGCGCGACGCCGACATCGTGATGCTCTGCGTGAAGCCCCAGGTGATGCGCGCCGTGCTCGATCAGTGCGGGCGCGAGGTGCCGAACGACGCGCTCGTGATCAGCGTGGCGGCGGGGATTCCCACGCAGGCCATCGAGGCGCACCTGTCGCCCGGTCAGCGCGTGGTGCGGTCGATGCCCAACACGGGCGCCATCGTGAGGCAGAGCGCGACGGCCATCGCCGCGGGGTCGAGCGCGACCGAGATCGACCTCGCCGTGGCGCGCGAGATCTTCGATCAGGTGGGTCGCACGGTCGTCGTCGAGGAGCACCACCTCGACGCCGTGACGGGCCTCTCGGGGTCGGGTCCTGCGTACATCTTTCTCATCATCGACGCGCTCGCCGACGCGAGCGTGAAGGTGGGCCTCTCGCGCGACATCGGCCTCGAGCTCGCGGCGCAGACCGTCCTCGGCTCCGCGCAGCTCCTGCTCCAGACGGGGGAGCACCCCGGGCGCCTCAAGGATCAGGTCACCTCGCCCGGTGGAACGGCCATCGCGGGCCTCCACACGCTCGAAGCGGGCGGCCTCCGCACGACGCTCATCAACGCCGTCGAAGCGGCCACGCGCAGGGCTCGTGAGCTCGGCGACTCGATGATGAAGAAGTGATGCGCCCCGCCATCGACCGCTTCGAAGCGCGCACCCCTGACGGGTGGATCCTCGCCATGCGACGGACCACGTCGGCCACGCACGCGCTCCTCGCTGGGACCGCGCCGCGACGTCCGGTGCTCATCGTCCCGGGCTACGGGATGAACTCGTTCATCTTCGGCTATCACCCCAACGGCCGCTCCATCGAGGCGCACCTCGCGTGGAGAGGCTTCGAAGTGTGGTCCGTCGACCTCCGCGGTCAGGGTCGCTCGCGCCGCGCCGATGGGGCTTCAAAGAAGCGCTTCGGACTCGAAGAGCTGAGCCTCGTCGACGTCGACGCCGCCGTGAGCGAGGTGCTCGCGCGCACGGCCACGGGCGCCAACTCCGTCGACGTCATCGGCGCCTCGCTCGGGGCCGCGCTGATGTTCGGCCACGCGGGGATCAACCGCGACGCGCGCCTCGGGTCGCTCGTCTCCTTCGGCGGTCCGCTGCGGTGGGAGAAGGTGCATCCCCTCCTCGCGTTCGCGTTCCGCTCGCCTGCGCTCGCGGGCGCGCTGCCCTTCCGAGGGACGCGCACGCTCGCGCGCTACGCGTTGCCAATGCTGGCGAAGGTCCCGTCGATCCTGTCGGTGTATCTCAACCCCAGGATCACCGACATCTCGCGCGCCCACGAGCTCGTGCAGACCGTCGAAGACCCTATTCCCCAAGTAAACCGCGAAATCGCAGAGTGGATCCGCGACCGCGACCTCACGCTCCGCGGCGTGAACGTGACCCACGCCGTCGCCTCGCTCACCAACCCCCTCCTCTGCGTCGTGGCGATGGGCGACGGGATCGTTCCACCCGAGACGGCGAGCGCGCCGCACAGGCTCACGAGCGCACGCGCGAAGCGCGTCATCGAGGTGGGTGACGCCTCGACGCACATCGCGCACGCTGATCTGTTTATTTCAAACGACGCGCACCGGATGGTCTTCGACCCGGTGGCTCAGTGGCTCGGCGAGCAGGATCTCTGAGCGCCCGCTGCGGTGCGGGGAATCAGCGGACGTAGACGGTCGTGGGCTGCGGTGCCACGTAGACCGGCTGCGTCTGCACGTACACCGGGCGGGGCTGCACGTACACGGGCCTGGGCTGCACGTACACCGGCTGCGCCTGGACGTAGCCGGGCTGCGAGCGGACCACACAGCCGCCGAGGTACGCGGTGGCGAGGAGCGCGAACGAGACGGACGCGAGGCGGAGTGCGATGCGCATTGTGAAATTGACCTCCGATGAGAGGAACGTTGAAGAAGCTCTACCAGCGGTAGAGGCCCCCGCCAAGTGCCGACTGGCGGACGCTCACAAGCCTACGCCCGCCGCGACCGGAATCTGTGGTAGTAACGCGCCCCCTCTATGAGCACCGACATCAAGGGCGGCGACAGCTTCGCCGCGTTGTTCGAGCAGCAGAAGCCCACTCCCGCGCGTCGCAGCAAGGGCTGGCACGTGGGCGAGCGCGTCGAGGCCGTGGTCGTGCAGATCACGCGCGACGCGGTCTTCGTCGACCTCGATGAGAAGCGTCAGGCGTGGATCGACCCCATCGAGCTCGCGGGCGCGGGCGGCGCGCTCACCGTACGCGTGGGCGACACCATCGCGGCGCACGTCGTCGAAGTCGACTCGCGCTCGGGCTCGGTGAAGCTCGGTCGCTCGCTCGGCAAGGCGGGCAGCACCGCGGCCCTCGAGCTCGCGCGCGACGAGGGCATCGCCATCGAAGGCAAGGTCGCCGCGATCAACAAGGGCGGCGCCGAGGTGGAGCTCGAAGGCGGCGTGCGCGCATTCTGCCCGGTGTCGCAGCTCGACAACCGCTACGTGGCCGACACGGCGAGCTTCGTGGGGCGCTCGATGCGCTTCCGCGTGACCGAGATCCGCGACGGCGGCAAGAGCGTGGTGCTGTCGCGCCGCGCCGTGCTCGAAGCCGAAGCGCGCGAGGCCCAGGACCGCATTCTCAAGACCCTCACGCCGGGCACGGTGGTGAAGGGCTCGGTCTCGGGCGTGCGCGAGTTCGGCGCCTTCGTCGACCTCGGCGGCGTCGAGGGGCTCGTTCCTGCGAGCGAGCTCTCGCACGACTCGCACATTCGTCCGGGCGACGTGGTGAAGCCCGGCGACGTGATCGAGGTGCAGGTGAAGGACATCCGACAGCACGAGGGGCAGACCCGCGTGACCCTGTCGCTCAAGGCCCTCGCGGCCGATCCGTGGACCGCGCTCGACGTCATCGCGCCGCCCGGTCGCGTGCTCTCGGGCACGGTCACGCGCGTGGTCGACTTCGGCGCGTTCATCCGCATCGCGGCGGGCGTCGAGGGGCTGCTCCATGTCTCGGAGCTCCCCGGTCGCGTGGAGCACCCGTCGAAGGTGCTCACGCCCGGTCAGTCGCTGCTCGTGGTGGTGAAGTCGTCGGACGCCGCGGCGCGCAAGATCTCGCTCATCCCTGCGCCCGAAGGGGCCGCCGCGGGGAGCGCCGCGCAGAGCATGTCGGTGGTGCCCGGCGCCATCGTGAAGTGCGTCGTCGACCGCATCGAGCAGTACGGCGTCTTCGTTCAGGTCGAGGGAACCCGCGGTCGCGCGGGGCGCGGACTCATTCCGAACGTGGAGCTCGGGACGGCGCGCGGCGCCGACGTGCGCAAGCACTTCTCCGAGGGTCAGCACCTCTCGGCCAAGGTGCTCGAGACGGGCGAGGGGCGTCTGCGCCTCTCGATCCGCGCCATCAAGGACGACGAGGAGCGCGCGGCCTTCGAGGGCTACCAGAGCAAGTCGGGCGCGGGCGCGCCGCGCATGGGCACGCTCGGCGACCTCATGAAGCTGAAGCTCAAGAAGTGATCGCCTCGGCTCCGCGGCCACGAGGAGCGTGACGTGTCGCGTCCCGTCAGGGTGACGTACTTCATCAACTCCCTGGAGCAGGGAGGGGCCGAGCGGCAGCTCGCGGAGCTCATCAAGGGCCTCGACCGCGCGCGCTTCACGCCGTCGCTCATCGTGTGCAGCCCCGTCAATCAGCTCGGCGACGCGCTCCCCGTGGCGTCGCTGACCTCCCTCGACGACGCGCTCTTTCCGACGCCGTGGGGCGTCGCGCGGCTCGCCCTCGCGCTGCGCGCGCAGCGCCCCGACATCGTTCACGCATCGAAGGGCCTCGAGAACGTCCTCGGTCGCGTCGTGGCGCGCGGTGTGGGCGTTCCGCGCGTGGTGGGCTCCGTGCGCTGCCCGAAGCTCACGTGGCGAGAGCGCGCGGGCGAGCGGCTCACGCACCGCTACGGCGACGTCACCGTCGTGAACTCCGTGGGCATCCGACGTGAGCTCGTCGCGATCGGGGTCCCCGCGGAGTCTGTCGAGGTCGTCGAGAACGGTGCAGACCTCGCGCGCTTCGCGCCGCTCGATGAAGCGCGTCGTACCGCGGTGCGTGCGGAGTACGGGTGTACGCACGGTCCGCTGCTGGTGATGCCGGGACGCATCTCGCCCGAGAAGAATCAGCGCGCCGTGGTGCGCGCGCTCGCGACGCTTCGAAGCCGGGCACTGCTCCCCGAGGGGCTCCGCGTGGTGTTCGCGGGGCGCGACTCGCTGCTCGTCTACGGTCGCTCGGTGAAGGCGCTCGCGTACGCGCTTCGCCTCGGTGACATCGTGCGCTTCGTGGGCAACGTGGGACGCATCGAGGCGCTCGTCGGCGCGAGCGATGGCGTGCTGCTCCCCTCGCACTACGAGGGCCTGCCCAACGCGGTGGTCGAGGCGATGGCGTGCGGCGTTCCCGCGGTGGTGACGCCGGAGGCGAACGCTGATGAGCTCATCACCGATGGCGTCGAAGGGATCGTCGCGAGGTCTCCCGAGGCGGGTGATGTCGCCGAAGCGATCGGACGGCTGCTCTCACTCGGTGACACGGAGCGCCGCGCGATGGGAGCGCGAGGTCGCGCGCACGCCGAGAGACGCTTCGCGCTCGATCGCATGGTGCGCAACACCGAGGCCGTGTACGAGCGCCTCCTCTCGAAGGAAACACGTTAGTCATGTGCGGAATCAGCGGCTTTCTGGCGAGTGACCCCGAGGCGCGTCCGCGCGAAGACGCCGTGCGGCGCATGAACGACGCGATCGCGCACCGCGGCCCCGACGCCGAGGGCGCGTGGGCGAGCGGACCGTGCGTGCTCGGTCACCGCCGACTCTCGATCATCGACCTCTCGCCCGATGGACGTCAGCCGCTCCTCAACGAAGACGGCACCGTGGGCGCCGTGGTCAACGGCGAGATCTACAACTTCGAAACGCTGCGCGAGGAGCTCATCGCGAAGGGTCACACCTTTCGCTCGCGCTCCGACAGCGAGGTCGTCGTTCACCTCTACGAGACCTACGGAGAAGCCTTCGTCGAGCGCCTCGACGGGATGTTCGCCCTCGCCGTGTGGGACTCGATTCAGCAGAAGCTCGTGCTGGCCCGCGATCGGTCGGGCAAGAAACCCCTGTATTACAGGGTGATGCGCGAGGGGATCGCGTTCGCCTCCGAGGTCCACGCGCTCGTGACGGGACTCCCCGGTGAACCTCCCGCGGTCGATCTTCAGGGCGTCGACGAGTACCTCACGCTCGGCTACACGGCCGCGCCGAACACGGTCTACAAAGACGTCTTCAAGCTCCGCGCGGCGCATCGTGTGGTGGTCACCCCCGGCCGCGTGCACGAGCCCGTGCGCTACTGGAAGCTCACCCGCAATCCCTCACTCACGGGCTCCGAGGAGGAGCTCACGCGCGAGCTCCTCGAGCTCCTCACGCGGGCCGTGAAGCGGCGCATGGTGGCCGACGTTCCGCTCGGGGCATTTCTCTCGGGGGGCGTTGATTCGTCGACGATCGTGGCGCTCATGGCGCGGCTCTCGACGCGGCCCGTGAAGACCTTCTCGATCGGCTTCAAGCAGGCCGAGTACAGCGAGGTGAAGTACGCGCGCATGGTGGCCGAGCGCTACGGCACCGAGCACCACGAGATGGAGGTCACCGCCGACATGGCCTCCGTCGTCCACGACATCACACGGCACCACGGCGAGCCCTTCTCGGACTCGAGCTCCGTCGCGACGTGGTACCTCGCGAAGATGACCCGCGAGCACGTCACCGTCTCGCTCTCGGGCGACGCGGGCGACGAGAACTTCGCGGGCTATCGCCGCTACAACAACGCGCGCTGGGGGCACCTCCACGACGCGCTCCCCGCGGGGCTGCGCGGCGCGTTTCAGGGCGCGCTCACGGGCTTCGGACGCGTGTTCTATCCCTCGTTCGGGCGCTTCGCCGAGACCATGCACACGGGCGAAGCGGCGCGCTACCTGCGGCTCATCAGCCAGTTCACGCCCGAGCGAAAGGGCGCCCTCTGCGGCCCTGCGCTCAGGGGCGCCGTGAGCGACCGCGCCGAGCGACGCTTCGCCGAGGTGCTCTCCGAGAGCGACGGGCGCTACGCGATGGCGAAGCTCCTCGACCTCGACATCGCGACGTACCTCACCGACGACATCAACGCGAAGGTCGACATCGCGACGATGGCGCACGCGCTCGAGGTCCGCTGCCCGCTCCTCGACACGGCCGTGATGGAGTTCGCCGCGAGGCTCCCCTCGCACCTCCTCATGCGCGTTCGCGGAAAGTACCTCCTGCGAAGGGCCGCGAAGGAGCTCCTCCCCTGGGAGATCCTGCACCGGCCGAAGATGGGCTTCGGGATTCCGCTCGATCACTGGCTGCGCAATGACCTCCGCGAGGTGGTGCACGACACGCTGCTCGACAAGACCGCGCGCGAGCGTGGGATGCTCGATCCGACGGAGGTTTCGAAGCTCGTCGCGTCGCTCGACACGTCGTCGCCCGAGACCTACCAGGTGTGGGCCCTGCTCATGCTGGAGCTGTGGTTCCGCGAGTTCATCGACCGCCCGCGAGCGGCGTGATGCGCCTCTGTACGCTCAACGTCCACGACTGGGTCGACGGCCGCGGGCGAGGCAACGGCGAGCGCATCGAGGCGCTACTCTCGGAGCTCGCGTGCGACGTCGTCGCCCTCCAGGAGGTCCCTCGCGAGGGGAGGCTCGAGCGCATCGCCGCGGCGTTGAAGATGCACGTCCAGCGCGCCCCGGCGTGGTGGGCAGACAACGTGCTCCTCACGCGCGCGCGTCCGCGGTGGAGCGGCGCGCTCGAGCTCGACGCAGGCCCCGGGGAGCTTCGGAGCGCGGCCATCGCGGGCATCGACACGGAGCACGGCGTGGTCGTCGTCGCGGCTGCGCACCTCGACCACATCTCCGAACACCGACGCGTGCGTCAGTTCGAACTGCTCCACGAGGCGCTCGGGCTCCGCGGCGAGGCGGCCCTGGTGCTCGGTGATCTCAACGCGCTCCGCGCTTCGGATTACGAGCCCGCGCGCTGGGAGGCGATCGCCGAGGTGCGACGGCGCAACGACTGGGAGGCTCCCTCCGAGGCGCTCATGCAGCGGGTCGATGCGCTCGGGTGGGTCGACGTCGTGCGGCTTTACGCGGCGCCGACGCCCGACGCGCCGCTGCCCGCGAGGCTCGCGATCACGAGCCGCTTCGACACGCGCATCGACTACGTGATGGCGTCGCGCGCCCTGGCGCCGAGGCTCCGCGTGACGGCGGTCGAAGTGGTCGAGAGCGACGCTTCGGATCACCGCCCGGTGGTCGTCGACGTCGCGCTGGAGGGCTGAGCGCAGCCCTTCAGAACGGCGAGAGGATCTCCGCCGGCGCCACGGGGAGCGCCTCGGTCGTGAGGTCCGCCAGCGCCTTCGCCGCGAGGGGGTGCTGCTTGCCCACGAGCACGAGCCACACGCCGAGCACCGCGAGCGCTTGCAACGGCATGTCCCTGAACGGCGGCGCGAGCTGGTCGCGCACGGAGGCCGCCTCGGCCACCGAGATGCGGTGCGTGGCGCCCGCGTACACGAGCGCAAAGCCGTGGCGCGCGCCGAGGTCGAGGTAGCCGGGGACGCGCACGCGGTTGGGCATCCCCGTATGCGACGCCATCGCGCGGTACACCATCTCGGGGAACATCAGGAAGTCGAGCTCGTGGTCGAACTTGTTGCCGTGGCAGCGGAGGTCGACCTTGTGGATCTGCACCGCGTCGGGCGTGGTGACCCGCGCGAGGTCTTCGAAGAGCCCGTCAAGGTCGGTGACGTGTTCGAGCACGGCGCGCGAGATCACGAGGTCGTAGCGCGCGTCGGAGGCGCGCAGACGCTCGCGGTCGTGGAGCATGCGCGTGTCGCGGAGGAGCTCCCTCGCGCGGGGGAAGCCGCCGGTCTCGCCGTCGCGCTCCATGAGGGGCTCGTAGATGCCGCGGAGGTAGCGCTCGTCGCGCGAGGTGATGTCGAAGGCGTCGAGGCCGTCGACCTGACGCGCTCCGCGGAGCTTCGCCATGAGGGCCACGGCGCGCGTGTCACCGGGGCCGAGCTCGAGCACCTTGCGGCCGCGGAAGAGCTCCTTCGCGTCGCTCACGACGCCCGTGTGCACCGCGATCTGCTCGTAGTCCGAGACCACGCCGCGGAAGTAGTCGACGGCGCGTGGGCCCTCGTGCGCGCCGCCGCGGCCCGACACGTTGCCGAGTCGGAGGAGCGCGCTCGCGACGCGAGGGGCGCGGCGAAACACGAGGTTGCGGCTCGCGTGAAAGGTCGCCGAGGGGATCGCCCAGAGGAGCTTCGAGGGTCTCATCGAGAGGGAGCCGCGGAATCTATTCCTGCGGAAACCAACGGGTCAACGTCTCGTCAACGCCGTCACTGCATCAGCCCCAGATCGCTCGTCGCCCCGGAGGAGCCCGCTTCTTCTGCGTCGAGCGCACCGTCGTCGTCTCCCGCGTCGCGGCACGCGATGCCTGACGAGAGCCACACGGGGCAGCCGTTGAGGTCCCTGCTCTGCCGCCAGAACTCGGGATAGCCTTCGCCGCAGACCGTTCTGCACGCGCGCCCGGTCTGCATCGTTCCGCCCACGCGCACGCAGCCGCAGGTGGTGAAGCGGTCGATGGGGCAGCACGCGACCGACGGGCCGTCGAAAGACGCGATCACGTCGATTCTTGATGCGTCGACCACGTCGCTGCTCCCCGCGTCGCCGATGGGGACGCAGCGGAGCGAGCGGCACACCTGCCCCGACGGACACGGCCGTCCGCAGGGGTCGAAGGGCGCGTCGGGGGCGTCGTCACCCGCGTCGAGCGCGTCGGCGGGCGCGCTGCACGCGACGGCGAGCGCGACGACGAGGAGCCGCGAGAGCGGGCGGAGAGAGGGGAGGTTCACGACGGGTCGCTCGAAGGAATCATACATAATTCAAGGGCTTTCGAGCGCTTGAACGCGCTGCGTCACCGGGGCTGAGAACTGTGATAGCGTCGGCGCCCCGTTACGGCCGCGTCGGGCGCATCGGCGCGGCATCACAACGATCCTGCGCCGTCGGGGGAGCACCGACTCTCACGGGGCGCGCAATCGGGGACCCGAGACGCACCCAATGACCGACGGACGCAACGAGACGATGCGAGTGGCGCGCGGAGCCCGCGCGAAGCGCACGGTGGCCCTCACCGGCGCCGACGCCTTTCTCGGGAGGAACCTCATCGGCCTCCTCGAAGACGACGACCGCGTGGGGCGCATCCTCGCGTTCGACGTGAAGTGCCCGCCCACGGGCGGCCGCAAGACCCGCTTCTACAAGGTCGACCTCACGCAGCCCTCCGTCGACGCGCGCATCGCCGAGATCCTCGCCGCCGAGGACGTGGATACCTTCCTCCACCTCGCGTTCCTCTCGTCGCCGACGCACGCGAGCGCGTGGGCGCACGAGCTCGAGAGCGTGGGCACCATGCACGTGCTCAACGCCTGCCGCGAGCGGCCGGTGCGCAAGTTCATCCTCTGGTCGCAGACGATCCTCTACGGCGCCGAGCCCTCGAACCCGAACTACATCGTCGAGTCGCAGCCGCTCAAGGGCCACCCCGACAGCCGCTTTCTCCGCGACAAGATCGAGGCCGAGCAGGTCGTCGCGCGCTTCGCCAAGCAGATGCCGGCAACGGTGGTGAGCGTGCTGCGCGTGGCGCCCATCCTCGGTCCCACGGTCGACAACTACCTCACGCACTACCTCGGGCGGAGGCTCGTGCCGACGCTCCTCGGCTTCGATCCGCTGATGCAGTTCACGCACGAGGTCGACGCCCTCGCGGCCTTCAAGCTCGCGGTGATGCGCGACGCGCCGGGCGTGTTCAACATCGCGAGCGACGGCGTGCTGCCCCTCTCGACGGTGATCAAGCTCGCGGGCCGCATGGGGCTCCCCGTGGCGCACCCGGTGGCCTATCCGCTCGCGCGCGCGCTGTGGGCCGCGCAGCTCAGCGAGGCGCCGTGGATGTTCCTCGACTATCTGCGGTGGGTCTGCGTGGCCGACATCGAGCTCGCCGCGCGCGAGCTGCGGTGGCGACCGGCCTTCACGACCCGCGAGGCCGTGCTCGATCACGCGGGCGCGCAGAGCCTCCGCGACGCGCACCTGCTCCGCACCTCGGCCCCACTCTGATCTGGAAGAGAAACGGTAGACTCCCAATGGCCAGACGAGTCCTCGGCGACGACCCCTTCTCGGACGGCGCCCCTGAAGAGCCCGCCGCCGATGCGAAGGCGAAGTCGGGCGCCCCGAAGCGTCCGTCGGGCGCCCCGAAGCCCCGCGCGTCGGTGCCCCCGAAGCCCCGCGCCTCCGCGCCTCCGAAGCCTCGCGCGTCGACGCCGCCGAAGGCTCCACGACGCTCCAAGGCCCCGCCCGGTGAGGCCGCGGCCTCCGAGGTGATCGCGCCTCCGCCTGCGAAGGTCCCCGTGATCGAGCAGCCCGATGGGGAGACCGAGATCGACTTCTCGGTGCGCATCTCGGCCGAGCCCGAGGCGCCGCCCGAGGTGGTGATCTCCGAGGGTGACGGCGCGCCCGACGTGGTGATCTCTGCGACGGCCGAGGCGCCGCCCGAGGTCGAGCTCGATGAAGATGCGCTGCCGCAAGAGGCTGCGAGCACCACCGCCGCGGTGACCGCGACCGACGCGAGTGCGGCCGCTGAAGAGCCTTCGGAAGAGCCCGTCGGTGGCGCCGATCTGCCGCCCGAGGTCGCCGTCGATGAGCGCGCATCCGTCGCCGCGCAGGGCGCGGACGAATCTCCCGAAGACCTGGAGCGCACGATCCGAGAGCTCGAGGCGCGCCTCGACACGCTGCTCGAGGCCTCGAAGGATCAGGCGCAGCCGCTCCTCGAACGCGTCACTGACAAGCTCCGCGCGGCGGCAGCGGGCGCGACCGTGCCCCGCACCGACGTGGCGACAGAGCGCGACGAGGCGGGCGCGTTCGACGTGAACAAGGAGCTGCTCGCGAGCGACTTCTACCTCCGTCGTTGGGGCCGCGTGGCGATGCGCGACCGCGCCGAGGAGGTCGACGCGTTCGGCTACGACCCGAGCTACGACGCGCGCCTCAGGCCGCTCTTCGATTTTCTCTACGATCGATGGTGGCGCATCGACGTCGAGGGCATCGACGCGGTGCCCGCCGAGGGCCGCGTGGCGCTCGTGGCGAACCACTCGGGCGCGATTCCCTACGACGGGATCATGCTCGCCGCGGCGATGCGCAAGGAGCACCCCACGGGTCGTCAGCTCCGCTGGCTCGCGGAGGATTTCGTCTCGCACCTGCCGTTCATGGGCGCGTGGCTGACGCGCCTCGGCGCCGTGCGCGCGTGCCAGGAGAACGCCGAGCGACTGCTTCGTGGCGAGTCGTGCGTGGCGATGTTTCCCGAGGGCGTGAAGGGCATCGCGAAGCTCTACCGCGACCGGTACAAGCTCCAGCGCTTCGGTCGCGGCGGGCACATCAAGCTCGCGATCCGCACGCGCACGCCCATCGTCCCCGTGGCGATCGTGGGCGCCGAAGAGACCCATCCGCTCCTCGGTCCGAGCAACTTCTTCGCGCGGCTCCTGAGCGTGCCGTACGTGCCCATCACGCCGACCTTTCCGCTCCTCGGCGCGGCGGGCGCGCTGCCGCTTCCGTCGAAGTGGCGGATCATCTTCTGCGACCCCATGCCCATGGACTCGTACGGCCCCGACGCGGCCGACGACGAGGTGCTCGTGGGGCGCCTCAACGAGAAGCTCCGCACGACGATCCAGGACACGCTCGACCGCGCGCTCCGTCAGCGCCGATCGATCTTCCGCGGCTGACGTTACGTCGAGGCAGGGCTCGCGATCGCGCCGGGGCTTCAGCGCTTCCCGCGTGGCCGCGAGCGTCTATACTCGCGCGATCATGTCCGTGGATTCGAGACTGCGGGGCGCCTCGGTCGTGCTCCTTTGCCTCGCGCTCGGGATCAGCGGCTGCCCGCTGAGCGCCTGGCAAGGCACGCTTCGCGGCGACGCGAGCACATCCTCCGCGGACGCCGACGTCGTGGGCAACGATGCGGACGTGCCTTCGAGCGATGTCGACGTGCCTACGAGCGATGTCGACGTGCCTGCGAGCGATGTCGACGTGCCCGACGTTGGCGCGGACGTCGGGTGCTCGGGTGCGACGCCCGTGAGCTGCGGCACGACCTGTTGCGCGGGCCCCTGCAACGCGGGCGTGTGCGAGGAGATCGTCGGGACCGCGAGCGAGAAGTCCGAGGTCGACGATGGGACCGCGACCTGCGCGTGGAGCGCTTCGGGGCGCGTGTGGTGTTGGGGCAGTCGCCCGGGGGTCGTGCCGGGTTCAGACGGGTGCAACGACCCCGTGAGGCCCGTGCTCATCGCGGCTCCGAGCCTCGTCGACGTGCGCCAGGTCGTCGTCGGAGGCCGAGACATCTGCGCGCTCACGCGGCGAGGCGAGGTCGTCTGCTGGAACGAGTACGCCGCGCCGCGCATCGTCGCCACGGCTCGTCCCGCCGTGCAGCTCGCATCGGGAGACATGCACGTCTGCGCGGTGCTCGACGACGGGAGCGCGCAGTGCCGCGGCACCAACGAGTACGGTCAGCTCGGGCGCGGATACCTCGGCGCGGCAGACGGAGGCGTCGATGATTTCGACGACGTGTTCCGACCCGTGCAGTCGGCGCCGGGTGTCGCGCTGACGGGCGTCGCCGAGGTCGCCGCGGGCCCGCGTTACACCTGCGCGCGCATGACCGACGGCACCGTCCAGTGCTGGGGGGTCGACAACTACAGTCAGCTCGGCCGCGGTCGCAACGACGGCGGGGCCTCGATGATGTGCGGGGGATATCCCTGCTCGCCGTCCCCTCGCGCGATCGCCTCGCTCCGAGGTGTCGCCGGCCTCGACGCGAGCCTCAACCACGCGTGCGCGCGGCTCACGAGCGGCGCCCTCTGGTGTTGGGGCAGAAACGAGTCGGGGCAGCTCTGCCGGACCACGACAGAGGTGTGCGACGGGACATACTGCGCGACCTCTCCGATCGAGGTCACGGGCGTCACCGGGGTCACCGCCGTCGCGCTCGGCGCAGAGCACACCTGCGTGATCCGCGGCAGCGCAGGCGCCTCCGAGGTGCACTGCTGCGGCACGTGGACGCATCATCAGCCCGTCGCCGCTGGCCTGTCGCGGGTCGGAGGCTTCGCGGCCGGTGAGCCGACGTCGCTCTCGTCGAGCGCTCACGGCGCGTGCGCCACCGCGCGCGGCGGCGTGCGTTGCTGGGGCGACCGATCGACAGGACAGATCGCCGAGGCGACCCCCGTGTTCGCAGCGCGTCCCGTCGAGGCGCTGAGCGACGCCGTGGAGGTCGCCGCAGGCGCGGCGCACACCTGCGCCCGCACCGCGAGCGGAGGCGTTCGTTGCTGGGGACGCAACCGCAACCGACAGCTCGGAGACGCGCTCGCGGCGGGCGCGTCGCCGCTCGACACCGGGCGCCCCGTCGAAGCGGTGCTCCACGACGGACTCGACACGCCCATCGCCAACGTCGCGCAGTTGAGCGCGGGCGCGGCGCACTCCTGCGCGACGCGCAGAGACGGATCGTTGCTCTGCTGGGGCAGCAACGCGGCGTCTCAGCTCGGCATGCTCTCGTACTCCGAGCGCGTCGGCGCGGAGGTCGTCGCGAGCCAGACCGCTGGTGTCACCTCGTCGGCGGCGGGATCGAACTTCACATGCTCGCTGCGCGCGGGCGGCGTCGGGTGCTGGGGCGCGGACTACCACTGCCAGACCACACGCGGCTTCATGGGATCGACCTGCGCGGGTGACGCGCACCCCGACGAGCAGCGCGTCGCCCTCGCGGCGCTCGCTCCGGTGGGCGTCACGGCGGGAGGCTGGCACGCCTGCGCGTGGGGCAGCGTCGATGGCGCGCGCGGAGGTCCCGTGGCGTGCTGGGGCTACAACGGCGAGGGCGAGGTCAACGGCGTGTTGGGCGTGTCGGACGCACCGCCTACGACGCTCGCGGGGCTCACGTCGGTGATCGATGTGAGCGCAGGGGTGCGCTCGACCTGCGCGGTCTCGAGCGACGGAAGCGTGTGGTGCTGGGGTGACTTTTCATGCGGCGCACTCGGACGCGCCCCGACGCTCGGAAGCCGCGTCCCCGCGGTGATCGCGGGCGTCTCGAACGCCACGACGGTGCGCGTGGGCGACCGCTTCGCGTGCGCGCTCGTCGCCGACGGCGCCGTGCGGTGCTGGGGACGCAACGACTACGGTCAGCTCGGGAGCCGCACGCCGCGGTGGAACTACGCGCCGACGGCCATCACGCGCGAAGACGGCAGCCCGCTCACGGGCGCGGTGAGCCTCGCCGTGGGCGCCCGTCACGCGTGCGTCGCGCGCTCCGATCGCACGGTGTGGTGCTGGGGCGACGATCGGAACGGACAGCGCGGCATCGGGGCTCCGTCGGTGCGCATCGCGGCGACGGCGATCGCCTGGTGACGCCCGCGAGCGCGCTCAGAACGAACCCGTGAGTCCGAGCGTCGCGCCGCCCGCGGCGAGGTTCCACGCGGGCCGCAACGCCGACGAGGCGCGCGGTGAGCGCCACGCGACGACGCCCCACACGACGCCTCCGACCGCGAGGGCCGCGCCCGCTCCCATCGTCACGTACGCCGCGGTCTGCCACGCGCGCGCCTCGTCGTCCGCGGACGTAGCGCGCTGGAGCGGGGCGGCGTCGCAGGTCATCCCGGGGCACGCCTGATCGCGCTCCTCGACGCGCGCGTCTCGCACGAAGATCAGCGACGCGCCCACGACGGCGAGCGCGCCTCCCGCGGCGGCGACGATCCAGGGCGCGAGCGGGCGTGACGGAAGCGGCGACGCGACGACGTCTCGCGGCGGCAACACGCGCGCGACCGGCGCAACGACCGGCACGACGACCGGTGCGACGACCGGCGGCGCGACGGGCTCGGGCGGAGGCGCGGGTTGCGTTGTGGGTGCGGTTCTCGCGATCTGTTCGAGCGAGACCTCGACGCGCGCCCCAACGGCGACGTTGACCTCGCGGCGCAGCGTGAGCCCATCGGGCGACACCGCCTCGACGACGACCGGACCGGGAAGCACGGGCACCGGCGTTCGCCACCGCGACGCGTCGAGCTCGGCGCCCTGCATGCGCACAAGCAACCCCGTCGGCGCGGGCTCGGGCGTGAGCACCACGACGCGCCCGACGCGATGCCCGAGCGCCTCGACCATCTGGTTGCACCGTTCGAGCACCTGCGCGCGCACGGCCGAGGGAGGCGCGGCGGCCGTCTCGCGGACGCATCGCTCGGCCGACTCGAGCGCCTCGATCGTGTGACCGAGCGCCTCGTGCTGGATGCCGATGAAGAGCCGGAGCTGCGGGGTCATCCCGAGGTTGCCAGCGCGCATCGCGAAGTCGAGGGCCTCGGCGTGACGGCCTCGACGATACGCGGCCTCGGCGCCCTGCTGGAGCTGCGCGCGCTCGTCGACGGGTTGCGCCATCGCCGACGCGGCGGCGAGCAGCGTGACCCCCACAAGGCAACAGCGCCCGATCGTTCTCATGAGCAGGGCGCGGATCGTATCCCGAATCGGCGCCGGGAGACGCGCCTCACTTCAGCGCTCACGGGCCGAGCGGGATCGGCGGCACCGTCGTGGGCCGCGGTCCGGCGTCGCGATGCGCGCGCAGCAGAGGCGTTGGAGGCGCCCGCCGCGTCGGCGCGTCGGCGACATCCGCGGCGTCGTTCACCGTGGAGACGGCGTCGTCGAGGTCCGCGGTGGAGGCGTCGAGGGAGGCGGTCACCGGCTCGTCGACCGGCGTCACCGGGACGTCGAGCGAGACGACGCGTCGCGGGACCGACGTCTCGCGCTCGCCGTCGGCTCGTCGCAGCGCGCCCACGACCAGCGCGACGATCGCGACGAGGGCCATCGCCGCGACGGCGTGACGCGCGCCGAAGCGTCGCACCGGGTCGACGGGTGCCGCGCGTTCATCCGCTCGAACGCTGTCGCCGAGAGCGTCTCGCACCACCTCCGACGCCTCGGGCGACGCAGCGGGAACGATGCGCGGCTCGGAGCGAGGCGAGAGCGCTGGCGCGACCGTGCCATCGAGGGCGTCTTCGCGCGCTCGCGGGCGGCTCTCGGCGAGGGCGGCGTCGAGGGCCGCGAGCAGCGCGCCCGCGTCGGGATAGCGCTCCGCGGGGTGCAGCGAGAGCGCTTTCGCGAGCACGGGCTCCCACGCGCCGACGTCGACGCCGAAGGCGCGCGGGGTCGGGCGATCTGCGGCGAGCGCGCGCGCGGCCACGCTCAAGGCGTCGTCGCCCGGATAGGGCGCGCGCATGGTGAGCAGGTGCGTGAAGACCAGCGCGATGGCGTGAACGTCGGTCCAGGGGCCCGTGCGTGATCCGCTGATCTGCTCGGGCGCTGCGTAGCGAGCGGAGAACGCGCTGAGCTTTGACGTCGTGGCGGTCTCGCCCGTGGTGGGGCGGTGCTCGTCGGAAGCCATCACCTTCGCGATCCCGAAGTCGAGCAGCCGCACCAGCGGGCGCCCCACCGCGCGCGCAGCGTCTGCGGGAGGCGTCACGAGCATGATGTTGCCCGGCTTGATGTCTCTGTGCGCGATGCCGTGCGCGTGGGCGAGCGCGAGCGCCTCGACGACGGGACGGAGCAGCGCGAGGCACTCCGCGGGCGTGCGTCGCGCGTCGGCCGGGCGGGCGAGGATGTCGTCGACCAGCGTGCACCCCTCGACCCACTCCAGGGCCATCCACAGGGCGCTGCGTCCGACGGGCGACTGCGTGGAGCCGACGTCGAGCACGCGGACGATCGCCGGGTGATCGAGCTGCGCGAGGAGCTCCGCCTCGGCGACGAACTGCTCGGCGATGTCGTCGACGGCGATCGAAGGGTCGCCCGTCCACGACAGCACCTTGATCGCGACGGGGCGGCGGAGGCGAACCTGCTCGCCGCGATAGACCACCCCGAACCCTCCGCGCGCGACGACGGGACCGACCCGGTATTTCTGGTCGATCATCGTTCCTTCCAACTGAAACACGTCGTCGGTCATCGCGGTCGCGTCGCGGCCCTTCGCCCGCTCACGGAAGGGCAACTCTTAGAAGCCCCGGCGATTCCGTGTCGCCGTCGATGGAAGACGTAGCCGCTTCGCTGCGTCAAGCGCTGACTTCACCGCGTCGGCGACGCGCCCCTCGCCCGTCGCGCGCGCTCCATGCCCACCCGCGCGGCCTCGTAGCGAGGCTCCACAGCGAGCGCCCTCGCGTAGGCTTCCTCGGCTTCGGCGGCGCGGTCAGGATACGTCCGAAGCAGCATCTCGCCGCGCGTCGTGTCTCTGCGAACGGGGTCGACCTCGGCCGCGATCGCGCGCTCGTACGTGGCCCTCGCGTCGTCGAGTCGCGCCGCGCGCACCTGTCGCCGCGCCAGCGTCGTGAGGATCACCGGTGACGCTTCGAGCGAGGCCGCCGCGGTGATCGCGCGCTCGGCGTCGGCGGGTCGGCCGCGGTTGTCGTACGCGAAGGAGCAGTGGACCAGCAGCGGCGCGTGCCGCACGCCCTGGCGCTCGCGCTCGTCGCAGACGCGAACGACGTCGTCCCAGCGGTTCGCGTTCATGTACGCGGCGGTGAGCCACTTCCACGCGTCGGGGTTCTGGGGCGCGGCGGCGGTCTCTGACTCCCAGAACGCGAGGTCGGAGCGCCAGTCGTCGTTGCGGAGCCAGGTCATCGGCGCGAGCGCGAGGTAGAGCGCGGCGCCCGCGACGAGCGTCACCTCGACGCCGCGACGCGACACCGCGAGGAAGATGCCTCCGAGCGCCAGCGCGAAGCCCACCGACGGGAGGTACACGTAGCGCTCCGCGACGGTCACGACGACACCGAGGTGCGACACGAGTCGCGTCACCGGGAGCAGCGCGAGGTACACCATCGCGACGCCCGCCAGCAACGCGGGAGCCCTTCTGCGAAGCGCGATCGACGCGCCGAGGAGGGCGCAGTGAAGGGCCAGCGCGAGGGCGACGCCGCGCGACGTGAAGTCGTCGTACGAGGCCCGCAGCGGGAGCGGCCACGCGAGCATGCGCCAGAACTCACGGAGCGCGGTCACCGTCGACGCGAGGCGCTCGGGCCACGAGGTCGGCGCGGCGAGACCGCGTCCCTGCGAGGTGTCGAAGGTGAGGTGTTCGAGCGCGCGCGAGCGCATCACGAGGTAGAGCGCGAGGGGCGCCGCGAGGATCACCGTCGGCGCGATCACACGCACCGCAGCGCGGAGGTCCGCGGGCCGTCGAAGCAGGAGGAGAGCGACGGCGGCGAGCGCGGGGAGCGTGGCGGCGCTCTCCTTCGAGAGGAGCGAGAGGAGGTAGAGCGCGGCGGTGAGGCTCCACGCGACGCGGGGGCGCTTCTCGGCGAGGCGGACGACGACCAGGAGCGCGAGCGTGACGCCGAGCGTGGCGAGCACCTCGGAGCGGTTGAAGATCGAGTCGACGGCCTCGGTGTGGATGGGGTGAACACCGAAGACCAGCGCGGACATCCACGCGGCGAGGTCGGCGGCGCGATCGTCTTCGTCGGGTCGCTTCACGGCGCGCAGCACCGCGGAGAGCAGCGCGAAGAGCGCGAGGGTGACGGCGATGTGCGTCGCCACGCACGAGAGGTGATAGCCGCGGGGGTCGGTCTCCCAGAGCAGCGACTCGACGCGCGTGAGAGACAGCGCGAGGGGACGGTACGCGCCCGTGCTCACGCGCACCGCGGCCCAGGCGTCTTCGCGAAAGTAGCGGCCGAGGGTCGCGAGGGTGAGCGTCCGCGAGGGCTCGGGCGGAAACGACGCGTCGTCGACGACGAGCGCGGGAGACACGGCGTCGAGCCACGGGATCACGCTCAGAAGCGCGAGCAGCGCGAAGGCCATCCAGCGAGGACGGCGCGGTGATTCCGTCGCCTCCGCCGCGTCGTTGGGGGACGGTGCCGTGGGGCCTTGCGCTCGCCTCCGTCGTCGCACGCGGCGAAGATCGCACGGATGCAACGCCCGGCTGCAAAGGCATTTTCGGGCTTCGGCGGCGTACGGGCCGATGGTAGCGTGCTTTCCATCATGGCCGAACCGGAGCTCGCGAGGTTGCACGAGGACGACCGCCCTTCAGGGGTTGCGAGGGTGTCACCGCAGAGCGCGGGCGCGGGGGTGCAGGGCCTCGTCGACGTGGTCGAGGTGCAGTCGGTCCGCACGCAGATTCCGCCGATGCACGCGCTCGACGCGCTGATCGGGCAGAGCCAGTGGAGCAAGGTCGTCGAGCAGCTCAGGCCGTGCGAGTCGGTGCTCCCGGCGACGCATCAGCTCCTCTACGCGATCGCGCTCAAGGAGTCGGGCGTCGAGGGCGACGACGCGCGGCGCGCTGACAAGATGTCGATCACGGCCCTCGCGGCGATGCTCGACGTGCCCGAGGGGAGCCCCACGGCGCTGCTCATCGCCCGGCGCGTGCAGCGTCGAAACTGGCGTCAGGCGCCCGCGCCGAAGCCCCGCGTGCAGATCGCGCTCGTCGTCGCGGCCGTGGTCATCGGCGCCTTCGTGGGCTGGGTCTGGGACGAGTGGAGCGATCGACGCGCCGCGAGCCACGCCCCGCCCGCCGCGAGCGACGAGGGCGACGCACGGAGCGCGCGATAGCGCTTCTTTCAAAGCGTCGGAACGTTCTCGATGCGCGCGGACATTTGGTAAGGTTCGCGACGCGGAGGCGATGAGCACGCTGGCGGGCACCGATGCGGACGAAGACACGGAGGCCCTCCCCGCGGGCGCCGTGTTCGGCCCGTACGAGATCGTCCGCAAGCTCGGGCAGGGCTCGTTCGGGATGGTCTACGAGGCCGTTCGCACGCCGCTCGGCAAGCGCGTGGCGCTCAAGGTGTTGCGCGCGCAGGCGGTGTTTCCCGTCGAGACGCTGACGCGCTTCGTGCGAGAGGCGCAGACGGCGGCGCGGCTCACGCACCCGCACATCGTCGACGTGTTCGACGTGGGCGTGCACGCGGGGACGCCCTTCATCGCGATGGAGTACCTCGAAGGCGAGACCCTCTCCGCGCGCATCTCTCGCGAGGGGCGCCTCTCGCCGCGCGACGTGGCGAACATCATGGTGCCCGTGCTCTCCGCCGTGGCGAAGGTCCACGACGCGGGGATCGTGCACAGGGACCTCAAGCCCGAGAACCTCTTTCTCACGGTTCCGCGGCCCGGGGTGATCCACCCCAAGCTCCTCGATTTCGGCATCGCGCGCGTCGCCGAAGACAAGGCTTCGCCCGCGATCACGCGCACCAACTCCATCCTCGGGACGCCCTATTACATGTCTCCCGAGCAGATCCAGCGCTCGCGCTCGGTCGACGCGCGCTCGGATCAGTGGGCGCTCGGGGTGATCCTCTACGAGGCGCTCTCGGGCGCGCTGCCCTTCGACGGCGAGACGCTCCTCGCGGTGCTCTCGCGCGTCGCCGCGGGCGCGCCCCCACCGCTTCGAACGCTTGTTCCGACGATCCCCGAGGCGCTCGACGAGGCCGTGACGCGCGCCCTCTCGGTCGACCTCGAGCGGCGGTATCCCTCGGTGCGCGAGCTGGGTCGCGTGCTGCTCCCCTTCGCGAGCACGGCGGTCCGCACGAGCTGGTCGACGGAGTTCGGCGACGGCACCACGCCGTCGACGCCGCCCGCGCAGCCCCCACCCGACGATCCCGGCCTCCGCGAGACGCCGCTCGCCCCGGAGGCGCAGTCGCCCGTGGCGAAGAAGACCGCGCGCATCGAGACCGTCGTCGGCGCGCCGCCCGTGTTTCGACGGAGTGAGCCGCCGAAGAAGCGCGGCCCCGTCGTCGCGATCGTCGCGGTCGTCGCGGCGGCGCTCGCGGGCGCGCTCGTCGTGGGCCTTCGCCGCAGCCCCGCGGAGACGCCCTCGCATGTCGATCACGCGGCGCTCGAAGCGTCGGACGCAGCGTCGCCGCGCGTCGAGACCCATGACGCGGGCGTGGTCGTCACGCAGATCTCCGCGACGCCCGACGCCTCCGCGGATCATCCCGCGGAAGTGACAGCCAACGTCACACAGCAGACCGCGGGAGGCGACGCGCGCCCGAGGTCGCCGCACCAGGGCCACGACGCTCGCACGCCGCGCGCGCAGATCGTCATCACGCCGCCCGTGAACGCGCAGCCCGTCGCGCCGCAGCCCCCGCAGGTCACCCGTGGAACCGCGGGCGTCCCGATTCTCTAGAGGCCCATTCGATGCCCAGCCCCGTAGCCCGCTTCGTCGCTGCCTCGCTCGCCGCGTCGATCACCCTCGCGAGCGCATCCGTCATCGCGCAGGTCGCGCCTGAAGACCCGCGCGAGGCCGTAGGACAGAGCCTCCGCGTGCAGGGTCGCGACGCCGAGGCGCTCGACGTGTTTCGCGAGGTGTACGCGCGCACCCGATCGCCGAGGACGCTCGCGCGCGTCGCGCTCGCCGAGGCCGCCATCGGACATTGGCTCGACGCAGAGGCGCACATGGTAGACGCGCTCGCTTCGAACGACGCGTGGGTGACCGCGAATCGCCGCGAGCCTGCGGGCGGACTCGACGGCGCGCTCTCGCTCATTCGCACGCACCTGGGCAACCTCATGGTGCGCTCGCGTACGCCCGGCGCCGAGCTCTGGATCGCAGGCGCTCGTCGCGCCGCGTTGCCGCTCGAACACCCGCTGCGCGTCACCGAGGGATCGCTCTCGGTGGAGCTGCGCGCGCAGGGACACCTCGCGACCGTGCGTCCCGTGGCGATTCGCGGAGGCGTCGACGCGCCCGTGTCGGTCGACATCGACCTCGATCGCATCCCTGACGCGCAGAGCTCGACCACGCAGACCACGCAGCGCACGCCTCCACCGCCGCCGCATGAAGAGAACCGCGGACCCGTTCGCGCGGTCACCGGGTCGCGCCTTCGTCCCTTCGGAATCGCGGCCCTCGGGGTTGGCGCGGCGGGCCTCGCGCTCGGCGTCGGCGCGTACCTCGCGGGTCGCGGCGCGGTCACAGAGTTCACCGACGCGAACTGTTACGCCACGGGCGGCGGTTACGCGTGGGACCCATCGTTGAGCGGTCACGGGAGCCAGCCTCAGTGCGAGTCGCTCGGGTCGAGCGCGGAGACGTGGCGCGCCGTCGAGCTCACGGGCTTCGTCGCGGGCGGTCTCTTCGCCGTCGCAGGGATCGCGCTCCTCGCGTGGCCTGAAGCGCGCGAGCGGCAGACGCACGCGACGCTCTCGTGCGGCCCGAGCGGACGCGGCGTCGGACTCGCCTGCGGAGGGACCTTCTGATGCGACGGCTGACGCTCACGCTCGCGCTGCTCATGGGCTGCATCGAGCTCCCCACCTCGCCGAAGGTGCATGCCGACGCGACCGCCGATCGCGTGAGCTCCGACACCGACACGCCCGACGCGCCCGCGAGCGACACCATGATGACGGACACCATGTTCGTCGACACGCCCGACGCAGACGTGATCGCCGCGGACAGGTCGACGCCTGACGTCGTCGCAAGCGACACGACCGACGTGACCGACGCGTCCGATGTGATCGATGTGACCGACGTGACCGACGTGGCTGACGCGACGGACGTGACCGACGTGAGCGACGCTGCTGACGTGCGCGACGTGATCGCGATCGACATGACTACGCCCGACGTGCCCGTGAGCGACGTGATCGACGCGAGCACGACCGACGCAACCGACGTGGTCGTCACCGACATCCCGGTCACCGACGTTCCCGCAGTGAGCGATGCCGGATCGTGCCGCCCCACGGACGCGAGCGCCGTCGCGCCGGGACCCGTCGGTCACGCGCTCATTCCCGACGGAGGCGCGCCCGTGATCGCCGCGGGATCGCGGCACACGTGCGTGATCGACGACGCGGGCGAGGTGCTCTGCTTCGGCAGCAACAACGACCACACCCTCGACGGCACCCACGACCGGAGCTTCGCCGCGCCGACGCGCGTTAGACGCACCTCCACAGCACGCGTCACCACGATCGCCGCGTCGAACCGGATGACCTGCGCCCGCGACACGAGCGGCACGCTGGAGTGCTGGGGAGACGGCTCGCCGAGGTTCCCGACGGAGTGGACGAGCAATGTCACGGAGGCGAGCGTCACGCGTGACATCGCGTGCGTCGTTCGAGGCGCCGCCGTGTCGTGCGTCGACGGTCGCGATGTGATGACGTCACCGCTCGGCGCCGACGCAGGTCCCGCGCCGCGCAACCTCTCGTGCGGCACGGATCACTGCTGCGCCCTCGTCGGCACGAGCGTCTACTGCTGGGGCGGAAACAACGTCGGGCAGATCAGCGCCGCGTGCGCAGGCAGCGCGTGTCCGACGGCCGTGAGCGTGAGCGTCGGAG